>CAZEVP010000136.1:0-5882 GCA_964515735.1 uncultured Verrucomicrobiaceae bacterium | reverse complement strand
GTCGGCAACTACGCCGTGCAGTTCACCTTCAGCGACGGCCACGACACCGGCATCTACTCGTGGAGCTATCTGCGCGAGCTGTGCGACAACCGCGAGGCGTGGTGGGACGACTATCTGCGCCGACTGCATGAGGCCGGCGCCAGCCGCGACCCGGAAGTGCAGGTGGTGCGGCTCGGCGGGCTGACGGCATCGCCTGATGTCAGAGTCGGCAGTTGGGAGCCGCCACAGAAATAGTCCGGAAGAGCACGACTCCTGTCTGCTTCCCGTCGTGCTCATCGTTCCCGGTTGATTTCCTGCTCCAGCGCAGCCAGGCGTTCAATGATGTGATCGAAGGGCAGTGTTTCGCCGTAGAACATCCGTGCGGTCAGCATCGCCCGGTAGTCCTCCCGCAGCGCGTCGAGCAGTGCAGGCTTGGGGACCAGCTTCATCTGGCCCGTCGAACAACGGTCGTAATGGCTGTGGCTGCTGCGATAGAACGTCTTCTTGATGTTCAGTACATCGATCAGTAATTCGGTGTCGGATACGGCATTGCGGCCCACGTCGTGGTCAGCCAGCCGTGCCAGGTCATACCAGTGCCGCGATAACCTCTCGGCTCCCTGTCGCAACGTGGGGCGGTGGCACTCGACATGGATCAGCGTCGCTTTTTCCCAGAAGGTGCGCATGGGCGACAGCACGGTGACTGCCGCGCTCGGAAACGCCAGATCTGGCACATGCGAGGCCACGTCCGGCACGATGGTCAGCGTTTCTTGCGGCAAGGTCGCGTTGCGACCCCCGAACTCGATCAGCACGCTCGGCCGCAGGTAGGTGTCCACGTTCTCCACGGCGCTCGGATAGTAGAGCCAGAGTTTTTCCGCATCCTCGCTGACTTCGATCGCGATCTCCCGCTCCGGTAATGCTTGCTCCAGTGCCTGGTGCAATGCTGGCACCAGCTCTCCGGTTACATGCTGTACCAGTGCTGCCTTGAGCCTGTCGGATAGCCGTCGACGCTGCTTGCTGCCAAGCGTCACCAACTCGGGCACGTCATCGATCAGGCTGCGGTAGTCGACCGTGACGTCGATGTCCTCGGAAAAACGTTCGATTGCCTGATAGACCTTGGACAGCGATGTGCCGCCCTTGAAGGCCATCGGTTTGCGGCATGGCAGGCTGAACAATATTCCCAGCACTTGGCACAGCCAGATGTCCTTTTCCAGGATTTCAGCGCGGCGTCCCAGTACTGACGCCAGGCCATGCAGCAGCTCGGCCTGTTCCGCCGGGGAGAGATCGAAATAGTGTTCTGTGTCCTCAGTCATGCATGGCTTCACTGCGTTCATAGTCAGCCAGCGCCGTTACCATCCAGGTTGGCATCACGGCTTTCGCGTTGCACAGTGCCTCGAACTCGGTGCGAGGCAACTTCTTCGCGATGCGTCGGAAGGTGGCGGGCGTGACCTGGTGCCGACCCAGATACCAGAGTGCGGACAGCGCCTGTCCGGCGGGCCGCCCCGCCAGAGCCAGCTTGCGCGGTGCCACGTGTTGTAACCGCACGACCATCTTTCCCAGTCGAACCGTGCGCGACGACCCAGAGGTATAGAACACCGGTTGCGCCGGTACCTGTGTTGAAAAACCAAACCGTCGAGCAGCCTCTGCTCCATGCACCTCGATGGCAGCACCCTGGCTCGCCGCCAACGTCTGTGCCACTTTCTCAGGCGCAGGCATGGACTTCACGCCGAAGCGTGCCGCTTTGGGCACGATATACAGGCCGTGGCCTATACGTTCGATTCGGCCGGCTTGCGTGAGCCGCATCAGGGTCTGATCGATGGCCGCTCGCGAGCCCAGCCCCGCGAACAGGGCTGGCGTAAAGGGCTCACCGGCAGCTTGTACGGTGATGCGTTCTCGAATGGCTTGGGCGGTGTTCATGCTGATCTCCGGATGTTAGGAATACTATCAAAAAATCTAACATCGTGAAAATCAGCCATGTCGGGGTGCCGAAGCTGTCTGTACCGAGGAGGGGTGTCTGGGACGCAGTTCACAAAGAGTTCGAGTCTCCGTTCCGGCCAAATTGACTTTTCCAATACCGCCGGCAATGATCGCTGCGCCCTGACGAGCGCCAGATGAACTGGCGCCTTTATCAAAGGATTCTGACGTCGGATGTCATGGATGGCTGTGGGGATCACCTCTCCGAAGCGTGAAACGCTTCTCTTCGATCGAATACTCAAAAATCGATTCTCAATCATCCACTTCCCGTCCAACGCCGGGAGGTGCTTTCGCGTGCCCGAGTGGAATTCATGGAAGAGCAGGATCAAAAGCAACAGGCTGTGGGTGGAACCAATGAGGAAGCGGAGCCGCTAGGCGAGTCGAGCAGCTCCGCCGAGCATGAGACCGATACCGGGCTGGCCTGTCTGGCCATGCTCGCCCGCTATCACCAGATCGCGGCCGAACCGGCGCAGCTGGCGCACGAATTCCAGCGCAACGGCGAACCCTTCGCCGTCTCCGATATCCTGCTGGCGGCCAGGAAACTGGGGCTGACGGCCAAAAGCGTCCGCAGCGATCACTCCCGCCTGGATCGCGTGCCGTTGCCTGCCGTGGCGCAGGCGCACGACGGCAGCTTCTTCATCATTGCCCGCGCCGATGCCGACAGGGTGCTGATCCACGACCCGCGCGTCGGTCGCCCCGAGTTGAAACCGGTCGCGGAGCTGCAGGAACGGTGGTCCGGCACGCTGCTGCTGTTCACGTCGCGCGCCTCGATTGCCGGCGATCTCGCCAAGTTCGACTTCACCTGGTTCATCCCGGCGCTGGTCAAGTACCGGAAGCTGCTCGGCGAAGTGCTGGCGGTCTCGTTCGCGCTGCAGCTGTTCGCGCTGGTGACGCCGCTGTTTTTCCAGGTCGTCATGGACAAGGTGCTGGTGCACCGCGGCTACTCGACGCTCGATGTCATCGTGTTCGGCCTGCTGGTCGTTTCGATTTTCGAGTCGGTGCTGAGCGGCCTGCGCAGTTACGTCTTCGCGCACACCACCAGCCGCATCGACGTCGAACTCGGCTCGCGGCTCTACCGCCATCTGCTGGCGCTGCCGCTGGCCTATTTCCAGGCCCGTCGCGTCGGCGATTCGGTGGCGCGCGTCCGCGAGCTGGAGAACATCCGCAACTTCCTGACCGGCAACGCGATCACGCTGGTGCTGGACGTGTTGTTCTCGGTCGTCTTCATCGCCGTCATGCTGCTCTACAGCGGCTGGCTGACGCTGATCGTCGTCCTGTCGATTCCGCTGTACGTACTGCTGTCCGTCCTCGTCACACCGCCGCTGCGGGCGCGCCTGAACGAAAAATTCCAGCGCGGTGCCGAGAACCAGGCGTTCCTGGTCGAGAGCGTCTCGTCGATCGACACGCTGAAGGCGATGGCCGTCGAACCGCAGATGCAGCGGAACTGGGACAACCAGCTGGCGGGCTACACCGCGTCGGGATTCAGAACGGCGACGCTGGGTACCTTCGCCCGCGAAAGCGTCGGGCTGGTCGGCAAGCTGGTGACGGCGGCCACGCTGTGGTTCGGCGCCAAGCTGGTGATGGACGGCCAGCTGACGGTGGGCCAGCTGGTGGCGTTCAACATGCTCGCCGGCCGGGTGTCGCAGCCGATCATGCGTCTGGCCCAGCTGTGGACCGACTTCCAGCAGACCGGCATCTCGATCCAGCGCCTCGGCGACATCCTCAACAGTCGCACCGAACTGGCGAGCGCCAACCGCAGTGCGCTGCCGGCATTGCGCGGGCGGATCGAGTTCGACCGGGTCGGCTTCCGCTACCGGCCCGACGGTTCCGAAGTGCTGCGCGATGTCAGCCTGTGCATCGCGCCCGGCGAGGTCGTCGGCATCGTCGGCCGCTCCGGTTCCGGCAAGAGCACGCTGACGCGGCTGGTCCAGCGTCTGTACGTGCCCGAGCGCGGTCGGGTGCTGATCGACGGCATCGACCTCGCGCTCGCCGACCCCGCGTCGCTGCGTCGCCAGATCGGCGTGGTACTGCAGGAAAACCGCCTGTTCAACCGCACGATCCGCGAGAACATCGCGCTGGCCGACCCCGGCGCACCGATCGAAGCCGTGATGCAGGCGGCGAAGCTCGCCGGCGCCCACGAATTCATCCTCGAACTGCCGGAAGGGTACGACACCGTCGTCGGCGAACAGGGCGCGACCCTCTCCGGCGGACAGCGCCAGCGCATCGCCATCGCGCGCGCGCTGATCACCAATCCCCGCATCCTGATCTTCGACGAAGCCACCAGCGCGTTGGACTATGAGTCCGAACGCATCATCCAGAACAACATGCAGGCGATCTGCACCGGGCGCACCGTCATCATCATCGCCCACCGGCTGTCGGCGGTGCGCAATGCCGACCGCATCGTCGTCCTCGACCGCGGCCAGATCGTCGAACAGGGCACACCGGCGGAACTGGCCGCCCATCAGGCGGGGCACTACGCCCGCCTGTTGCGGATGCAGCAGGGGTAATCAGCGATGAACATCGATGCACGCAAAGAGGCCTTCGGCGACCTGTTTCGCCGCTACCGGGACGTCTTCGGCCACGCCTGGGCGCGCCGCAGGGAAATGGAGCCGGCCGCCAGAACCCGCCACGAACTCCAGTTCCTTCCCGCGGCGCTGTCGCTGCAGGAGACGCCGATCCATCCATCCCCCCGCATCGCCATGTGGCTGATCGTGGCCTTCGCCGTCATCGCGCTGGCGTGGTCGATCTTCGGTAGGGTCGAAGTGGTCGCCGTCGCCCAGGGCAAGATCATTCCGAACAACCGCACCAAGGTGGTCCAGCCACTGGAGACATCGGTCGTTCAGGGCCTTCACGTGCGCGAAGGCCAGGAAGTCCGGCGCGGGGATCTGCTGATCGAGCTGGATCCGACGGCGGCACAGGCAGACACCAAACGATTGCAAACTGAACTGCGCGATGCCCGTTACGCGCAGCGCAGGGCCTCGGCGCTGCTGGGCGCGCTCGCGTCGGACAGCGCCGTGCCGACACTGACGCCAGTCGACGAGGTGCAGGATGCCCGGCGAGAGGCGGTCGAGCAGCACATGATGGAGGGCGAACTGACGGAGTTTCGCTCGAAGCTGGACCAGCTCGATGCCGGCATCGCCAGCCGCGAAGCCGAGCGCGCGGCGATCTGGGAGAACGTGATGAAGCTGGCGCAGACGGTGCCGATCATCCAGCAGCGCAGCGACGACTATCGCCGGCTTCTCGAAAAGAACTACGTCTCCCGGCACGACTACCTGCAGCTGCAGCAACAGCGCATCGAGATGGAGCGCGATCTGTCGGCGCAGAAGGCGCGCATGGAAGAGATCGACGCCGTGCTAAAGGAGTCGCGCGAACGGCGCAAGGCGATGATCGCCGAGATGCGGCGAGTTCAGCTGGAAAAGCAGTACGAGGCCGAACAGAAGACGGCGGCGCTGGAACAGGAACTGCTGAAGGCGCAGCAGCGCGGTCGCCTGACGCGACTGGAGGCGCCGGTCGATGGCGTCGTTCAACAACTCTCGGCTCATACCGTGGGCGGCGTCGTCAAGGAAGCCGAACCGATCATGGTCATCGTGCCGCGCGAAGATGTGCTCGAAGTCGAGGCGCTGGTGTTGAACAAGGACATCGGTTTCCTCCAGCCGGGACAGGACGTGACGCTCAAGGTCGAAACCTTCTCGTTCGTGAAATACGGAACTCTGCCGGGCGAGCTGCTGCACATCTCCAACGATGCGATTCAGGACGAGAAGTTGGGCTTGGTATACGCCGCGCGGATTCTGCTGAAAGAGACCTCGATTCTGGTGGGGAGCAATAGGGTGAATCTGACACCTGGCATGGCCGTGACGGCGGAGGTCAAGACCAGCGACCGCAGGTTGATCGAGTTTTTCCTGAGTCCGTTGATGAGGTATCAGGATGAGAGT
>CAZEVP010000135.1:0-5925 GCA_964515735.1 uncultured Verrucomicrobiaceae bacterium | reverse complement strand
CCGATCTGGCCGGCGGCGCCGGTCACGGTAACGCGGACGGGTTGTTTCATGGAGAGGGTTTCCTGTCGGGTTGGATTGAGGTCGGGTTTTGCGCGGGTTGCCGGCCGGCGTGGATCGCACGCCGCACTGCCACCAGGGCCCTGGTCGGGCCGCGCGCCGATTGCGGTGGCGCGCCAGTTGAAGCGGGCGTCAATTCTAGGCATCTGCCTGCCGAATTACTACCCGCGGGCCGCGCGGGAGGTGGGGTGATTCGGGTAGAATGCCGGCGCTTTTTTTGGTCGTCGATGTCGGCGGCGCTGCGACAGGTGGTGGCAATGACGGCGGTGAGCGAGCTCTCCAAGAAAGAGAAGACCGAATTCAACAAGCTACAGAAGCGGCTGCGTCGTCTCGTCGGTGAGGCGATCCAGGACTACAACATGATCGAGGCCGGCGACCGCGTCATGGTCTGCCTGTCCGGCGGCAAGGACAGCTACGGCATGCTCGACGTGCTGATGAGCCTGCAGCGCAGCGCGCCGGTCAAATTCGACCTGGTCGCCGTCAACCTCGACCAGAAACAGCCCGGCTTTCCCGAAGAGGTTCTGCCGGCCTACCTCGACAAGCTCGGTATCGAGTACCACATCCTCGAAAAGGACACCTACAGCATCGTCAAATCGGTGATCCCGGAAGGCAAGACCACCTGCGGTCTCTGCTCGCGGCTGCGCCGCGGCACGCTGTACGGCTTCGCCGAACAGATCGGCGCCACCAAGATCGCGCTCGGCCACCACCGCGACGACATCATCGAGACGCTGTTCCTGAACATGTTCTTCGGCGGCTCGCTGAAGGCGATGCCGCCGAAGCTGCTCGCCGATGACAAGCGCAACGTCGTCATCCGCCCGCTGGCCTACTGCGAGGAGGCCGATCTCGAAGCCTACGCCGTGGCCCGCGAGTTCCCGATCATCCCGTGCAACCTGTGCGGCTCGCAGGAGAACCTGCAGCGGCAGGCGATCAAGGAGATGCTGCGGGAGTGGCAGCGCAAGCACCCCGGCCGCATCGAGTCGATCTTCTCGGCGATCAGGAATGTCGCCCCGTCGCAACTGGCCGATACCGAACTGTTCGACTTCGCCAGCCTGCGCGTCGAGCGCGAGGCGGTCGAGGCGATCCGCGCCATCAACCTCTGCTGACCCGCCGCCAGCTTTCCAAACTGGCCCACTTCCTGCACTGACCCCTCTCGAAAGCCGTCGGCATCGCCACTTCGTCAAAAGTTTGGCTGTGCCGGCTGCGGTGCTCCGCCGATCCGGCGGGGCGGGGCGCGAGCCCCCTGTCAGAACCTTGACTGTGAACGACTGAGCGGGAACCCGACCATGAGAACCGAACGCGCGGACATCCATCAGCTGCTGCAGCAGATGCGGCAGGTGCAGGACCAGATGAAGAGCGCCCAGGGGCTGCGCGAGGGCGCGGCCGTTCACGGCATGACGCCGCCCGGCGCGCTCAACGGGGTCGGGCAGGGGGAGAAGGTCTCCGGTTTCTCCGACCTGTTCAAACAGGCGGTCAGCTCGGTCAACGAGACGCAGCAGCAGGCCAGCGCGATGGCCACCGCCTACGAGAAGGGCGATACCGGCGTCTCGCTGTCGCAGGTGATGGTGGCGTCGCAGAAGGCCAGCGTCTCGTTCCAGGCGCTGACGCAGGTGCGCAACCGGCTGGTCGAGGCTTACCAGGACATCATGAACATGCCGATCTGAGCGGCCCGCCGCTCGCGCAACCTTTTCCGCTGACGATCCGACCGAGAGTTCTCCGCCATGGCGACGCTGCCCGCAACCAACGAAACCCCCGGTAACGCTCCCGCGCGGCGGATGCTGCCGCAGAGCGACGTGCTCGTCGGCCTCGCCAACCTCAACCTGTTCCGCCAGCTCGGCCTGCTGGTCGGGCTGGCCGCCAGCGTCGCCATCGGCGTCGCCGTGGTGCTGTGGTCGCGCGGCGAGGACTACCGCCCGCTGTACGGCAGCCTGGAGCGGCTCGACTCGTCGGCGGTGCTGCAGGTGCTCGACAGCAGCAGGATCAAGTACCGCATCGACAGCGGCACCGGCGCGCTGCTGGTCGAGTCCGACAAGATCCACGACGCGCGGCTGAAGCTGGCCGAGGCCGGCGTGCCGGGCGAGAACACGGTCGGCTTCGAGCTGCTCGACAAGGAGCAGCCGCTCGGCACCAGCCAGTTCATGGAGGGGGCGCGCTACCGCCGCTCGCTGGAGGGTGAACTGGCGCGCACCATCGCCAGCATCACCAGTGTGCGCGGCGCGCGCGTCCACCTCGCCATTCCGAAGGAGTCGGTGTTCGTGCGCGACGCGCGGCCGGCCTCCGCCTCGGTGTTCGTCGAGCTGTTTCCCGGCGCGTCGCTGGCGTCGGCGCAGGTCAAGTCGATCGTCAACCTGGTCGCCAGCAGCATTCCGCAGCTGCAGGCCGAGAACGTCACCGTCGTCGACCAGAAGGGCAATCTGCTGTCGCAGATGGCGCTGGAGGACCCGGAACTGGCGCAGGCCAACCGCCAGCTCGAATACACCCACCGCATCGAGCGACGGCTGCTCGACCGCGTCAACTCGATCCTCGAACCGCTGATCGGCAGCGGCAAGTTCCGCGCCGAGGTCTCGGCCGACGTCGACTTCACCGCGATCGAGCAGGCCGACGAGATCTACAACCCCGACCTGCCGGCGCTGCGCAGCGAACAGCGCATCGCCGAGAGCCGCGGCGAGAGCAGTGCCGGCGGCGTGCCGGGCGCGCTCAGCAACCAGCCGCCGGCCGATGGCGTCGCGCCGGAGCAGACCGGGCCGCAGGGCACCGGCCCGACCGCCGCGCCGGCAGCGGGCACGCCGGCCGCCGGCAGCGGCCGTGCGCGCGAGCAGTACGTGCGCAACTTCGAACTCGACCGCACGCTGAGCTACACCCGCCATCAGGTCGGCAAGTTGCGCCGGCTGACCGTCGCCGTCGCCGTCGACAACCGCATGGCGCCGGGCGCCGACGGCGCCGAGCCGGCCAGCACGCCGTGGACGGCCGAAGAGCTGGAGCGGATGGCTATACTCGTGCGCAATGCCGTCGGCTTCGATCCGGCGCGCGGCGATATCGTCAACGTCGTCAACAGCGCCTTTATCACGCAGGCCACGACGGCCGACGTCACCGAACTGGAGAGCACGCCGTGGTGGCGGCAGGGCTGGGTCATGGATCTGGCGCGGCAGGGCGTCGGCGTGCTGGTGGTGCTGATCCTGGTGTTCGCCGTGCTGCGGCCGGTGATGCGCAGCCTGAGCCAGGCGGCGCGCGACACCCGCCCGGCCGGCGCGCCGGAGCTCGGTGAGCTCGGCCCGAGCGCGCTCGGCATGACCGGCGACGGCGACAAGGTGACGCTCTCCGGCGGCGACAGCCTGCTGCTGCCGGGACCGAACGACGCCTACGAACAGCAGATCACCGCGATCAAGGGGATGATCGCCGAGGACCCGGGCCGGGTCGCGCAGGTGGTCAAGAAATGGGTAGCGAGCAGTGACTGAAACGTCCACCAAGAGCAAATTGTCGCGCCTGGATCAGGCCGCGATCCTGCTGATGTCGCTCGGCGAGAAGGACGCCGCGGCGGTGCTGCGCCATCTCGGGCCGAAGGAGGTGCAGCGGCTCGGCACGGCGATGACGCAGCTGCAGAACGTCGAGCGCGCGCAGGTCGAGGACGTGGTCACCAACTTCCTCGGCGAGGCGCAGGCGCTGACCGGCCTCGGCGTCGGCACCGACAGCTACATCCGCAAGATGCTGGTCGAGGCGCTCGGCGAGGACAAGGCCAACTCGCTGGTCGACCGCATCCTGCTCGGCGGCAACACCACCGGTCTCGACACGCTGAAGTGGATGGACGCGCGCTCGGTCGCCGACCTGATCCGCCACGAACACCCGCAGATCCAGTCGATCGTGGTCGCCTACCTCGACCCCGATCAGGCCGCCGAGGTGCTGGCCAACCTGCAGGAGAAGCCGCGTCTGGACATCATCATGCGCATCGCTTCGCTCGACTCGGTGCATCCGACCGCGCTGCAGGAACTGAACAACATCCTGGAAAAACAGTTCTCCGGCAACGCCGCATCGAAGACCAAGGCGATGGGCGGCATCAAGGTCGCGGCCAGCATCATGAACAACCTCGACGTCAGCATCGAGGGCGAGCTGATGGAGTCGATCAAGGAGATCGACGAGGATCTCGGCGGCCGCATCCAGGACCTGATGTTCGTGTTCGACGACCTGAAGAAGGTCGACGACCGCGGTATCCAGGCGCTGCTGCGCGAGATCTCCTCCGAAGTGCTGATCCTGGCGCTGAAAGGTGCCGACGACGAACTGCAGGAGAAGATCTTCAAGAACATGTCCAAACGCGCCGCCGAGCTGCTGCGCGACGACCTCGAAGCGAAGGGGCCGGTGCGCGTCTCCGAAGTGGAGGCGGCGCAGAAGGAGATTCTCACCATCGCCCGCCGCATGGCCGATTCCGGCGAAATCATGCTCGGTGGCGGTGGCGAGGAGATGATCTGACATGGCCATCGAGGCGCGCGCAGCGGCGGTCGACATGGACGGTAGCGACGGATGCCGTCGATGAGCGGCGATGAACACAACGGCGAGGCGCTGGCTGACGGCAACCGCATTCCGGCCGAGCGCGGCCGCAGTTTCTCCAGCTGGCAGTTGCCCGAGGTCGGCAGCGACGAGCCGGTCGAGACGGCGGTTGGCTACGTCGGCGGCGGTGCCCGCTCGATCACCGCGCGCGAGCTGGAGGCGATCACCAACGCCGCCTACAAGGAAGGCTTCGATCAGGGCTATGGCGACGGCCACCGCGAGGGGCTCGCCGCCGGTCGCGACGCCGGCCGTGAAGCCGGTCTGGCCGAGGGGCGCACACAGGCGCGCGCCGAACTGGACCAGCAGCTGAACCGGCTGCAATCGGTGATGGCGCAGCTGATGGCGCCGATCGCCAGCCAGCACGACGAGATCGAAAATGCCCTGACGCGGCTGGCGCTCGACGTCGGCCGCGCCGTGCTGGCGTGCGAGCCGGCGCTGCCGCCCGAGCGACTGGTACCGGTGGTGCGCACGGCGCTGCAGCAGCTGCCGGTCGGCGAGCGCAACTTCTCCGTCGTGCTGCACCCGGAACAGGCGGCGCTGGTGCAGGCGTGGCCGCAGTGGCCGAAGCACTGGCGCATCGAGAGCGACGCGCGGGTCGAGCCGGGCGGTTGCCGCGTCGTCGCCGAGCACTCGCTGATCGATTACACCGTCGGCCTGCGCTTCCGCCAGGTCGCCGAACAGCTGCTCGCCGAACATGCCGGCAGCGAACCGCCGGAACCGGGCCTGCTGCTGGATCGTGCCGATGACGACCTCCCGCTCTGACATTCCCCTGACCACACGCCTCGGCGAGCGCGCCGCGCGTCTCGATGCGTTCCAGCCGCAGCCGGCCGCCGTCGGCCGGCTGGTGCGCCTCGTCGGCATGACGCTGGAGGCGGTCGGCCTGTCGCTGCCGCTCGGTGGCCGCTGCCTGGTGGCGACGCGCTCCGGCCGCATGATCGAGGCCGAGGTGGTCGGCTTCGACGAGCAGCGGCTGTTCCTGATGCCGACCGATCGCTTCGACGGGCTGCAGCCCGGCGCGCGCGTGGTGCCGCTGAACCGCTCCAGCCACATCCCGGTCGGGATGGAATTGCTCGGCCGCGTCATCGACGGCGCCGGCCGCCCGCTCGATGGCCGCGGCCCGCTCGGCTGCAGCGAGCAGATCGATCTCGAAGGGCCGGTCATCAACCCGCTCGAACGCAAACCGATCCACGAGGTGCTAGACGTCGGCATCCGCGCCATCAATTCGGTGCTGACGGTCGGGCGCGGCCAGCGTCTCGGCCTGTTCGCCGGCTCCGGCGTCGGCAAGAGCATGCTGCTCGGCATGATGACGCGCTTCACCGAAGCCGAGATCGT
>CAZEVP010000134.1:0-5938 GCA_964515735.1 uncultured Verrucomicrobiaceae bacterium | reverse complement strand
TGCTGGAGGCCGATGTCGCGCTGCCGGTGGTCAAGAGCTTCGTCGACGCGGTGAAGCAGCGCGCGGTCGGGCAGGAGGTCGGCAAGAGCCTCAGCCCCGGCCAGATGTTCGTCAAGATCGTTCGCGACGAGCTGGAAGCGTTGATGGGCGGTGCCAACGAGCGCCTCGAACTGTCGGTGCAGCCGCCGGCGGTGGTGCTGATGGCCGGTCTGCAAGGCGCCGGCAAGACCACCTCGGCGGCCAAGCTGGCGCGCTACCTGAAGGAGCGCGAGAAGAAGTCGGTGCTGCTGGTGTCGACCGACATCTATCGTCCGGCGGCGATCAAGCAGCTGGAGACGCTGGCCTGCGAAGTCGGTGTCGGTTTCTTCCCGAGCACTACCGAGCAGAACCCGGTCGATATCGCCCGCGCCGCCATCGCGCAGGCGCGGATCAAGTTCGCCGACGTCGTCATCGTCGACACCGCCGGCCGCCTGCACGTCGATGCCGCGATGATGGACGAGATCAAGGCGCTGCACGCCGCGGTCAGCCCGGTCGAGACGCTGTTCGTCGTCGATGCGATGACCGGTCAGGATGCCGCCAATACCGCCAAGGCGTTCAGCGAGGCGCTGCCGCTGACCGGCGTGGTGCTGACCAAGGTCGACGCCGACACCCGTGGCGGTGCCGCGCTGTCGGTACGCCAGATCACCGGCAAGCCGATCAAGTTCCTCGGCGTCGGCGAGAAGACCACCGCGCTCGACCCGTTCCACCCGGACCGGATCGCCTCGCGCATCCTCGGCATGGGCGACATCCTGTCGCTGATCGAGGAGGCCGAGCACAAGATCGACAAGGCCAAGGCCGAGAAGCTGGCGAAGAAGATCAAGAAGGGCAAGGGCTTCGATCTCGAGGACCTGCGCGACCAGCTGCAGCAGATGAAGAACATGGGCGGCATCAGCTCGATGCTCGACAAGCTGCCGGGCATGGCCGGCATGAGCCAGCAGATCGCCCAGGCGCAGGTCGATACCAGGCAGTTCACCCGGATGGAGGCGATCATCAGCTCGATGACGCCGGCCGAGCGCGCCGACCCCGAGATCCTCAACGGCTCGCGCAAGCGCCGTATCTGTCAGGGCTCCGGTACCGATATTCAGGATCTGACCCGTCTGCTGAAACAGCACAAGCAGATGCAGAAAATGATGAAGAAAATGACCTCGAAGGGCGGCATGGCCAACATGATGCGCGGCATGGGCGGCATGATGGGTCGCGGCGGTATGCCCCCCTTCCGCTGAGCACTGCAGATCGGCGCCGATGGAGGTTCCATCGGCTGATCTTTTCCCGTACAATTCGCCGCCTTTCAGCCCGACCCCCCGGCATCTGGCCGGCTCCGGGGTCGAATCAGATTGCTAACGTGATCGGTGCCGGGCCCTCCCGGCACCGTTCGTAATTGGAAGAAGAGAGTAATGGTAACGATTCGTCTGGCTCGCGGTGGCGCCAAGAAGCGTCCGTTCTATCACCTGGTCGTGACCAACAGCCGCAGTGCGCGCGACGGCCGCTTCATCGAGCGTGTCGGCTTCTTCAACCCGGTCGCCAGCGGCAAGGAAGAGCGCCTGCGCATCGACCTCGACCGCCTGAACTACTGGGTCGGCACCGGCGCCCAGCTCTCCGAGCGCGTCGCCACGCTGGTCAAAGAGAGCCAGAAGGCCGCTGCCTGAGCAGTAGTGCGAGGAGTGGCGTGATGGGGGCCGGCGACGAGCTGGTGGTGATCGGCCGGTTGCTGGCGCCCTATGGAATAAAAGGTTGGATGAAGGTTCATTCCTTCACCGATCCGATGGAAAACCTGCTCGGCTACGGCCACTGCCAGTTGCAGCGCAACGGCCAGTGGACGGAAGTCGAGGTCGAGGCGGGCCGACCGCACGGCAAGGGGCTGGTGATCAAACTGCGCGGCGTCGATACGCCCGAGGATGCCCGGCTCCACACCAACGCCGAACTGGCGGTGCCGGTGTCGTGGATGCCGGCGCTGGAGGCGGGCGAGTACTACTGGCGGCAGCTCGAAGGGCTGAAGGTGGTGGTACAGGTCGACACCGGCGAGCAGCTGCTCGGCCGCGTCGATCACCTGCTGGAGACCGGCGCCAACGACGTGCTGGTGGTGGCGCCGTGCGACGGCAGCATCGACCAGCGCGAGCGGCTGATCCCGTGGCTGCCGGAGCGGGTGGTACTGAATGTGGATCTCGACGCCGGTGTCATTCGCGTCGACTGGGATCCAGAGTTTTAGTGGAAACGAAGCGCAGCGGAAACGGCGGGCAGCGTTTGGCTGACGAAGGTCGCTCACGATGAAATTCGGTGTGGTGACGCTGTTTCCGGAGATGTTCGAGGCGGTGAGCCGGCACGGTGTCACCGGTCGCGCGCTGGAGCAGGGGCTGATCGGCCTGCAGTGCTGGAACCCGCGCGATCATGCCTTCGATCGCCATCGCACGGTGGACGACCGGCCCTACGGTGGCGGCCCCGGCATGGTGATGAAGATCGAGCCGCTGCGCGATGCGATTCGCGATGCACGCGCGGCGCTGCCGGCGGCGAAGGTGATCTACCTGTCGCCGCAGGGGCGCAGGCTCGATCAGGCCGGTGTCGTCGAGCTGGCCGGACGCGAGCAGATCATTCTGGTCGCCGGTCGCTACGAGGGGATCGACGAGCGGCTGATCGAGACCGAGATCGATGAGGAGTGGTCGATCGGTGACTACGTCCTCAGCGGCGGTGAACTGGCGGCGATGGTGATCGTCGACGCGGTGTCGCGGTTGGTGCCGGGCGTGCTCGGCCACGAGGATTCGGCGGAGCAGGATTCGTTCGCGGCGGGGCTGCTGGATTGCCCGCACTACACGCGGCCCGAGGAGTACGCCGGGCGGCGGGTGCCGGAGGTGCTGCGCAGCGGCGACCACGCGCGGATACGGCGCTGGCGGCTGCAGCAGGCACTGGCGCGAACCTGGCAGCGACGGCCCGACCTGCTGGCCGGTCGCGAGCTGGACAAGGAACAGCGTGAGCTGCTGGCGGAGTTCCTGAACGAACAGGCGCGCCGCGAGCAGGATGAAATGGGATCGCAGCAGTGACTGCGAACGGTTTTGACTGATTGACCCTTTAGCCGTGAGGCTAGGTTTTATTGAGACTAGGAGCTGGCCATGACCAACAAAATCATCGCGGAGCTGGAAGCCGAGCAACTGAAGCAGGAACTGCCCGAATTCAGCCCGGGCGATACCGTGATTGTTCAGGTCAAGGTGAAAGAGGGCGAACGTGAGCGCGTGCAGGCGTTCGAGGGCGTGGTCATCGCCAAGCGCAACCGCGGCCTGAACTCCGCCTTCACCGTGCGCAAGATTTCGCACGGCGTCGGCGTCGAGCGCACCTTCCAGACCCACAGCCCGCTGGTCGACAGCGTCAAGCTGGTGCGTCGCGGCGACGTGCGTCAGGCCAAGCTCTACTACCTGCGCGAACTGTCCGGCAAGGCTGCTCGCATCAAGGAGAAGCTCAACTAAGCTGTGGCTGGTTGGGTCGACTGAAAAAGGCAGCTTCGGCTGCCTTTTTCATTGCGCCTTCTTTTTCCTTCTCCCCTGGGAGGGGTTGTGTCGAGGAGGACGTGATCGCCATGCCTGAGCAGAGCGAAATCGCCACCGATGGCGTGGCCATTGCTGATGCGGACATCGCGCTGATCGACCGCTTTCTCGACGCACAGTGGCTGGAGAAGGGGCTGAGCCAGAACACTCTGGCGGCCTACCGGCGCGATCTGCGGTTGCTCGCCGCCCAGCTGGCGCGGCACGGCGGGACGCTGCTGCAGGCCGACAAGGGGGCGATCAACAGCTGTCTCGCGAACAGGGTAAACAACCGCTCGATGGCGCGGCTGCTCTCCTGTCTGCGCGGGTTCTACGGCTGGCTGGTGCGCGAGGGGCGCCTCGCCGACGATCCGACGCTGGATATCCAGGGTCCGAAGCTCGGTCGGCCGCTGCCCAAGAGTCTCAGCGAGAGCGAGGTCGAGGCGTTGCTGGCGGCGCCCGATGCCGGCGACCCGGTGGAACTGCGCGATCGCGCCATGCTCGAACTGCTCTACGCCACCGGCCTGCGGGTCAGCGAGCTGGTCGGGCTGACGCTGGACCGGCTCAGCCTCAACCAGGGCGTGGCGCGGGTGGTCGGCAAGGGCAGCAAGGAGCGGCTGGTGCCGGTCGGCGAGGAGGCGCTGCACTGGCTGCAGCGCTATCTGGCGCAGGCGCGGCCGCTGTTGCTTGCCGGCTCTCTGTCGCCGCTGCTGTTCGTGACCCGGCGCGGCGACGGCATGACGCGGCAAGCGTTCTGGTATCGTGTGCGCCACTATGCACTGCGTGCCGGCATTTCGGCGCCGCTGTCGCCGCACACACTGCGGCATGCGTTCGCCACGCACCTGATCAACCACGGTGCCGATCTGCGCGTGGTGCAGATGCTGCTCGGTCACAGCGACCTCAGCACCACGCAGATCTACACCCACGTCGCGCAGGCGCGGTTGCAGGCGCTGCACCGGCAGCACCATCCGCGCGGCTGATTCGCTCACTTTCGTCGTACAGGAGAAATTCGTGAACATTCGACAAGGCTTGATGGCGGCGCTGCTGGCGCTGGCGACCTCGCTGCCGCTGGCGGCCGTCGACAAGGCGGTGGAGGCGAAGATCCGGGCGGCGTTCGTCAGCGTCAATCCGAACATCGTCGTCGAGTCGGTCGCGCCGAGCGAAATGCCGGGCCTGTTCGTCGTCGAGTTCGAGGGCGGAGAGACGGCCTACGCCACGCCGGACGGCAAGTTCTTCCTGATCGGCAATCTGTTCGGCATCGACGGCAAGAACTTCGTCAACTACACCGAGCAGCGCCACAACGCCGCCGAGGGCAAGCGCGCGGTCAAGCGCAAACAGGAGATCGACAAGCTCGATCCGAGCGATGCCATCGTGTTCAAGGCCAAGGGCGACACCAAGGCGGTGATCCACGTCTTCACTGACATCGATTGCTTCTACTGCCAGAAATTCCACTCGGAGATGGCCAGCTACAATCAGCTCGGCATCGAGGTGCACTATCTGGCCTATCCGCGCGCCGGCATTCCGTCCGACTCCTACAACAAGCTGGTCACCGCCTGGTGCACCAAGGATCAGCAGACCGCGCTGACGGAGATGAAGAAGCGCCGCGCGGTGCCGGCGGCGACCTGCAAGGACAATCCGGTGGCCGACCAGTATGCGCTGGGCCAGCGGCTCGGCATCAACGGCACTCCGTCGATCATCACGCCCGAGGGGCGTCTGCTGCCCGGTTATCTGCCGGCGGCCGATCTGGCCAGAGAGCTCGGCATCGCCAAGTGAGTCTCCCCGGCGGGGTGGCGTTTCGCGAGGTTTTCCGGCCCGCCGCCCTGCAATAGAATGCGCCCCTTGCCCGCGCGGCGCGGGCACTCCCTTTTTCCAGTTCTGAACCGACGTCGCGTCGGGAGGTGTGGTCTTGAAACCGGTCAACGTGGGTATCTGTGGTCTGGGCACGGTGGGCAGCGGCACGTACAAGGTGCTGACACGCAACCGCGATGTGATCTCTGCACGCACCGGTTGCCAGATCGAGATCGCCCAGATCGGTGCCCGCCGCGACAACCCGAACTGCGCGGTCGGCGATATCCCGGTGACGCGCGACATCTTCGAGGTCGCCGACAACCCCGACGTGCAGATCGTCGCCGAACTGATCGGTGGCACCACCACCGCGCGCGAGCTGGTGCTGCGCGCGATCGCCAACGGCAAGCACGTCGTCACCGCCAACAAGGCGCTGATCGCGCAGTACGGCAACGAGATCTTCGGCGCGGCGCAGGAGCGCGGCGTCAGCGTCGCGTTCGAGGCGGCGGTGGCCGGCGGCATTCCGGTGATCAAGGCGATTCGCGAAGGGCTCGCCGCCAACCGCATCGAGTGGCTGGCCGGCATCATCAACGGCACCAGCAACTTCA
>CAZEVP010000133.1:0-5950 GCA_964515735.1 uncultured Verrucomicrobiaceae bacterium | reverse complement strand
GGTTGCGCACGCCGTACTTGGCGGTGCCGATCTGCATGACGATGTCGCAGCCGCCGTCGAGGTGGTACGGCGACAGCCCGCCCTCGCCGGTATTCATCCAGCAGCCGGCGCGGGCGGCGCCGCGCGACAGCGCCAGGATCGCCGGCTTCGAGATCGCGCCGTAGCTCATGCCGGAGACGTTGAACAGCGAGGTCGGGGCGTAGGGCTGTTCGCTGTGGGGGCCGATGGTCAGCGCATGCGTCGGCAGCGCGTCGCACTCCAGCACCGGGAACGGCGCGTTGGCAAAGATCGTCGTGCCCGGCTCGCTGAGGTCGAGCGTCGAGCCGAACGGCACCGTGTTGTCGAGATTCTTGGCGGCGCGGTAGACCCAGGCGCGGTCGGCGCGCGAGAACGGCAGCAGGTCGCGGTCGGTCTCGAACAGGTACTGGCGCAGGAACGGGCCGAGGAACTCCATGCCGTAGCGCAGCCGGCCGATCACCGGGAAGTTGCGCCGCACCGCGTGCTGGCGCTGGCGCAGGTCGCGCACGTACATGACCGCCAGCGCCACCAGCCCGAGAGCCAGCACCGCCAGCAACAACACCGCAACGCCATCGAAGACCAGCCGGGCAAAGGAGTCGAGCTGATGCATGGAAAACCCGCACGATAAAAAGGGACGTGGTTCCCTATACTAGCCGCCCCCCGCCTCCTGCGTCGCCGTCAGAGCCCCATCTTGTCCAGCACCTGCGCCGAAACCCTTCCGCCCGCCAGCCGCGACTGGCGCCAGCTGCTGCAGCTCGGCTGGCCGATCCTGGTGGCGCAGCTGGCGATCGTCGGCATGGGGGTCGTCGACACCATTCTGGCCGGCCAGGTCAGCGCCGCCGATCTGGCGGCGGTGGCGGTTGGCTTCAGCATCTACGTGCCGCTGGTGCTGTCGTTCTGCGGCATCCTGCACGCCACCACGGCGCGCGTGGCGCACGCGGTCGGCGCACGCGACGACGCGGCGCTGACGCGAACGATGCAGCAGAGCGCGTGGCTGGCACTGGGGCTGGCGGTGGTCGGCGTCGCGCTGTTGCTGGCGAGCCCGATGCTGATGCGCGGCATGGCGGTCGACGCCGAGGTCTACCCGATCGCCCGGCTCTACCTGCAGGGCGCCGCGTTCGGCCTGCCCGGCGCGCTGCTGTTCCAGCTGCTGCGCAGCTTCAGCGAGGGCCACGGCCGCAGCAAGCCGGTGATGGCGATCAGCGTCTGCGCCTTCATCGTCAATATTCCGCTGGTCTACATCTTCATTCACGGCCGGTTCGGGCTGCCGGCGCTCGGCGGTGGCGGCTGCGGTTTCGCCACCGGCTGCGTGCAGTGGCTCAACGCCATCGCCTTCGCCGCGCTGCTGCGCGACCGCCTGCGGCCGCTGCTGCACTCGTTCGCGGCGCCGCAGCTGGCCGAGCTGAAGGCGCTGCTGGCGCTCGGCGTGCCGATCGGCGGTGCGCTGTTCATGGAGATCTCGATCTTCGGTGCGGTCGCGCTGCTGATCGGCCACCTCGGCGCGCAGACGCTGGCCGGCCACCAGATCGCCATCAACCTGACGTCGATGACGTTCATGGTGCCGGCCTCGCTGGCGGTGGCGCTGACGGTGAAGGTCGGGCAGGCACTCGGCGCCGGCGAACCTCGGCGCGCGCGCCGCTTCGCACTGCTCGGCGCGCTGACCAGCATCGGCTTCGGCGCGCTGACCGCGCTGGCGATGGTGACGCTGGCGGCGCCGGTGGTGGCGCTCTACAACGACGACGTAGGTGTGAGACAGCTGGCCGCCCACCTGCTGCTGTTCGCCGCCTGCTACCAGATCACCGACGCACTGCAGGTGACCGCCGCCGGCAGCCTGCGCGGCTACCACGACACCCGCGTCACACTGCTGATCACCGTCATCGCCTACTGGGGCATCGGCCTGCCGCTCGGCTATCTGCTCGGGCTGACCGACTGGCTGCTGCCGCGCATGGGTGTGGCCGGCTTCTGGGTCGGCTTCATCGCCGGGCTGAGCAGCGCGGCGCTGTTGCTGAACGTCCGGCTATACCGGATCAGCCGGCGCGCGTTGCGGCCCGCTCTCACTTGACCCGCATCTTCTCCAGCTTTCTGGCCAGCGTGCGGCGGTGCATGCCGAGCCGACGCGCCGCCTCGGAGATGTTGAAGTTCGACGCCGCCAGCACCTCGTGGATCTTCTCCCACTCCAGCGTCTTGATCGACGTGGTGCGCTCGGTCAGCTGCACCGTGTCGTCGCCGGCGGCGCGTTCGAACGCCGCCTCGATGTCGTCGGTGTTCGACGGCTTCGCCAGGTAGTGACAGGCGCCGAGTTTGATCGCCTCGACCGCGGTGTTGATGCTGGCATAGCCGGTCAGCACCACGATCAGCATCCGCTCGTCGTGCGCGTGCAGTGCCTTGACGCAGGCCAGTCCGGAATCGCCGCCGGCCAGTTTCAGGTCGACTACCGCATGTGTTGGCGAATGCGTCTGCAACACCGTCAGCGCCTCGTCGAGATTGGTGGCGTTGAGCACGGTGTAGCCGCGCCGCTCGAACGAGCGCTGCAACGTGCGCGCGAACACCGGATCGTCCTCGACGATCAGCAGCCGGCGCGGCGCGCCGGTCCCGGAGACATCAGAGCTCATCGGCAACACTCTCCTCCAGCGGCGGCTCCAGCGTCAGCGCGGCCAGCGGCAGCCGCAGCGCAACCACGGCGCCACCGGTTCCGCGATTGCGCGCGGTTATCGTACCGCCGAGCGCGCGCGTGACGTTGACCGCCAGAAACAGGCCAAGCCCGCTGCCCGGCCGCCCCTTGGTCGACTGATACGGGCGACCGAAATGCTGCAGCATCGGCTCCGGAAAGCCGGGGCCGATGTCGAACACCTGCAGCAGCAGATCGTCGCCGTCGCGCACCGCCTCGAACGCCAGCCAGTCGGGCGAGGCTTCCAGCGCGTTATCGAGGATATTGGTGATGGTCTGCTTCAGCCCTTCGTCGAAGACGATGGTCAGGTCGTCGACGAAGCGCTTGACGTAGTCGAAGCCGCGCACCGGCCGCGTCGCGCGCCAGCCGGCCACCAGTTCGTCGAGGAAATCGTTGACGGTGGTGCGCACCAGCGACTCTGCGCGCATCTCGCCGGCCGACAGCAGGATGCCGCTGACGATCGACTTGCAGCGCTCCAGCTGCACCTCCATGTCCGACAGCTCCTGCAGCAGTTCGGGTTGCCCGGTGAACTGCGGCATGTGGCGCCAGTCGCCGAGGATCACCGAGATCGTCGCCAGCGGCGTGCCCAGTTCGTGCGCGGCGCCCGACGCCAGCAGCCCCATGCGCACGATGTGCTCCTCCTCCGCCGCGCGCTGGCGCAGCGCGGCAAGGCGCGAATCGCGCGCGCGCAGAATGCGGTTGATGCGGCTGATGAAGGCCACGATCAGCGCCGCGTTCAGCACGAAACAGATCAGCAGCCCCTGCAGGTAATGGTTCGCCGGAATGACGACCGGCCCCGGCCACACGATCAGCGCGCCGACGCAGAGGCTGGTGACGACGGCCAGCGTCCAGCTCGCCCGCGAGCGCAGCAGCACCGCGCCGAGCACCACCTGCAGCAGGTAGAGAAAGACGAACGGGTTGCCGGCGCCGCCGCTGAAATAGAGCTGCGCCGTCAGCGTGAAAACATCGACCAGCAGCGACACGAACAGCCAGCGCCGCGGCACCTCCTCGCGCTGCCGCCAGAAGTACATGCTGCCGAGGTTGAAGGTGATCAGTGCTGTCAGCACCACGGCCATCGGCAGCAGCGGCAGCGCCATGTCGAACACGTGGGTGACGAAGACGATGGTCGCGATCTGGCCGACGACAGCGATCCAGCGTAGCTGGATCAGTGGGTGCATCCGCAGCAGACCGAGGCTGGCCAGCGGCGACGCGCCGTGAACGGGCTCGGCGACGGGAGGGCGGGAAGCGGTCATCGGTACGGCTCTAGCGCAAGGGGGAAGCGCGCAGTTTCCGCTCTTCCTTCGCCACTCGCCAGCCGGCCCACGCCACGCCCAGCGCCAGCGCGAACCAGGTCAGCGCGTAGCCGAGGTGGTGATTGTTGAACTTCACCACGGTCAGACTGCCGCGCGGCCATTCGGCGTCACCGGCGGCTTGCGCATCGATGGCGCCCGCGGCCCGCTCGGCATCGACAAAGAACGGCGCCACCCGGCCGAGTCCGCGCGCCTCGGCGATGGCCTGCACATCGCGCGAATGCCAGCGATCGCTGGCGGCGTCGTTGTCGCGCAGGAAGCCACCACCCGGTTCGGGCAGGCGCAGTAGACCGACCACCTCCGTTTGCGACGTATCGAGCCGATCGCCCGGCCACTTCGGCGGCACGAAACCGCGATTGACCAGCACGATGTCGCCGCTGCGCAGCCGGAACGGTGAAACTACCCAATAGCCGCTGCCGAGTTCGGTTACCGCCTGCACCCGCGTGTCGAGACCCGGCAGGTAGTGGCCGTCGAGGCGCACACGCCGGTATTCGTCGCGCTCGCGGGAGACATTGCGCCAGTCGGCGGGTGTCGGCACCGCCACCGGTTCGGCATGAACACGCGCTTCGACCCGCTCGATCAGATCGAGCTTCCAGCCCAGTCGCTGCAGCTGCCAGATGCCGAGCGAGACGAAGCCGCCAAAAGCGAACAGGAAAAGAAGTGCGAGAAAGGTCAGCGTCCAAATGCCTCTTGGGCGCTGTTGATATTCAGAACGCTCTTTTGTTGTCTCGTCCACACATGAAACTCGGTGCAGCGTAGCGAGCGAAGGCAGGTTGCACGCCGCCGGAGCACAGGCAGCGCAGCATACAAGAGTATGTGAGCATGCCGAGCATCGCCGGCGTGCAAGATGCCGAGTGCAGTAGCTGCCTTAGTGAGACCCACCATCCATATGCACAGGCATCATGTTCGCATTCATGTGATGCATGACCCACAGCGAGCCGGCCAGCAGGATGATCAGCAATACCGCCGTGAAGATGATCGCCAGCATGTTCCAGCCCCCTTCCGACCTGGCGTCGAGGTGGAGGAAATAGACCATGTGCACGACGATCTGCACGACAGCGAAGGCGAGGATGACGAACGCAGTCGTCGATGGCGACGCGATCACCTTGCCCATCACCAGCCAGAACGGGATCGCGGTCAGGATCACCGACAGCACGAAACCGATGACGTAACCCTTCAGCGAAATGTGCGGCGCGCCGTCGTCATGGTCGTCGTGGCCGTGCGCATGAGAGGAGTCGTGTGCGGCGCCCATTACAGCACCCCCATCAGGTAGACATAGGTGAAGACGCCGATCCAGATCAGATCGAGGAAGTGCCAGAACATCGACAGGCAGAGCAGGCGGCGGCGGTTCTCATGGGTCAGGCCGAGCTTGCCGACCTGCACCATCAGCACCACCAGCCAGATGATGCCGAACGACACGTGCAGCCCGTGGGTACCGACCAGCGCGAAGAACGACGACAGGAACGCACTGCGCGTCGGCCCGGCGCCCTGATGGATCAGGTGGTAGAACTCGTACAGCTCGATGGCGACGAAGCCGAGGCCGAACAGCCCGGTGATGCCGAGCCACAGCAGCACCTGGCTCTTCTTTTTCGCCAGCATCGCGATCATCGCGAAACCATAGGTGATCGACGAAAACAGCAGTAGCGCCGTGTTGATCGCGATCAGGTTCAGGTCGAACAGCTCGGCGCCGGTAGGGCCGGCGGCGTAGCTGCGACCGAGCACGCCGTAGGTGGCGAACAGGCTGGCGAAGATGAGGCAGTCGCTCATCAGGTAGAGCCAGAAGCCGAGCAGCGTGCCGTTCGCCGGGTGGTGCGAGCCGGCTGTGTCGAGAAACACCGGACGCCCGTTGGCGTCGTGGGTTGCGATTGCGGTATGCGCCATTGCTTTCAAGCCGCCTTACAGAGCTGCGAGTTGACGAGTGCGTGCCTCTTCCACGTCCGCGACCTCATTGGCC
>CAZEVP010000132.1:0-6015 GCA_964515735.1 uncultured Verrucomicrobiaceae bacterium | reverse complement strand
GCTGCGCTGCTGCTCCAGCTGCTGGCGCTGCTGCTGCATCTTCTGCAGCTCCTGCTCCTGCCGCTCCAGCTGCTGCTGCAGTTCGCGCACGCGCTTCTCGGTGGCGCCGACCTCCTGCTCGGATTTGCGCAGGTCGGTCTGCAGCCTGGCGCGCTCGTCCTTGAACTGTTTCAGCATCCCCTGCAGGTTGCTGATCTCCTTTTTCAGCTGGTCGAGCTGCGACTGCGTCTGCGCCTTGTCGGCGGCGGTCGCGGCGACAGGGGTCAGCGCCAGCGGGGCGACGCACAGCAGTGCGCGCAGCAACCGGCCCATCACAGCGGCTCCACCAGGTTGTGGCCGGTCATCTCGGCCGGCTGCGGCAGCGCCATCAGCGCCAGCAGCGACGGCGCCACGTCGGCCAGCTTGCCGCCCGCTTTCAGCGCCAGCCGGCGCGGGCCGACGTAGACCAGCGGCACCGGGTCGGTGGTGTGCTGGGTGTGCGCCTGCTTCGCCTCGTGGTCGACCATCTGCTCGCAGTTGCCGTGGTCGGCGGTGATCAGCATGTCGCCGCCGGCATCGCGCACCGCTTTCTCGACACGGGCCAGACACTGGTCGAGCGCTTCCACGGCTTTTACCGCCGCCTCGAACACGCCGGTGTGGCCGACCATGTCGCCGTTGGCGTAGTTGCAGACGATCAGGTCGAAGCGGCCGCTCTCGATCGCCGCGACCAGCTTGTCGGTCACTTCGAACGCGCTCATCTCCGGCTTCAGGTCGTAGGTGGCGACGTCCGGTGACGGCACCAGGATGCGCTCCTCGCCGTCGAACAGCGCCTCGCGGCCGCCGCTGAAAAAGAAGGTGACGTGCGCGTACTTCTCGGTCTCGGCGATGCGCAGTTGCGTCTTGCCGAGCGCGGCGACGTATTCGCCGAGCGAGTTGACCATCGATACCGGCGGGTAGGCGCACGGCAGGTCGAAGCTGGCGGCGTACTCGGTGGTCATGACGAAGCCGCCGGGCGCCGGCCGGCGTTTGCGCGCGAAGCCGTCGAAGCTGGCGCCTTCGGTCAGCGCGCGGGTGATCTCGCGGGCGCGGTCGGCGCGGAAGTTCATGAAGATGACGGCATCGCCATCGCCGATGAACGCCTCGGGTTCGCCGGCCGCCTGCACCGCGGTGGCCTGCACGAACTCGTCGTCCTCGCCGCGCTCGTAGGCCGCCTTCAGTGCGTCGACGGCGCTGGTGGCGCGGTGCAGCGCCGCTTCGCCGGTCAGCAGGTCGTACGCCTGCTGTACCCGATCCCAGCGGTTGTCGCGATCCATCGCGTAGTAGCGGCCGACCACGCTGGCGATGCGGCCGCAGCCGAGCCGGGTCAGATGCTCCGCCATCTTCGTCAGCGACGGCTCGGCCGAGCGCGGTGGCGTGTCGCGGCCGTCGAGGAAGGCGTGCACGTAGACCTTGCCGGCGCCGCGCCGCGCGGCCAGATCGACCATCGCGTGGATGTGGTTCTCGTGGCTGTGGACGCCGCCGGTCGACAGCAGGCCGAGGATGTGGACCGCCCTGCCGGCGGCGACGGCGCGGTCGATGGCGGTGGTGTAGGCCGGGTTGTCGAAGAAGCTGCCGTCGGCGATCGACTGGTCGATGCGGGTGATGCTCTGGTAGTCGACGCGGCCGGAACCGAGGCTCATGTGGCCGACCTCGGAGTTGCCGAACTGGCCGTCGGGCAGGCCGACGTCGAGGCCGGAGCCGGAGATCAGCGTGTGCGGGCAGTCGCGCCACAGGCGGTCCCAGGTCGGCGTGCCGGCGTGGTGGATGGCGTTGTCGGCCGGCTCCTCGCGATAGCCGAAGCCATCGAGGATGATCAGCACGGTCGGTCTCTTCACAGCTTGCATCGCGGTTCCAGCCGTTAACGTCGCAGGGCGGCCATTTTAGCCTGCAGGCCCGATGCCAGCCACGGCCGACGGGGCGCGCAGTGGGAATGGCGGGGGCCGCGTGTATACTTGGCGCCCGCGCCGACCCCGGCGCGCTCTGCTTTCCGAACCGATCCTGGACCAATCATCGATGTTTCTGCAGTTTTTGGCCGAACAGTGGCTGCTGATCTCCGCGCTGGCCTCCTGTCTTCTGCTGTTGCTGTTTCACGAGAGCCGCCGCGGCGGGCCGTCGCTGACGCCGCATCAGCTGGTGGCGCTGATCAACCAGAAACAGGCGGCGGTGATCGACCTGCGCGACTCGGCCGAGTACCGCAAGGGCCACATCGTCGGCGCCATCAACCTGCCGTTCGCCAAGCTGCAGGAGCGCTGGAGCGAGCTGGAAGCGCTGCGCGAGCGCCCGCTGGTGCTGGTCTGCAAGCTCGGCCAGTCGGCGTCGTCGGCCAGCAAGCAGCTGCGCGCGAAGGGTTTCACCGAGGTCTACCGCCTCGGCGGTGGCCTGGTGGAGTGGGATGGATTGCAGATGCCGCTGGTCAGGGACTGAGCGCTCCGCTTCCATCATGGCCGTCACTCTCTATACCCGGCAGACCTGTGGTTACTGCCACCGCGCCAAACACCTGCTGCGCAGCAAGGGCGTCGATTTCGCCGAGATCGGCATCGACGGCGACCCGGAGCTACGCAGCGAGATGATTCGGCGCAGCGGTCGCTACACGGTGCCGCAGATCTGGATCGGCGAGCACCACGTCGGCGGCTGCGACGATCTCTATGCGCTGGAACGGAGCGGCCGGCTCGACCCGATGCTGGCCGCTGATACCGAAGCCGACACCTGATCACTGATACCCGATAACTAGCGATATCCAGCCGGATATCCCCACGCTACGACCGAGGAGCCATCATGGCGGAGAACACCGAAGGCCAAGCCGGCCAGAATGGAAACATGCAGCAGTTCGCACTGCAGCGCATCTACATCAAGGACCTGTCGTTCGAGGTGCCGCTCGGCGCCGCCGCCTACGACCGCCCGTGGAAGCCGACCGTGCAGGTCGAGCTGAACACCAGCGCGTCGCCGGTCGATGCCGAGCGCCACGAGGTGGTGCTGACCATCACGTTGAAGGCGCAGCTGGAAGAGGAGGTCGCCTTCCTGATCGAACTGCAGCAGGCCGGTGTCTTCATCGTGCGCGGTGTCGAGGGTGAGCAGCTGCGGCAGGTACTGATGATCGGCTGCCCGACCATCCTGTTCCCGTATGCGCGCGAGACCATCGACGCGATGGCGCTGAAGGGCAGCTTCCCGCCGGTGATGCTGCAGCCGGTCAACTTTGAAGCGCTCTACCTGCAGGCGCGCCAGCAGGCCGAGCAGCAGGCGGCTGGCAATCTGCAGTAAGCACGACCGGCTCCCTCTCCCTTCAGGGAGAGGGTTGGGGAGAGGGCGGTTCCGGCTGCGATACCCTCTCCCCCGGCCCCTCTCCCTGAAGGGCGAGGGGAGATTTAGATACCCCCTTCGAATCCCAGCTGCCGCCACGCCTCGAACACCGCCACGGCGACGCTGTTGGAGAGGTTAAGGCTGCGCGAGCCCGGCCGCATCGGCAGCCGCACGATCCGTTCCGCAGGCAGTTGTGCCAGCAGCGCCGCCGGCAGGCCGCGACTCTCCGGGCCGAACAGGAAGGCATCGCCCTCGGCAAACGCCACGTCGTGAAACGGCTGCTCTCCCTTCGTGCTGAACGCGAACAGTCGCGTCGGTCGGCGCGCCGCCAGATAGGCATCGAACGAGGCGTGCACCGCCACCTCGGCCCACTCGTGGTAGTCGAGACCGGCGCGGCGCAGCAGTTTGTCTTCGAGGCGAAAGCCGAGTGGTTCGATCAGGTGCAGCCGCGCGCCGGTGTTGGCGCAGAGCCGGATCGCGTTGCCGGTGTTGGGCGGAATCTCCGGCTCAAAAAGCACGACATCGAACATTTGGTTTTTCCGAAGCGATGAGCCTGATCGCGCGAGCGAAGGTCAGGCTAGGCGGAAGGTGGTGAAAAAAGCGGAGTGTACGAGCAGTACATGAGCATTTTTGAACCGCCTTCCAACGACGCCTGGCCGAGCGCAGCCGATCAGGCCGGCCGGTAGACCTTGACGTTGGTATGCCCCTGCGCCACCAGCTCGGCGGCGTGCAGCCGGCTCATGACGCCCTTGTCGCAATAAAGAAGGTAGCTGCGCGCCGGGTCGAGTTCGGCGAAGCGGCTCTCCAGCTCGTAGAACGGAATGCGCTCGACGGCGACGCTGCCCGCCTTCAGCGGCCGCCGCTCGGCCTCGGCCGGCGCGCGCACGTCGATGACGACGCTGCCGGTGACCGGCGCCGCCAGCACCTCGACCGCCGCCTGCTGCGACTCCTCCTCGCCGAGCTCGTCGATGTTCAGCAGCCTGGCCTCGCTGATCGCCTGCTCCAGCAGCGCGAAGTCGAAGCGGCTCTCCTCGTGCTCGACGCGCGGCAGCCGGGCGCGGGTGGTCGGCTTGACCGAGATGACGCCGCAGTACTCCGGCATCTTCGCCGCGAAGGTGGCGGTGCCGATCCGTTCGGCCTGCTCGATGATCTCGCCCTTGGCCATCGTCACCAGCGGCCGCAGCACCAGCATGTCGGTGGCGCGGTCGATGACCGAGAGGTTGGTCAGCGTCTGGCTGGAGACCTGACCGACCGCCTCGCCGGTCACCAGTGCGCGCGCGTCGAGGCGTTCGGCCAGCGTCGTCGCCGCGCGCAGCATCATCCGCTTCAGCACCACGCCCATGTGCGAGTCGTCGACATCCTTCAGGATGCCGGCGACGACACCCTCGAACGGCACGGCGATGAACTTGACCCGCGAGGCCGAGCCGAAGCGTGACCAGAGATGGTGCGCGACCTCCTTGACGCCGACTTCGTGGGCGCGGCCGCCGAGGTTGAAGAAACAGAAGTGGGTGCGCATGCCGCGCCGCATCGTCAGGTAGGCGGCCACCGCCGAGTCGAAGCCGCCCGACAGCAGCGCCACCACTGACTCCTGGCCACCGAGCGGAAAGCCGCCGATGCCGGGGAAGCGCTGGCTGATGACGAACAGGCGGTCGTCGCGGATCTCCAGCCGCACGGTCTCGTCGGGGGTGCGGATGTCGACGCCGGCGGTGTCACAGCGCTGCAACAGGCCGCCGCCGATGAAGCGCTCGACGTCGAGCGACGCGAAGTCGTGGGTGCCGACGCGGCGGCAGCGCACCACGAAGCGCTTGCCGCGCAGCCGCTCGCGCCACATCTCGCAGCACTTCTCCAAAGCGTCGTCGAGGCCGACGAACGGGTATTCGATCACCTGCTGGAAGTGGGCGATGCCGGCGGTGCGCGACAGCACGTCGACGATGCGCTCGCGGCGCGCGTCTGTATCGCCGTCGTCCGGCGCCCGCACGATCAGCTGGTCCCACTCACGGATCACCTGCGCGTCGGGGTCGTCCGCGCGCAGCTGCGCGCGGATGTTGTCGCGCAGCTGCTTGGCCAGCTGCAGCCGCACCGGGCGGCTCTTGATGGTGATCTCGGGGAAGAACTTGACGATGAACTGCATGGTCTGCGGTCGGTCCGGCGGCGGGGCGCGCGATTATACGCGCGTCGTCGCGGGGCCGGCCCGTCGCCGCCGCGAACCGGGCGTGCACCGTTTTGGAATGGTCGGGTTCCAAAACGGGGCCGACCGCGTGCGGGCACCGGCGCCTTCTGACCCGAATTCTTGCCGATTCATCCGCTTAGCACGTCCGGGCGCGTGGCATGGAGTTTGCTCCTTCCCAGTCTGAGCACGAGAGGAGGTATTCGCGGTGCGCCATATTTGGGCCACTGCGGATCAGGGCCATGCCAAAGGCCTATAATCCGCTCCCTTCGGCGCACCGGTGGGCCCCGCCGGCAGCACTTTCATCCTTGGAGGAACAACCGCAATGTCAGAGAAAACTCTGAAGCTGATCAAAGACAACGAAGCCAAGTGGGTCGACCTGCGTTTCACCGACACCCGTGGTAAGGAGCAGCACGTCACCTACCCGGCCAAGGCCATCGACGAGAGCGCCTTCGTCAACGGCAAGATGTTCGACGGTTCCTCCATCTCTGGCTGGAAGGGCATCAACGAGTCCGACATGATCCTGATGCCGG
>CAZEVP010000131.1:0-6263 GCA_964515735.1 uncultured Verrucomicrobiaceae bacterium | reverse complement strand
GCAAGGCGCGCCACTACGCGCTGCAGGCGCTGTACCAGTGGCAGATCAGCCGCAACCCGCTGAACGAGATAGAGGCGCAGTTCCGCACGCAGTTCGATTTCGAGCACACCGATCTCGACTACTTCCACGCGCTGCTGCACGACGTGCCGGCCAGGATCGGCGAACTCGAAGCGCTGTTCGTGCCGTATCTCGACCGCGAGCTGAAGGACGTCAATCCGGTCGAGCTATCGCTGCTGCGGATGGGCACCTACGAACTGGTGCATCGCATCGACGTGCCGTTCAAGGTCGTCATCAACGAAGCGGTGTCGCTGGCGAAGAAGTTCGGTGCCTCCGAAAGCCACAAGTACATCAACGGCGTGCTCGACAAGCTGGCGCGGCAGGTGCGCACCATCGAGGTCGAGGCCGACGAGCGCTGACGGAGCGCGGGCGTGGCGCTCTCCGAATTCGGGCTGATCGCGCGCTACTTCGCCAACGTCGGCACCGCGCGCAGCGAGGTCGCGCTCGGTGTCGGCGATGACTGCCTGCTGTTGCAGCTGCCGCCGCAGCGACAGCTCGCCATGTCGGTCGACACGCTGGTCGCCGATGTTCATTTTCCCCGTCACTGCGATCCGTTTCTGCTGGCGCGGCGCGCACTGCGCGTGACCGTCTCCGATCTCGCCGCGATGGGCGCTGAGCCGATCGCGTTCACGCTGGCGCTGACGCTCGATCGCGTCGATGAAAGCTGGCTGCAGGGTTTCAGCGCCGGTCTCGCCGCCGACGCACAACGCTTCGACATGGCGCTGGCCGGCGGTGACACCACGCGCGGTCCGCTGCCGGTGCTGACGCTGCAGGTAATGGGCGCGGTGCCACCCGCGCTGGCGCTGCGGCGCGATGGCGCGCAGCCCGGCGATATCATTTATGTATCCGGCGAACTCGGTGCCGCGCGCGCGGCGCTCGATGTGCTCGACCAGCCGCAGGCGGCGCTGACTGCTGAGCAGAACCACTGGCTCTCGCGTTACTACCTGCCCGAACCGCGCATCGAGCTGGGGCTGGCGCTGCGCGGCGTCGCGTCGGCGGTACTCGATATTTCCGACGGTTTCAGCGCCGATCTCGGTCATATTCTCGAACGCAGCGGTGTCGGTGCCGTGGTCGATGCGGCGGCGCTGCCGGTCGCGACCTCGCTGCGCGATCACACGCAGGCGCACCCGTTCGCGCTGAGCGGTGGCGATGACTACGAACTCTGTTTCACGGCGCCGCCGTCGCGGCGCGACGACATCGTGGCGATTTCGCGACAGCTTGGCCTGCCGTTGACACCGGTTGGCGAAATTTGCGCGCAACCGGGGCTGCACTTGCGTGCGGCGGATGGCACAGTGACGGCGGTCAATCCGAGTGGTTACCAGCACTTCGAATGACGCCAGTCCGAACAACGTCGAGAGGTTCGCCATGCAGAAGGTCGTCACCAAAGTCGATGCCGAGGCGCTGCTGCGCCGCTATTTCTCCAGCGTCAAGGCGCGCGATATCGACACGCTGATGCAGCTCTACGCACCGCAGGGGCGGCTATTGCTCGGCTCCGGCCAGCAGATCGCCGGTTGCGAGGCGCTGCGGGAATTCTTCGAGAAACTGTTTGCCCACTCGCCGCCGTCGCCCGAGCCGGTGCGCGTGTTCGGTGATGGCCTGTCGTGGGTCGCGCAGCTGGAGATCGCGCTGCACGGCGGCGGTACGCAGCGCGTGCTCGATCTGTTCACGCTGACCGACGACGGCCAGGTCGCCGAGCTGGCGATCTACATGGCGGAGCCGCTGAAGTCGTGAGTGTCGACGCGCGCGGTGCACGCCCCGATCTGCGCAATCCGTTGCATCTGCTCGCGTTCGGTTTCGGCAGCGGTCTGGCGCCGCGCGCGCCCGGCACCTGGGGCACACTCGCCGCGCTGCTGCCGTGGTATTTCCTGCAACAGCTGCCGCTGCCCGGTTATATCGCCGCCGTGATCGTCGCGGCGCTGGCCGGTGTCGCGATCTGTGGCCGCACCGCGCGCGATCTTGGTGTGCACGATCACGGCGGCATCGTCTGGGACGAATTCGTCGGGCTGTGGATCGCGCTGCTGGCGGTGCCGCTGCAGCCGTTGTGGGTGCTGGCCGGTTTCGTCTTGTTCCGGTTGTTCGACATCGTCAAGCCGTGGCCGATCGGCTGGTGCGACCGCCACCTGCAGGGCGGCGCCGGCATCATGGTCGACGATCTGCTGGCGGGCGTCGCCGCCTGCGGTGTGCTGCAACTGCTGATGTACGCGGTCGGCGCGGTCTGACGGGTACGAAAACGATGTGGCACTTTTGTCAGCCGATGTTCAGCTGACCGACAGGGGAGGTTCAGTGTGCGCCCCCTAGCATCTGTTGCGTGTATTTCACAGCCACGTAGCAGGAGCAGAACCATGTCCAAGATCACTCATGTCATCGCCGCATCGCTGCTGAGCATGGCGGCTGTTGCACACGCAGCCGAGCGTCCGTTCGTCGGCGTCACCTGGGGCGAGAGCAAGGCGAACTTCAGCTCGTCGAGCACGGCCTACGCCAACACCGGTCTCGACGTCGATCGCGTCATCGATGAAACCGATACCTGGGGTGTGCGCGGCGGCCTGAGCGGCGACGACAGCCGCTACTACGGCACCTACGAGTACGTCTCCGGCAGCCACGGCGGCGCCAACTTCCGCCACCAGTCGCTGAGCGCCAGCTACGATCGCCTGCTGCCGATCACCGCGACGACGCGTCTGTTCGGTGGCGGCACGGTCGGCGTCAGCTACCTGGGCCAGATTCCCGGCCAGTACAGCAGCGATCGCGACTGGGGTCTGAACGGCGGTCTGCAGGTGGGTCTGCTGCAGGATCTCGGCGACGATCTGCAGCTCGAACTGGGTTACCGTTACACCCGCTACTACGACACCAATGTCGATCTGGGCGCTGGCCACAGCGATGCGCGCCTGAACAGTGGCAAGCAGCCCTATCTGGGCCTCAGCTATCGGTTCTGACGAACGCGGGTAAATGGAGTCATGCAGGTACTGGTCGTCGAAGACAACGCGCTGCTCCGCCACCATCTCGGTGAGCGGCTCAGCGCGTCCGGTTTCCAGGTGCGGGTGGCGGCCGATGGTCGCGAGGGGCTGCACTTCGCCCGCGAACTGGCGCCGGATGTCGCCGTCGTCGATCTCGGCCTGCCGGAGCTCGACGGCTTCGGCCTGATCCGCGAGCTGCGCGCAGGTGGTCAGCAGCTGCCGATTCTGGTGCTGACCGCGCGCGGCAACTGGGAGGACAAGGTGCAGGCGCTGCAACTCGGCGCCGACGATTACGTCGTCAAGCCGTTCCAGTTCGAGGAGCTGGAGGCGCGCCTGAACGCGCTGCTGCGGCGCGCTGCCGGCTTCGTGCAGCCGCGCGTGCAGGCCGGGCCGATCCTGCTCGACCTGAACCGGCGCCAGTCCTTCGTCAACGACGAACTGCTGCCGCTGACGGCGTCGGAGTACCGGGTGCTCGAATACCTGATGCTTCACCACCGTCAGGCGGTCAGCAAGGAGCGCCTGCTGTCGCTGCTCTATGGCGACGATGAATCCGAGCGCGACAGCAACGTCATCGAGGTGCTGGTTGGTCGTCTGCGCCGCAAGCTGGAGGCGGCCACCGGCATCAACCCGGTGACCACGGTGCGCGGTCGCGGCTATCTGTTCGACCTGCCATGCCGATGAGGCGGTCGATCCGCAATCGTTTGCTGATCAGCGCCGCGGCGATTCTCTGTCTGTTCGCATTGTTGCTCGGTTTCGCGCTGGTCACCGCCTATCGCACCACGCTGGAAGAGGGGGTGCGCAGCCGGCTCGCCGCCGATGCGCGCACGGTGATGGCGCTGGCCATCGAGGACGGTGGTCGGCTGATACTGCCGAGCGTGCTGGAGAATCCGCGGCTCGACCAGGTCGAGTCCGATCTGGTCGCGCTGATCTTCGACGAGCGCGGCGAGCTGATCTGGCGCTCGCCGTCGGCGGGGGATGTCGAGATCGACTACCGTCCCGTCTATCACGATGAGCAGAGCGAATTCCTGCGGCTGCACAGCGGTGGCCGCGACTATTTCATCTTCGATCTCGACCTGGCGCTCGGCACTTCGAAGTATTCGATCGTTACTGGCGATGCGGCGGACGAAGTCGATCGCAGCGTCACCGCCTATCGCAACAATCTGCTGGTCTGGCTCGGCGGCAGCATCGCCGCGCTGGTGCTGCTGCTCGGCGCGGCGCTGGCGTGGTCACTGCGCCCGCTGCGCGCGTTGCGGCGCCAGCTCGGTCAGGTGCAGCGCGGCGAAATGGAGACGCTGGAGGGCGAGTTTCCGTCCGAGGTGGCGGGGCTGGTGCGGGCGCTGAACCGGCTGCTGGCGGTCGAGCACGCGCGTCAGCAGCGTTATCGCGCGACGCTGGCCGAACTGGCGCACGGTCTGAAAACACCGCTGGCGGTGATGAGCGAGGTGATGCAGACGCTGCCGCCGGGCGAAACGCGCGAGGTGTTGCAGTCGCAGCTGCAGCGCGCCAGTCAGCAGGTCAGCTACCAGCTGCAGCGCATCGTTCTCGGCAGCGGTGGGCTGGTGCCAAGACCGCTGCCGCTGCAGCCGGTGCTGGAGAGGCTGTGCGCCGCGCTGACCAAGGTCTATCCGGACAAGGAGGTGCGCTGGCAGCTTGAGCTCGGCGACATCGCGCTGCTGTTGTCGGAAGCGCAGGCGCTTGAACTGTTCGGCAACCTGCTCGAAAACGCGTTCCGCCTCTGTCTGCAGGAGGTGCGGGTGGCGGCACGACGCGACGGCAGCGCGTTCGTCATCTGCGTCGACGATGACGGTGCCGGCGTGCTGCCGGAGCTGCGCGAAAAAATCCTCGAACGCGGCGGTCGTGCCGACCCGCACCACGATGGTCAGGGCATCGGTCTGGCCGTCGTCGTCGATCTGGTCGCCGAACTCGGCGGCCGCGTCGTCATCGACGATTCCGATCTCGGCGGCGCCAGTTTCCGGCTGTTGCTGCCGGCCACGGCACTGGGCTGAGACGTCGGGCTGGCGCGCCAGCGCCGGCCCGTGCTGCGGTATGCTGCCGGGTCATCGTCCGGACCGGGAGTCACCACCATGCCGCTGACAAGAATCGCCGTCGTTCTGTCCGCTCTGCTGCTTGGCGCCTGCGCCGCGCAGCCGCCCTCCGAGCGGCTGCGCAACGCACTGCCGGCAACCTACGTCGGCACGCTGCCGTGCGCCGACTGCCCCGGTCTCGAATACACGCTGCGGCTGTATGCCGACGGCAGCTATTTCCTGCGCCGCAACTATCTCGAACGCGGCCCGTTCGACGAGGTCGGCCGCTGGCTGTTCTCGTCGGACCAGCGCGTGCTGGCGCTGCAGGGCGGCGAGCGTTTCGCCGTCGACGACGCCGATGCGATTACGCTGCGCGACAGCAGTGGTGCGCCGATCGTCTCCTCGCACAACTACACACTGCATCGCAGTGAAACGGCGGTGGCGCTGGAGCCGCGGCTGACGCTGCGTGGCAGTTACGTCTACATGGCCGATGCGGCGAATTTCAGCGAATGCCGCACCGGGCGGCGTTTCGCGGTGCTGCCGGGCGATGGCGCGCACGCCGTCGAGAAGGCCTATCTGGCCGGTCGCGGCGCGCCGGGTGAACCGCTGCTGGTCGAGGTCGAAGGCCGGCTGACCGAGGCGGTGGTGATGGAGGGGGCGCCGCGACCGGCGATCGAGATCACCCGTTTCCTGAAACCGCTGCCGGAGCCGGAGTGCGGCGCCACCTTCGCGCCGCTGCCGCTGACCGGAACCCGCTGGGTCGCGGTGCAGCTCGGCGGCCAGGCGCTCGACGAGCAGGACGACCGCCGCCCGTCGCTGCAGCTGACCGAGGAGAAGCGGCAGGTCGCCGGTTTCACCGGTTGCAACCGGCTGGTCGGCGGCTTCGCGATCGACGGCGACGCGCTGACCTTCGACAAGCTGGCGGCGACGCGCATGGCCTGCCCCGGCGCGTCGGTGCTCGAGGTGACCTTCACCGATGCGCTGAAAGCGACCGCGCGCCATGCCGTCATCGGCAACCAGCTGGAGCTCTACGACGCCGACGGCACGCTGCTGGTGCGCTTCGCCGGCGAGACCGCCGCGCCGTGAACCCCGCCCCGGCCGGGTGGAGCGATTGCCTGCGCCGGGGTGAATCCCTACACTGTCGCGGTCTTGTCGGGGTGCCTTCTGGTTAATGAAGAAGGCTGAGATCGCAGGCTGCGAACCCGTCGAACCTGATCCGGTTAGTGCCGGC
>CAZEVP010000130.1:0-6341 GCA_964515735.1 uncultured Verrucomicrobiaceae bacterium | reverse complement strand
TGAAGCTGCCGGCCATCGTCACCACCGACCTGCGCCTGAACGAGCCGCGCTACGCGTCGCTGCCGAACATCATGAAAGCCAAGAAAAAGCCGCTCGATACGCTGACCCCGGCCGATCTGGGCGTCGACGTGACTCCGCGCGTCAAGACGCTGAAGGTCGAGCCGCCGGCCGAGCGCAAGGCCGGTATCAAGGTCAAGACCGTGGCCGAGCTGGTCGACAAACTGAAGAATGAGGCGAAGGTGATCTGATGAGCATTCTGGTCGTAGCTGAACACGATAACGTCTCCATCAAGGGTGCCACCCTGAACACCGTCGCGGCCGCCAAGGCCATCGGCGGCGACATCAGCGTGCTGGTCGCCGGCCACAACTGCGGAGCCGCCGCCGAAGCCGCGGCGAAGATCGCCGGTGTCGGCAAGGTACTGGTCGCCGACAACGCCGCCTACGCCCACCAGCTGGCCGAGAACATCGCGCCGCTGGTCGCCGAGGTCGGCAAGAGCTTTTCGCACGTGCTGGCCCCGGCCACCACCAACGGCAAGAACTTCCTGCCGCGCGCCGCCGCGCTGCTCGACGTGCAACCGATCTCCGAGATCATCGCCGTCATCTCGCCGGACACCTTCAAACGCCCGATCTATGCCGGTAACGTCATCGCCACCGTGCAATCGACCGACGCCATCAAGGTGATCACCGTGCGCACCACCGGTTTCGACCCGGTACCGGCTGAAGGTGGCAGCGCCGCCGTCGAGGCTGTCGGCTCGGCCCACGACGCCGGTCTCTCCAGCTTCGTCAAGGAAGAGCTGGCGAAGAGCGATCGCCCGGAACTGACCGCTGCCCGCATCGTCGTCTCCGGCGGCCGCGGCATGCAGAACGGCGACAACTTCAAGCTGCTCTATTCGCTGGCCGACAAGCTCGGCGCCGCCGTCGGCGCATCGCGCGCCGCGGTCGATGCCGGCTTCGTGCCGAACGACATGCAGGTCGGTCAGACCGGCAAGATCGTCGCACCGGAGCTCTACGTCGCCGTCGGTATCTCCGGCGCGATCCAGCATCTGGCCGGCATGAAGGACTCGAAGGTGATCGTCGCGATCAACAAGGACGAAGAGGCGCCGATCTTTCAGGTCGCCGACTACGGTCTGGTCGCCGATCTGTTCCAGGCAGTGCCGGAACTCGATCAGGCGCTGTAAGCGAGCACTGGAAATGAAAAACCCGGCTTCGGCCGGGTTTTTTATGGCGGCCATCCATGGCCGTCACCCTTCGGGTCGCCGCTGGCGCGGCGCTTAAAATGGCTCCCGGCCATTTTTTATGGCGGCCATTCCTGATCAGCGGGAAGGGCGGGGCAGTTCGAGCCAGCGCCGGACCGATGGCCGCTGCCACTGCTGCCCGGCGTACCCGGCGAGCCGTGGCGGCACCGGATCGCCGTTCAGCACCAGCCGGTTCAGCATGAGCGCCAGATCGAGGTCGGCGATGCTCCAGTCGTCGAACAGCTGCGCGGCGCCGGCGGTGAGCAGCCGTTCGCAGACGGCGAACAGTTTCCCGGCGGCTTGCCGCGCCTGCTCCGATAGAGGTTCCGCGGAGGGTTTGAGGAAGATGACCTCGGTGGAGCGCTCCTGCCGGATCGGCATCAGGTCGGTGCGCAGCCACGCCTGTATCTGCCGCGCCCGCGCCCGTTGCCGCGTATCGTGAGGGTAGAGCGGCGTGCCGGGAAACAGCTCGTCGAGGTATTCGGTGATCGCCGACGATTCGGACAGCGAGAAGTCGCCGTGGACCAGTACCGGAACCCGGCTCGTCAGCGACGTGGCGGCGTAGCCGGCTTCATGTTGCGCTCCGGCGTCGAGGTCGATGGTCAGGAGTTCGAACGGCAGGCCTTTCTCGTGCAACGCCACGAATGCCGACATCGCGAACGGGCTGACGAAACCGGCATCGACGTAAAGCTGCAGACGGTTCTGTTCCATCGGCGCTCTCCTGTCTCCTGTCCGGAGGGTGGGGCGGTATGTGCTGTTCCCCTCCCGTTGCCGGGAGGGGAAGGGGCTCAGGCCGAGCGGCGGCGGAAGCGCGGCAGCGGCTGGTCGAGCGCGGCCTGATAGCTGTCGCTGAAGTCGTACAGGCTTTCGATCGAGGCTTGCGGGTCGGCGGTTTCGATGGCGAAGGCGTCGAAGCCGCAGCGGCTCAGGTAGTAGAGCTGGTCGCGCAGGAACTGGCCGACCGCCCGCACCTCGCCCTTGTAGCCGTGGTGCTCGCGCAGCGCGCGGCCGTAGGAGAAACCGCGGCCGTCGGTGAAGACGGGAAAGTCGACCGCCACCAGCGGCAGCTGCGACAGATCGTCGGCGATCAGCGTCGGCGGCTGGTCGCTGGCCAGCCAGACGGCGACCTCGCCACGCGCCAGCAGCGCGTCGCGGTTGGTCTGCCAGTAGGGCTGCGGAACGATGACCGGGCCGGCCGGCAGTTCCGCCACGCTCTGTTCTGCCGCGATCTCCCTCAGCAGCTGCCAGCCGTCGTCGTGAACGGCGCCGTGCTTAATGAGCTGTGGCATAGACGCGCTCCTTGAAGGTATCGATGCCGATGCGGCGGTAGGTATCGAGGAAGCTCTCCTCCTCGGTGCGCTGTTCGACGTAGGTCTCCAGCAGCTTGGCGATCACCTCCGGCACGTCGGCCTGCGAGAAGGAGGGGCCGAGGATGGCGCCGAGCGATGCATCCTTGCCCTGACTGCCACCGAGCGAGACCTGGTAGAACTCCTGTCCCTTCTTGTCGACGCCGAGAATGCCGATGTGGCCGACGTGGTGGTGGCCGCAGGCGTTCATGCAGCCGGAGATGTTCAGGTGCAGCTCGCCGAGGTCGTAGATGTAGTCGAGGTCGTCGAAGCGGCGCTGGATCGCCTCGGCGACCGGGATCGACTTGGCGTTGGCCAGCGAGCAGTAGTCGCCGCCGGGGCAGCAGATGATGTCGGTCAGGTGGCCGATGTTCGGAGTTGCGAAACCGAGCGCCTGCAGCTCGCACCACAGGGTGTTCAGGTCGCGCATGCGCACGTCCGGCAGCACCAGGTTCTGCGTGTGGGTCGAGCGGATCTCGCCGAAGCCGAAACGCTCGGAGAGGTCGGCGATCGATTCCATTTGCTCGGCGGTGACGTCACCGGGGGCGACGCCGGTCGGTTTCAGCGACAGGTTGACGATGCGGTAGCCGGGCCGCTTGTGGGCGACCGTGTTGTAGTTGAACCAGCGCGCGAATTCGGCGTCGGCGGCGGTCTGCTGCCACAGCGCCTCCTGCTCGGTCAGCGCATCGAACGCCTCGTAGGGCGGCGGCTGGAAGAACGATTTGACGTAGTCGATCTCGGCTTCGGTCAGCGTGCTCGGGCCATCTTTCAGATGGACCCACTCGGCCTCGACCCGCTGGCGGAAGGCGTCGGCGCCCATCGCCTTGACCAGGATCTTGATACGCGCCTTGAACTTGTTATCACGGCGGCCGAGCTGGTTGTAGACGCGCAGGATCGCCTCGAGATAGGTCAGCAGGTGGCGTCTGGGCAGGAACTCGCAGATCGTTTCGGCGATGACCGGCGTGCGGCCGAGGCCACCGCCGACCATCACCCGGAAGCCGGTCTCGCCGTCGGCGTCGCGGACGATCTCGATGCCGATGTCATGGACGTGAATGGCGGCGCGGTCCGACACCGAGCCGCAGACGGCGATCTTGAACTTGCGCGGCAGGAACGCGAACTCGGGGTGGAAGGTCGACCACTGGCGGATGATTTCGCAGTAGGGGCGGGCGTCCTCGATCTCGTCGGCGGCGACGCCGGAGTACTGGTCGGCAGTGGTGTTGCGGATGCAGTTGCCGCTGGTCTGCACGGCGTGCATGTCGACCTTGGCCAGCTCGGCCAGGATGTCCGGTACTTCTTCCAGATTCGGCCAGTTCAGCTGCATGTTCTGGCGGGTGCTGAAGTGGCCGTAGCCCTTGTCGTAGTCGCGGCTGATCTGCGCCAGCTTGCGCAGCTGGGTGGCGTTCAGCGTGCCGTACGGGACGGCGATACGCAGCATCGGTGCCAGACGCTGACGGTAGAGACCGTTCTGCAGGCGGAGCGGCAGGAACTGCGCCTCGCTGAGTTCGCCGGCCAGATAGCGTTGGGTCTGGCGTCGGAACTGCTCGACACGCTCGGCTATCATGCGCTGGTCAAAGGGGTCGTACCTGTACATCGATGGGCACCATGGTCGTGGCCTTCGCCCGTCGCGGGCTCGGCCGATAGGAAAAAGACTGATCTGAGCCAGTTTTCGGGAGGCGGTACCTTAGCAGAAGCGGCCGCCGAGACAAACTGAGAAACTGGCATAACGTATTGAAAAATGGAACTAAGCGTCTTCGATGTCACCGAAATGGGGACGTTGTTGCATGGGGGCGTTGTTGCGGCATCGCCCGCAGTGGTAGCGGGCGCGGCTGTTGCATTAGAATGCGGCGCCCGCCGCGGCGCCTCGGATGCCGCGCGTGTTCCCGATCCACATTTCAGCCGAATTTCAGGTGGTTTCGATGTCCGAACAGAACAAGAACTACTCCGACGGCACGGCCGATGCCATTGCCACCGTCGCCATCATCGCCATCATCGTCACGGCCGCGGTGTACTGGCTCAGCCACATGCAGTGAGTGATGGAGAGCGGGGCGTCATCCGTGCCCCGCACTCTTCAGCACGGTGCTGACGATCAGGTAGAGCGTCAGCATGAACAGTGCCGTGAACAGCACCCCTGCGATGATGAAGTTGCGCGCCTTGCCCTGAGCGAAGTCGCGCTGCTGGTTGCGGCTGCTCTGCACGCCGAAGCCGGCCGCCAGCACACTGCCGATCACCGCCAGCAGGCCGGGTTTGCGCTCGGGTTGCCGTGAGTCGTTCATTGCCTTCTCCATCTTCTCGAAACGAAAGTGCGCACCTTGGCCCGCATCACGCCGGGTCGTAGCCCAGTGCCGGTGTCAGCCAGCGCTCCATCTCGGCCAGCGCCATGCCCTTGCGGGCGGCGATATCCTCGACCTGATCGCGCTGGATCTTGCCGACGGCGAAGTAGCGCGCCTGCGGATGGGAATAGTAGAAGCCGCTGACGCTGGCCGCCGGTGTCATCGCGAAATGCTCGGTCAGCGTCATGCCGATGCGGCCGGCGTCGAGCAGCCGGAACAGCGCCGCCTTCTCGGTGTGATCCGGGCAGGCCGGGTAGCCCGGTGCCGGCCGGATGCCGCGGTACTCCTCGCGGATCAGCGCGCGGTTGTCGAGCTGTTCGTCGGCGGCGTAGCCCCAGATTTCGCGGCGCACGCGCCGGTGCAGATGCTCGGCCAGCGACTCGGCGAGGCGGTCGGCCAGCGCCTTGGCCATGATGCTGTTGTAGTCGTCGTGCTTTGCCAGAAAGCTTCGCGACAGCTCGTCGGCGCCGATACCGGCGGTGCAGGCGAAGGCACCGACGTAGTCGGCGTGGCCGCTCTGCTGCGGCGCGACATAGTCGGCCAGGCTCAGGTTCGGCTGGCCGCTCGGCTTGTCGATCTGCTGGCGCAGGTGGTGCAGCGTCGCGACCGTCGTCGAGCGCGATTCGTCGGCGAACAGCGCGACGTCGTCGCTGCCGACGCGCGCCGCCGGCCAGATGCCGATCACCGCGCGCGCGCGCAGCAGTTTTTCATCGATGATCCGTTTCAGCAGCGCCTGCGCATCGCCGAACAGGTTGCGCGCCGCTTCGCCGACCTTGTCGTCCTGCAGGATGTCGGGGTACTTGCCGGCCAGATCCCAGCTGATGAAGAACGGCGTCCAGTCGATCGTCTCGATCAGCGCTTCGAGCGGGTAGTCGTCGAAAACCTGGATGCCGAGCTGGTTCGGCACCGGCGGCACGTAATCGGCCCAGTCGATCTGCAGACCGCGCGCGACCGCTTCCGGGTAGGTGATCGGTTTCGACTTCGGCTGGCGGTTGGCGTTGCGCACGCGGATCGTCTCGTACTCTTCGCGGCGCCGGGCGATGAAGTCGGGTTTCTGTTCGGCGGAGAGCAGGGCGGAGGCGACCGATACGCTGCGCGACGCGTCGGGCACGTAGACGACGGCGTCGTTGCGGTACTGCGGTTCGATCTTGACCGCCGTGTGCGCCTTCGACGTCGTCGCGCCGCCGATCAGCAGTGGCACCTGGAAGTCGAGCCGCTGCATCTCGCGCGCGACGTGCACCATCTCGTCGAGCGACGGCGTGATCAGCCCCGACAGGCCGATGATGTCGACCTGTTTCTCCTTCGCCACGCGCAGGATCTCGTCGGCCGGCACCATGACGCCGAGGTCGATCACCTCGTAGTTGTTGCACTGCAGCACGACGCCGACGATGTTCTTGCCGATGTCGTGCACGTCGCCCTTGACGGTGGCCA
>CAZEVP010000129.1:0-6367 GCA_964515735.1 uncultured Verrucomicrobiaceae bacterium | reverse complement strand
TGATGAAGATCGCCAACGACGTGCGCTGGCTCGCCAGCGGCCCGCGCAGCGGCATCGGCGAGATCAGCATTCCCGAGAACGAACCGGGCTCGTCGATCATGCCCGGCAAGGTCAACCCGACGCAGAGCGAAGCGCTGACGATGCTGGCCGCGCAGGTCATGGGCAACGACGTCGCCATCAACATCGGCGGCGCTTCCGGTAATTTCGAGCTGAACGTGTTCCGGCCGATGATCGCGCACAACCTGCTGCAGAGCGTGCGCCTGCTGGCCGACGGCATGGTCAGCTTCAACGACCACTGCGCGGTCGGCATCGAACCCAACCGCGAGCGCATCGACGAGCTGGTGCAGCGCTCGCTGATGCTGGTGACGGCGCTCAATACCCACATCGGCTACGACAAGGCCGCGCAGATCGCCAAGAAGGCGCACAAGGAGGGCACCACGCTGCGCGAGTCAGCGCTGGCGCTCGGCTTCGTGACCGCCGAACAGTTCGATCAATGGGTGGTGGCGGGCAACATGGTCGGGCGCTGAACGCCCGATCATGTTGCGCGGGTGGCCGCGCTCATCTGCGAAACCGCTCAGCGTTTCAGCTTGAACGCCACCACCGAGTCGCCGAGCGTGGCGCCATACATGCTGTGGCCACCGGCGGCGATGACGACGTACTGCTCGCCGTCGACCTCGTAGGTCACCGGCACCGAGTTGCCGGCGGCGGGCAGGTCGTGGCTCCAGACCACCTCGCCGGTGAGCAGGTCGAAGGCGCGGACCTTGTCGTCCAGCGTGTAGCCGATGAACACCAGACCGCCGGCCGTCACCAGCGGACCGCCGGCGCCGGGCGTGCCGTATTCCAGTGCGAGCGGAATCGGCATCAGTTTTTCCAGGCTGCCCAGCGGCACCTCCCAGAGCAGCTTGCCGGTCGCCATGTCGACCGCGCTCAGCGCCGCCCACGGCGGCGCCGAGCAGGGCGCGCCCAGTGGCGACAGCAGTGGTTCGAGCTGTGAAAAGTAGGGCGAACCCGCCGTCGTGAACAGCATGCCGCCGCGCACGCTGGCCTCGCCGACCGCGCCGTCGCTCTGCGTGGGGCGGGCCGGCATCAGCTTGACGATCAGCGGCACGCGGTTGGTCGGCACCACCATGATCTGGCTGGCGGGGTCATAGGCACCGCCGCCCCAGTTCGGGCCGCCGCTCGGTGCGGGCTGAAAGATCGTCCCCTGCTCGCTCGGCGGCGTGTAGATCGGGCCGTGGTTCAGCGTCTCGATCTTGCGGCGGCAGAGCCAGCGATCGATCGGCGTGAAGCCCCACGCATCGTCCGGTGAAAAACGCTGCGGCACCAGCGCCGGCATGCCGACCGGGAATGGCTGCGTCGTCGCCAGTCGTTCATCGCCGACAGCGCCGGTGGTGGGTACCGGGCGATACTCGATCGGCACCAGCGGTTCACCGGTGGCGCGGTCGAAGACGAAGATCAGCCCCATCTTGGTGTGCTGCACCAGCGCCGGCACCATGCGTCCGTCGTGCGGGAAGTCGATCAGCATCGGTTGCGCCGGCACGTCGTAGTCGAAGACGTTGTGCCGCACCAGCTGGTAGTGCCACGCCACCTCGCCGGTGGCGCCGCGCAGCGCGACGACCGAGTTGGTGTAGTGGTTGTCGCCACCGCGATTGCCGCCGAAGAAATCGCCGGACGGGCTGGTGGTCGGCAGGTAGACCAGATCGAGTTTCTGATCGACCGCCATCGACGACCAGACATTGCCGCCGCCGATGCCATCGGTGCCTTGCTCCCAGCTTGCGTAGGCGGGATCGTTCGGATCGCGCGGCACCGGGTCGAACTCCCACAGCAGTTTGCCGCTGCGCACGTCGAACCCGAGCACGCGACCGCTCGGCGCATCGACGCGCTGGTTGTCGGCGACGACCGAACCGACCACGGCGACGTCATTGACGATCGCGGGTGCCGACGTCGCCATCACCTCTCCGGGAAAGAGTTCGGGTTTGCTGGTGGGCATCTTCACGGCGCCGCCGTCGCCGAAATCCTCGCAGGGCTTGCCGGTGCGCGCGTCGATCGCCAGCAGCCGGTAGTCGACCGTGCCGAGCAGGATGCGCGAGCGGCACGCCTGTTCCTGCGGCGCCTGCCGGTCGACCCAGTTGGCGATGCCGCGACATTTCTGCATGCCGCCCGGCGCTTTCTCGCGCCCGGCATCGGGATCGAACACCCAGCGTTCGCGCCCGGTTTTCGGATCGAGCGCGATGATTTTTCTGGCCGTCGAGCAGACCACCAGATGGCCCTCGATCAGGCTGGGCTGATCCTCGAAGGCGAAGAAGGTCTTGCTCATCTCCTGTGGAGGGCGATCGCCGGTGTGGTACTCCCACGCCCGTTCGAGCTGCGCCGCGTTGGTCCTGTCGATCCGGTCGAGCGGCGAATATTTCGTGCCGAGCTGATGCTGATCGACGACGGCATCGGCGCGTGCGGCCGTCGTCAGCAGCAGGAGTGCGGTCGGCAGCAGTGCGGCGAGAGCGGCCCGGCCGCGCGATTTGGTCAAGGGTTTCATCTGGATACTCGTTGGTGCGGGAGGTGAACGGTTGGTTGCTGTGTCGTTGCTGCAAAAAGGTCACCCTCGGTCATTGCGGATCAGAGGGGGCGTGCAATGACCGAGGGTGACGAACGGTTACGATGGCGTCAGAAGCTGTAGCGCAGACGTGCGCCGTACATCCGCGGCTGGCCGACGCGCCCGACTTCCAGTCCCATCGAATCCCAGTTGCCGGCGACGTTGGTCCGGTACTCCTCGTCGAACAGGTTGGTCGCGAACAGCGACGCATCGAGCGGGCTGCCGGCGATGCCCTGCCAGTTCACGCTGAGGTTGAACAGTTCGTAGGAGGGGAGCACGGCCAGCGGCGAGGTCGCCTTCGCCACCGCCTGCATCTCGTCGGTGTAGACGTAGGTCAGCATCGCCGACAGATCGCCGAGCGCCGGATCGAGCGGGAAGCGGTAGTTCGCGTTCAGCACCAGCTGGTTTTTCGGCGTGTAGGAGAGCGGTTCGCCCTCCACCGTCGTCGTGCCCGAGAACATCGCGACGCCGGCCGGATACTGATCCGGCGTCGGAATCTTCATCTCGTCCACTTCGGTGTCGAGCCACGCATAGCTGAAGGCGAGGTTGAAGCGTTCGGTCAGCCAGACGTTGCCGTCGATCTCGACGCCCTGGATCGTGGAGGCGCCGGCATTGAGGATCGACGTGGTGCCGACACCGATGTCGCGGTAGTAACCGAACTGCACCTGCTGGTCCTGGAAGTCGTTGTAGAACGCGGCGATGTTGAAGGTGCCGGGGAAGCGGCCGGCGAACGATGTCTTGACGCCGAGTTCGTAGGTGTCCACCTGCTCGGGGCCGTGCGTGTCCCAGCCCGGCACGGCGGCGAGGTTGACGCTGCCCTGGCGATAGCCGCGCACGTACTTGCCGTAGATCGTCACGCTGTCGTCGGGGGCGTAGCTGAGCCCCAGCAGCCAGGTCGGTTTCTCGCTGCTGGTCTCCGGTCGCCGCACTTCGGTGGTGGAGCCGGACGGCGCGAAATAGCCGCCGAGCACGCTGCCGGGGAAGTAGTAGACGGTCTCCTCGGTCCAGCCGCGGGTATCGTCCTTCGTGTAGCGCAGGCCCGCGGTCAGGATCCACTGGTCGCTGAGGTCGTAGCTGCCCTCGCCGTAGATGGCCCGGTTCCGGTAGGTGACGCCGCCCGGCGCGTGCAGGCCGCTGCCGACCGTGAACGGCACCGGGTCGAACAGGCCGCCACCCATGCCGACGTACTGCGCCGCGGCCAGGATGTCGTTGCAGCGCCAGTCGCCGACGTTCTTGCTGGCGAGGGTCGCCATGTCGCAGCTGAGCATGGCGGGGTTCATCGAGCCGTAGGTGCCGTTCGGCCTGCTCTCCTCGTAGTAGAGGCCGGTCTGCCAGGTCAGGCGCTCGTCGAACGCGGTGCCCTGCAGCTGGAGCTCCTCGACGTAGGTTTTCTGGTCGGTGGTCGGGAAGTCGCGCGCGCCGACCATCTGCAGCTGGATCTCCTGGCCGTTGGGCGCGCCCGGCGGGAAGCGCCAGTCGGTGCCGTAGATCGCCATGTTCTGGCGCGACTCGAACTCGGCGTAGGAGAAGATGTTCTTCGCGGTCAGGTTGTCGCTGATGTGCCAGGTCGTCGTGTTGATGATCTGGCTCTGCTGCAGCTCGCTTTCCGATTTCGGCACGTAGCTGTAGACGTCGTGCTGGCCGTTCCGGCCGGTGGCCTTGCGACCGTCGAGATCGGCCACGCAGAAGGTGCCGAACCCTACCTGCGGATTGCAGGCGAACAGCGAAAACGGCGCGCCGTTGTTCTCCGAATCGGTGTACTTGACGATCGTGTAGTTCTCCAGCTGCTCGCTGATCTCCCAGATGGCGCTGGCGCGCAGCGAGATGTAGTCGAGGTCGGCGAAATGATCGGGGCCGATGCCGGAGATGTTGTCGAGATAGCCGTCGCGTTTCTGCCGGTCGATGCCGAGGCGGATGCGCAGCGAGTCGCTGGCGGGAATATTGATCACGCCCTGCAGCCGCTGCATGTCGAAATTACCGGTCGACGCCTCCAGATACCCCTCGAACTGGCTGGTCGGTTCCTGCGGCGTGATCAGCACGGCGCCGCCGGTGGTGTTGCGGCCGAACAGCGTGCCCTGCGGCCCTTTCAGCACCTGCACGTTGGCCAGATCGAAGAAGTCGCCCGGCCCGGCGCCATCGCCGGACTGCGTGGTGTTGGCGCCGCGCGGCGCGATGACTTCGGCGAAATAGACGCCGACCGACGAGGTGGTGCGCAGCTCCTGCGAGAAGCCGCGAATCGCGAAGTTCGACGAGTCGTCGCCAAAGCGGCTGTTGACCTGCAGCGACGGCGTGTAGGTGGCGATATCGGCGGCCGTCACGATGTTGGCGTTGTTCATCTGCTCCTGATTGAACATCGACATCGAGATCGGCACGTCCTGCAGGCGCTCCTCCTGCCGGCGGGCCGTGACCAGAACCTCTTCCATCTGGGCGGCGTGATTGCCCTCCTGCGCGCTGACGGGGATGGAAAGTACGGGTGCGACTGCCGTCGTCAGCAGGATCGCCCGGTATAGCGGATGCCTTTTCATCGTTGTTCCTCTCGGCGTGTTGTTATTGGTTATCCGTATCGGGTACAGCGACCACCCGGTTTGCGAGTGCTAAGATAATGCACAGCATTTGCGTGGGGAAGCCCCCGTGTCGGGGCGGACCGTGCGGAGGTGTTGCGCGAGGCTCGTCTTTCTCGTCATGGAAATGAATTTAATGTCTATAAATGCAGGTTATTTGATTTTATGGTGAGATTTTCCGAGAGGGTTTCACGGGTGTTTTCCGATCGTGCCGGCAGGGGGAATTCCGGGTTTTGCCGGTTTTTATCCGGGTGCTGTGCGAATGCTCAATAAAGGTGAATAATATCCGTCCCGGGGCCGCCGCTGCGCTCCATGCCGTTGCAGTACAATGGCGCGCCGCGTCGGAGCCCGGTTCGGGCGCGGTGTCTCCTTTGCCCGGCGGTATCCGTCGCGCGGGTTTCACGACCGTCAACCGACAGCAGAGAGCGATGCGATTTCGATGAAAGGTGGTCAGCCAGCGTCAGGGCGCAGACTCGGAGCCGAAAATTCCAGAACGAGAGAGATGTTGCTGGAGGCCGCCGAGCAGGTGATGCGCGAGGAGGGGTATGCCGCGGTCACGTCGCGACGGGTCGCCGAGCGCGCCGGTCTCAAGCCACAGCTCGTCCACTACTACTTCCGCACGATGGACGAACTGTTTCTGGCTCTGTTGCAACGGTTGTCGGATGCCTACCTGATCCAGTTCGCCCGCGCCCTCGCTTCGGAGAAGCCGCTGCGTGCGTTGTGGGAGATCAGCAGCCATCCGGCCACGGCGGCGCTCACCACTGAATTTCTGGCGCTCGCCAATCACCGCAAGGCGATCGGCGCCGAATTCGTCAAGCTCAACCGGCGCATGCGCAACATGCAGGTCGAAGTGTTCAGGCAGGTGCTGCAGAAGGCCGGCTGCGACCTGGAGGAGTACCCGCCGGAAACGCTGGCCGTGATGCTGGAATCGATCGCCCGCGGCATTGCCATCGAAAGCGCGGTGGGCATCACGCTCAGCCACGCCAGGACACATGCGCTGATCGAGCGCTATCTGGCGAAATTCGAAGCCTCATAGTGAACGGCCGGGTTGCAGTGCTGGAGCGACGAGCACGTGTGCCGGGTGTACGGCTTCGATGAAGTTGCTCGTTCCGCAAAAGAAAGTAGGTGCTGTTGCGATGTGCCCGAGTCCGGACAAAACAAAAACGCCCCGGTGCTGTTGAAGGCACCGGGGCGTTTCTGATGTTGGTAGCGGGGG
>CAZEVP010000128.1:0-6591 GCA_964515735.1 uncultured Verrucomicrobiaceae bacterium | reverse complement strand
TCGATCTCGTGGCTGAACAGCGCGCCGATGCCGCCGAACTGGAATTTCTGCTTCACGTCGACATCGACGTCGGGCCAGCGCGCGAGATAGGGCGCCACCACCTTCAGCAGCCACTGGTAGCACGGGTGGCACTCCATGCCGATGCTCAGCGTGCCGCGCTCGCCGCGGGCGTACTGATCCATCCGCTGTTCGGCCAGCTGCAGTTGCGGCAACACGCGGTTGGCCAGCCCGAGCAGATAGGCGCCGGCCTGCGTCAGCCGCAGGTTGCGCCCCTCCCGGTGCCACACCGCCACACCGAGCTGATCCTCCAGCTTGCGCATCGTGTGGCTCAGTGCCGACTGGGTCAGGTGCAAGGCATTGGCGGCGGCGGTCAGCGAGCCGAGGCGGTCCACTTCCTGAATGATGGCGAGGTGCGTGCGTTCCAGCATGGAGGATTACCCATGAACAAAGCTAATGGATGGCTGAAATAATGCCATTTTTATTCACGCTCTGGCAGCTCTACGATGGCGCCACCTCACCCGGGTCATCTCACCCACAGCCATCGGAAACATGCTCATGGTCACCACTCACAATCTCGGTTTTCCACGGATCGGCGCCCGGCGCGAACTGAAATTCGCCCTGGAATCCTACTGGCAGGGAAACTCCGGCCGCGAGGCGCTGCAGGCACAGGGCGCGCAGCTGCGCGAGCGGCACTGGCGCGATCAGGCCGGCCTCGACCTCGTGCCGGTCGGCGATTTCTCGTTCTACGACCAGGTGCTGGATCACAGCTTCATGTTCGGCAACCTGCCGGCGCGCGTCCGCGATTTCCACGGCGACCCGCTCGACAACTATTTCCGCGTCGCCCGCGGCCGCTCGGCGCAGGGCGCGGATGGCCACGCCGGCTGCTGCGGCGGCGTGCAGGCCGGCGAGATGACCAAGTGGTTCGATACCAACTACCACTACATCGTCCCCGAGTTCGATGCCGGCACCACGTTCCGGCTGGATGCGTCGCGGCTGCTCGACCAGCTGGCCGAAGCCCGACGCCTCGGCGTCGAGGCCAAGCCGGTGGTGGTCGGCCCGCTCACCTATCTGTGGATCGGCAAGGCGAAGGACGATTCGGACCGGCTCGCGCTGCTGCCGCGGCTGCTGCCGGTCTACGCGCAGCTGTTCGAGCAGCTGGCGGCCAATGGCGTGCAGTGGGTGCAGATCGACGAGCCGGTGCTGGTCACCGAACTCGACGCCGACTGGCGGCAGGCGTTCGCCACTGCCTACAACGCGTTGAACGGCGGTGGCGTCAAGCTGCTGCTCGCCACCTATTTCGGCCAGCTGCTGGAAAACCTGCCGCTGGCCTGCGCGCTGCCGGTGCAGGGGCTGCACATTGATGCCATCAACGGCCGCGACGAGGTGGCGCAGGTCGTCGCGCAGCTGCCGGCGGACCGGGTGCTGTCACTCGGCGTCATCAACGGCCGCAACATCTGGAAAACCGATCTGAACGCCGCGCTCGACTGGCTCGAACCGATTCACGCGCAATTGGGCGCCCGCCTGTGGCTGGCGCCGTCGTGCTCGCTGCTGCATGTGCCGGTTGATCTGGCCAGCGAGGACAAGCTGGATACGGACATTCGCTCGTGGCTGGCGTTCGCGCTGCAGAAGCTCGACGAGCTGAAGCTGCTGGCTGCGGCGCTCGGCAGCGGCCGCGACACAGTCGCGACCGAACTCGCCGACAACCACGCAGCCGTCGAAGCGCGCCGCAACTCGCCGCGCGTGCACAACCCGGCGGTGAAGGCGGCGGTGGCCGCGCTGAATACCGAACTCGGCCAGCGCAACAGTCCGTATGCCGAGCGCGCCGCCAGGCAGGCGGCGCTGTTGCAGCTGCCGCTCTATCCGACCACGACGATCGGTTCGTTCCCGCAGACCGCCGAAATCCGCCAGGCCCGCAGCCAGTTCAAGAGCGGCCAGATCGGTGCCTACGACTATCAGGTGGCGATGCGCGCGGAGATCGAGCGCAGCGTGCGCGAGCAGGAGCAGCTCGGGCTCGACGTGCTGGTGCACGGCGAAGCCGAGCGCAACGACATGGTCGAGTATTTCGGCGAGCAACTCGACGGCTATGCATTCAGCCGGTTCGGCTGGGTGCAGTCGTACGGTTCGCGCTGCGTCAAGCCGCCGATTCTGTTCGGCGACATCAGCCGCCCGCGCGCGATGACGGTCGAGTGGATCAAGTACGCGCAGTCGCTGACCGACAAGCCGATGAAAGGAATGCTGACCGGTCCGGTGACGATCCTGAACTGGTCGTTCGTGCGCGACGACCAGCCGCGCTCGACCTCCTGCTACCAGCTCGCGCTGGCGATCCGCGCCGAGGTGCTGGACCTCGAACGGGCCGGCATCAATGTGATCCAGATCGACGAGGCGGCGCTGCGCGAGGGGCTGCCGCTGCGCCGGTCGCAGTGGCAGGCGTATCTGGACTGGGCGGTGGAATCGTTCCGCATCACGGCCAACGGCGTCGGCGATGAGACGCAGATACACACCCATATGTGCTACTCCGAGTTCAACGACATCATCGCGTCGATCGCGGCGATGGATGCCGACGTCATCACCATCGAGACGTCGCGCTCCGACATGGAACTGCTCGATGCGTTCGACGACTTCAACTACCCGAACGAGATCGGCCCCGGCGTCTACGACATCCACTCGCCGAACATCCCGACCCAGGAACACATCGTGCAGCTGATGCGCAAGGCGGCCGAGCGCATCCCGGCGCAGCGGCTGTGGGTCAACCCGGACTGCGGCCTGAAGACGCGACAGTGGCCGGAGGTGATTCCGGCGCTGCGCAACATGGTTGACGCGGCGAAGAGCTTGCGGGCCGAACCGGCGGCCTGACGAAAAGTTGGTTCATGTGTTTGGCGCCCTCGTGGCGCCGTTTTTTTTCAGAAGATGCCGCGACCATCCGGCCCGGTATGCGTCAGCGCGACCAGGTCGGCGACGACGTTCAGGCCACCCAGTTCGCCGGCGCTCAGCTGCGGCAGTCGCTGTACTGTCTGCAGGAAACGCTGCTGTTCCTGCGCGGAGACGATGCCGTCGGCCAGCGTTTGGAATCTGTCATGGCAGTCGACGGCGGCCTGACGCTCCCGGTTCGAGAGGAGCGCGCGCCGCTCTTCGCCGATGGCTGGCAGCGCCACGCGATAGCTGGCCTGCGCGCCGCCGAGCAGACGCGCCAGCAGGCCATCCTCGCTTTCGTAGATCGGCTCCACCACCGTTTCGCCGCGCATGCAGCGGTCGACCGCTTCGATCGCGAGCTTGCCGGCGTGGCCGGTGGTCCAGCTGTCGCCATCGCCGTCGCGGGCGAGGCGGGTCATCGTCGTCGTGTGCAGCGCCTGCTGTATCGACTGGTGGATCGTTTCGATATCGAGTGCGAGGCAGGCGCCGATACCGGCCGCCGCAGCCGCGGCGAGGTGCAGGACCGGGTCGATGCCGTGCGCGTCGACGTCGATGGCATTCGCCAGCGCGACGTGGATTTCGCTGGCGGCGACGATGCCGCGCAGCAGGTCGGCGCCGCTACAGCCGCACTGCTGGGCGACGGCCAGCACCGCCGGAATGGCATCGACGGCGGCAGGAGAAAATGTATTTCTGTGCGCCGATGCACTGATCGCCGTGGCGTTGGCGTAAGCCGCCCATTCGACGCCGTAGCGCTTCGCGGCGGGCAGACCGATGATCCGCGCGCCGTGCGCGCGCGGATGCAGCGCGGCTATGTGCGCGACGGCCTGCGAGCGCGCGTTCGCCACGACGGGGTGATCGAGCGTCGTCAGCGCGCTGCTGATGTCGTCGATCAGTCGAGCGATGACAGTGTCGGTCACCGTCGCACCGATCGGTGCGCTGTCGTCGGCAGCGACGGCTGCCAGATTCCAGGCGAGCTGTTCCGGTTTCGGCAGGCAGTCGCGCGAAGGGATGGCCTGAACAACGTGGAATTGCATGATGGATCCTCGATCGGACGGACGCGGTTTCTGCCGTGTGAATCTATGTTCGACGATCGATGAATGCCACTGGATTCGATTGTTAAATGGAGTGCGTGTGAAGTTTTTCGAGACGTCGACTGCGCATTTGCGAAAACTGCAAATTCAGAAACCGCGCAGAATGCCGACGATACGGTCGGCACTCGGCGCGCTATCGAAGCGGAGGAATAAATCGAGGAAGGAGGGGGCTGGATGGAAGGGGCGTCAGCTGTAGCGCTTCTCCAGTTCGTCGATCAGCTCTTTGCCGACCAGACGCTGGCGCTCCTTGAACGGTGCCACCAGCGCCGGATCCTCATTGAGATGGCGCTGCTCGCGCAGCACGGTCAGCGCGCGCTGCATGCCGGCGACGGCACCCTGCAGCGCGGCGTTGGCGTAGAGCACGATGCCGTAGCCGAATTGCGCCAGCTCGTCGGTGGAGGCAATCGGCGTCTTGCCGCCGATCACCATGTTCATCAGCAGCGGCGCGCGCAGGAAGCGCGGCAGCCGGCGCACTTCGTCGGTCGTCTCCAGCGCCTCGACGAACAGGATGTCGGCGCCGGCCTCGGCGTAGCGCTGCGCGCGCTCGACGGCGGCGTCGAAGCCCTCGATCGCGCGCGCGTCGGTGCGCGCCATGATCAGCAGGTCGTCGCTGCGGCGCGCATCGACCGCCGCCTTGATCTTGCCGATCATCTCGTCGGCGCCGATCACCGCCTTGCCGTTGAAGTGGCCGCAGCGTTTCGGGCTGACCTGGTCTTCGAGCTGCACGCAGTCGGCGCCGGCGCGCTCCAGCGTGCGGATGGTGTGGCGCACGTTGACGGCGTTGCCGAAGCCGGTGTCGGCGTCGACGATCAGCGGCAGCTCGACGGCATCGCGGATGCGGCCGGTCTGCTCGGCGATCTCGGCGAGCCCCATGAAGCCCATGTCCGGCAGCCCGATGTGCATGTTGGTGACGCCGGCGCCGGTGACGTAGATGGCCTCGAAGCCGAGATCGGCGATGACGCGGGCCGACAGCGCGTTGAACGCGCCGGGCACCAGCGCACCGCGGCGCGAGTCAGCGAGGGATCGGAGGGTCTTGCCTGTCGTGGACATCGTCATTACCTGTGGCGAGTGGGTTGTGCTGCGGGTATTTCAGAACGCGTCGGCGGGCACGCGCACCGCGCCTTCCATCAGGATGCGCGCGCTGCGGCTCATGCTGGCCTTCGTGACGCGCCATTCGCCGTCGACGAGTTCAGCCTCGGCGCCGACGCGCAGCGTGCCGGACGGATGACCGAAACGCACCGAGTTGCGATTGCCGCCGCCGGCGGCGAGGTTGACCAGCGTGCCGGGAATGGCGGCGGCGGTGCCGATCGCCACCGCCGCCGTGCCCATCATCGCGTGGTGCAGTTTGCCCATCGACAGCGCGCGCACCAGCAGGTCGATGTCGCCGGCGTCGACACGCCTGCCGCTGGAAGCGACGTAGGTGGCCGGCTTCGCGACGAACGCGATCTTCGGCGTGTGCTGTCGCTGCGCGGCCTGATCGATGTGGTCGATCAGCCCCATACGCACGGCGCCGTGGGCGCGGATCGTCTCGAACATCGCCAGCGCGTTCGCGTCGCCGTTGATGGCATCCTGCAATTCGGTGCCGGTGCGGCCGATGGCGTCGGCGTCGACGAAGATGGTCGGGATGCCGGCGTTGATCATCGTCGCTTTCAGCGTGCCGACGCCCGGCACGTCGAGATCGTCGACGACATTGCCGGTCGGAAACATCGAGCCGCCGTCGCCGTCGTCGTCGGCCGGATCGAGGAATTCGATCCGCACTTCCGCCGCCGGAAAGGTCACTCCGTCGAGTTCGAAGTCGCCGGTCTCCTGCACCTCGCCGTCGGTGACCGGCACGTGGGCGATGATGGTCTTGCCGATGTTGGCCTGCCAGATCCGCACGGTGGCGAGACCGTTCTGCGGAATGCGTCTGGCCTGAACCAGACCGGTGGCGATCGCGAAGGCGCCGACCGCTGCGGTCAGGTTGCCGCAGTTGCCGGACCAGTCGACGAAGGCGCTGTCGATCGACACCTGCCCGAACAGATAGTCGACGTCGTGATCGGGCCGTTCGCTCTTCGACACGATGACGCTCTTGCTGGTGCTCGACGTGGCGCCGCCCATGCCGTCGGTCTGCTTGCCGTACGGATCGGGGCTGCCGATCACGCGCAGCAGCAGACGGTCGCGCGCCTCGCCCGGCACGCGGCAGCGCTCGGGCAGATCCTGCAGGCGAAAGAACACGCCCTTGGAGGTGCCGCCGCGCATGTAGGTGGCGGGAATTTTCAACTGCGGTGGATGCGCCATGTTCGCGTCGCCCTCATCGTTTTCGGTTCGCGTCGTCGTCAGTTCGTACTGGCGGCCGCGAGGAAATCCTGCGCGAAGCGCTGCAGCACGCCACCGGCCTGATAGACCGATACTTCCTCGTCGGAATCGAGGCGGCAGGTCACCGGCACGCGCACACTGTCGCCGTTGCGACGGTGGATCACCAGCGTCAGATCGGTGCGCGGCGTCAGTTCGCCTTCGACGTCGTAGGTCTCGGTGCCGTCCAGCGCCAGCGTCAGCCGGGTGGTGCCCGGCTTGAACTCCAGCGGCAGCACGCCCATGCCGATCAGGTTGG
>CAZEVP010000127.1:0-6664 GCA_964515735.1 uncultured Verrucomicrobiaceae bacterium | reverse complement strand
CGCGAGGGTGGTCGTACCGTCGGCGCCGGTGTCGTCGCCAAGATCGTCGAGTAAGTCCGGGCGGGGCGCTATTGTTGGTGCCCTCCAGGAATAAAGGCCAGTAGTTCAATTGGTAGAGCACCGGTCTCCAAAACCGGGGGTTGGGGGTTCGAGTCCCTCCTGGCCTGCCAAATCGGACACCTCTTCGCTCGAGTGGTTGGCGAAGAGGTGTTTTTCGCTTCGCGAAAACAGAGTCAGACAGGATTAAGAGAGCAGCATGAACGGCAAGGCCGAAGTAGGAAGCCGCTTCGATGGTTTGAAGTGGGCGCTCGTCGCACTGCTCGTCGTTGCAGGTGTGGTCGGCAACATCTACTTCGACGACCAGTCGCTGTTGTACCGCGTCTTGGGGTTGCTGGTACTGGCCATCATTGCCGGTGCCGTGGCGCTGAAGACCGTTCAGGGCGAGGCGTTCTGGAAGCTGGCCCGCGAGGCTCGCACCGAAATTCGCAAGGTCGTATGGCCCACTCGCCAGGAGTCGACGCAGACGACACTGATCGTCGTGGTGTTCGTGCTGGTGTCAGCGCTAATTCTGTGGGGGCTGGATACCCTGTTGGGGTGGCTGGCATCCCTGATCATCGGGTGAGGTAGGCAATGGCGATGCGATGGTATGTGGTTCACGCCTACTCGGGTTTCGAGAAGAAGGTCGCCTCCTCGCTGAAGGAGCGCATCGAACTGGCTGATATGCAAGGCAAGTTCGGTGAAGTGCTGGTTCCCACTGAAGAAGTGGTCGAGATGCGCGGCGGCCAGAAGCGCAAGAGCGAGCGCAAGTTCTTTCCCGGCTATGTGCTGGTGCAGATGGAGCTCGACGATGACACCTGGCACCTGGTGAAAGAGACGCCACGGGTCATGGGCTTCATCGGTGGCAAGGCCGACAAGCCGGCACCGATCACCGATGCCGAAGCCGAGGCGATCCTGCAGCGGATTCGTTCGGGCGACAAGCCGAAGCCGAAGACCATCTTCGAGCCGGGCGAGATGGTGCGGGTCATCGATGGTCCGTTCAACGACTTCAATGGTGTCGTTGAAGAGGTCAATTACGAAAAGAGCCGTCTGCAGGTGGCGGTTCTGATCTTCGGGCGCTCGACGCCCGTCGAGCTGGAGTTCAGTCAGGTCGAGAAGGCCTGAAGGTAGTAAAGAGCCGCTGCATGGTCAGTGGCATCCACGGGGAGGCACGGCAACGGCGAAAGCCGACGCGGTGTCGCTATTCACCCACCAGAGGAGTAACTCGTCATGGCCAAAAAAGTACAGGCCTACGTCAAGCTGCAGGTCGCTGCAGGCAAGGCAAACCCGAGCCCGCCGGTCGGTCCGGCACTCGGTCAGCATGGTGTCAACATCATGGAGTTCTGCAAGGCGTTCAACGCGCAGACCCAGAACATGGAACCGGGCATGCCGCTGCCGGTCATCATCACCGTCTATTCCGATCGCAGCTTCACGTTCGTCACCAAGACTCCGCCGGCCTCCTATCTGCTGAAGAAGGCTGCCGGTATTCAATCCGGTTCGAGCAATCCGAACACCAAGAAGGTGGGCAAGGTAACCCGCGCCCAGCTGGAAGAGATTGCCACGCTGAAGCAGCCTGACCTGACGGCTGCCGATATGGATGCCGCCGTGCGCACGATCGCCGGCAGCGCGCGTTCCGCCGGTCTCGAAGTGGAGGGTGTCTGAGATGGCCAAGCTCACCAAGCGTAAGAAGCTGATTCGCGAAAAGGTTCAGCCGGGCAAGCAGTTCACCATCGCCGATGCTGTCGCTCTGCTGAAGGAACTCTCCGTCGTCAAGTTCACCGAATCGGTCGACGTGGCGATCAACCTCGGTATCGACGCGCGTAAATCCGATCAGGTCGTCCGCGGTGCGACCACGCTGCCGCACGGTACTGGCAGTGAGGTTCGTGTCGCCGTGTTCACTCAGGGTGCCAACGCCGAGAAGGCCAAGGCAGCCGGTGCCGATCTGGTCGGTATGGAAGATCTGGCCGAGCAGGTGAAGGCCGGTAACATCAATTTCGATGTCGTCATCGCCTCGCCCGATGCGATGCGTGTCGTTGGTCAGCTCGGCCAGGTACTCGGTCCGCGCGGCCTGATGCCGAACCCGAAGACCGGCACCGTCACGCCGGACGTCGAGACCGCGGTCAAGAACGCCAAGGCGGGTCAGGTGCGTTTCCGCGCCGACAAGAACGGCATCATTCACGGTGCGATCGGCAAGGTCACGTTCGACGTCAACGCCATCAAGGAGAACCTTGAGGCGTTGCTGGCCGATCTGAAGCGCGCCAAGCCGGCAGCCGCGAAAGGCGTCTATCTGAAGAAAATCACGCTGTCGACCACGATGGGCCCCGGCCTCGTGATCGATCAGGGCAGCCTGGAGGCGTAAGCCTCCGGCTGTGCGAAGTGGCCCTCCGGGGCCGAAGCGGTGGCAGGGAAGCCACCGTTCCAAGTGCTTTGGAGTCTTTGGACAGGCTCTCCCGAGACCGAGCCGAAGGCTGTCAAAGACCGTAGGTGTCGATGCGCTGTTCCTGCGATTGCAGGGAGCGCGGAGATCTAAGCTCCCGCGCCACAGCGGCACCGTGGCAGGGTACCTACGCAGATGGTGGATTGGATTTGTTCACCAGCAGGCGGCATCCACTCCGTGGTTGCCAAACATCATGTGATCGACAAATCCGGGAGTTAATCCGTGGCTTTAGGACTCGAAGACAAAAAGGCCATTGTCGCCGACGTTAACGAGACCGCCGCCAACGCCCTCTCGCTGGTAATCGCCGACTCGCGCGGCTGTACCGTAGGCGAGATGACGGAGCTCCGCAAACTGGCTCGCGAAGCCAAGGTGTATCTGCGCGTCGTGCGCAACACCCTGGCTCGTCTGGCAGTTACCGGAACCGACTTCGAGTGTGCCCAGACGGCCTTCAAGGGCCCGTCACTGCTGGCATTCTCGCTGGAGGATCCGGGCGCGGCAGCCCGTATTTTCAAAGATTTCGCGAAGAGTCACGAAAACTTTGAAGTGAAGGCGCTGGCTGTAGGCGGGCAGTTGCTCGGTGCGGATCAGCTGGACCGACTGGCGACTCTGCCGACCCGCGAACAGGCCCTTGGCATGCTCGCAGGCATTTTGCAGGCTCCGGTCACCAAGCTGGCACGCACGCTCAACGAGGTGCCGAGTGGCATCGCTCGTGCCGTTGCGGCAGTACGCGATCAGAAAGCGGCCTAACCGGCTTTACGTTTTACCAATACCTTTTCAGGAGAGTTGAAAATGGCTCTGTCCAAAGACGATATCCTCAATGCAATCGCTGAAATGTCCGTGATGGATCTGGTCGATCTGATCAAGGGCATCGAAGACAAGTTCGGCGTCTCCGCCGCTGCTCCGGTCGCCGTTGCCGCCGCTCCGGCCGCTGGTGCTGCTGCTGCCGCTGAAGAGCAGACCGAGTTCAACGTCGTGCTGACCAGCGCTGGCGCCAACAAAGTTGGCGTCATCAAGGTCGTGCGCGAGCTGACCGGTCTGGGTCTGAAAGAGGCCAAGGCAGTTGTCGACGGCGCTCCGGGCACCGTCAAAGAAGGTGTTTCCAAGGCCGACGCCGAAGACGCCAAGAAGAAACTGGAAGAAGCAGGCGCCGCGGTCGAACTCAAGTAATCGAGTTCGTCACCGTAGACAACTGTTCTGCAGTGAAAAGGCTGGTGGGTTTCCCGCCGGCCTTTTGTTGCTTCAACTCATCGGCCTCGCGCGCTGCGCTGCCGGTGGGTTGAGCACCGAAATTGTGATCGGTGCGTCGCGAGCATGATCGCGATCACCGATGTGTCCGATGCCAAGGCCGATTGCCGGCGTCGGGCGGGACCCCTGAACGGGGTGCACTTCAAGTCAGGAAACGATGCTGGGGAGTACTGATGGCTTACTCGTATACAGAGAAAAAGCGTATTCGCAAGGATTTCGGCAAGCTGCCAAACATCATGGAGGTTCCGTACCTCCTGGCGATTCAGCTCGACTCCTACACCAAGTTCACGCAACAGGGCGTGCCGCTGAAGCAGCGTGACGACACCGGTCTGCACGCCGCGTTCAAGTCGGTATTCCCGATCGTTTCCTATTCCGGCAACGCCGCGCTCGAGTACGTCGATTATGCGCTTGGCCAGCCGGTGTTCGATGTCGCCGAGTGCCAGCTGCGCGGTGTCACCTTCGCGGCGCCGCTGCGCGTTCGCGTGCGCCTGATCATCTACGATCGCGAGTCGTCGACCAAGGCGATCAAGGACATCAAGGAGCAAGAGGTCTACATGGGGGAGATCCCCCTGATGACCGAGAACGGCACCTTCGTCATCAACGGTACCGAGCGCGTCATCGTGTCGCAGCTGCACCGTTCGCCGGGTGTCTTCTTCGACCACGACAAGGGCAAGACCCACTCGTCGGGCAAGCTGCTCTATTCCGCGCGGATCATTCCCTACCGTGGTTCGTGGCTCGACTTCGAATTCGATCCGAAAGACCTCGTCTATGTCCGTATCGATCGCCGCCGCAAGCTGCCGGCGACGATTCTGCTGCGTGCGCTCGGCTACACCGCCGAGGAAGTGCTCGGCATGTTCTTCGACGTCAACGTCTTCAATGTCGACAAGGACGGCAACTATGTCGTCGAGCTGATCCCCGAGCGTCTGCGCGGTGAGATCGCTTCGTTCGACATCGTCGACAAGGATGGCTCAGTCATCGTCGAGGCCGGCCGCCGCATCACCGCTCGCCATGTCCGTCAGATCGAGAAATCGAAGCTGAAGGAGCTGGTGGTTCCGCAGGAGTACGTCATCGGCCGTTCGCTGGCGAAGGATGTCGTCAATCCGAAGACCGGCGAAGTGCTGTTCGAGTGCAACGCGGAGATCACCGCCGACACGCTGAAGAAGCTGGGCGAAGCCGGTATCAAGCGGGTCGAGACGATCTACACCAACGAGCTCGACTGCGGCCCGTTCATCAGCGAGACGCTGCGCGTCGATCCGACCCGCAGCGCGCTCGACGCGCTGGTCGAAATCTACCGGATGATGCGTCCGGGCGAGCCGCCGACCAAGGAGTCGGCGGAGAACCTGTTCCAGAACCTGTTCTTCTCCGCCGAGCGTTACGACCTGTCGGCCGTCGGTCGCATGAAGTTCAACCGTCGCCTCGGCCGTGAAGAGGTCAAGGGCGAAGGCACGCTGTCGCGCGAAGACATCGTCGCCGTGCTGAAGATGCTGATCGACATTCGCAACGGTAAAGGCATCGTCGACGACATCGACCACCTCGGTAACCGCCGCGTGCGTTCGGTCGGCGAGATGGCCGAGAACCAGTTCCGCGTCGGTCTGGTCCGTGTCGAGCGCGCCGTGAAAGAGCGCCTGTCGATGGCCGAGAGCGAAGGCCTGATGCCGCAGGACCTGATCAACGCCAAGCCGGTCGCGGCGGCGGTGAAAGAGTTCTTCGGCTCCAGCCAGCTGTCGCAGTTCATGGACCAGAACAACCCGCTCTCCGAGATCACCCACAAGCGCCGCGTCTCCGCACTCGGCCCGGGTGGTCTGACCCGCGAGCGCGCCGGCTTCGAAGTGCGCGACGTGCACCCGACCCACTACGGTCGCGTCTGCCCGATCGAGACGCCGGAAGGTCCGAACATCGGTCTGATCAACTCGCTGGCGACCTTTGCCCGCACCAACCCGTACGGCTTCCTCGAGAGCCCGTATCGCAAGGTGGTCGATGGCAAGGTGACCGACGAGATCGAGTTCCTGTCGGCGATCAACGAAGCGGAATATGTCGTCGCGCAGGCGTCGGCGGCGGTCGATGGCAAGGGCAACCTGAGCGAGGATCTGGTCGCCGTTCGTCATATGAACGAATTCACCGTCAAGGCGCCGAAAGAGGTCCAGTACATGGACGTCTCGCCGAAGCAGGTGGTGTCGGTGGCGGCCTCGCTGATTCCGTTCCTCGAACACGATGACGCCAACCGCGCGCTGATGGGTTCGAACATGCAGCGCCAGGCGGTGCCGAACCTGAAGGCCGAGAAGCCGCTGGTCGGTACCGGCATGGAGCGCGCCGTGGCGCGCGACTCCGGCGTTTGCGTCGTCGCACGTCGCGGCGGTGTGGTCGACATGGTCGACTCCGCGCGCATCGTCGTGCGCATCAACGAGGATGAGGTGGCACCGGGTCAGGCGCCGGTCGACATCTACAACCTGATCAAATACACCCGCTCCAACCAGAACACCTGCATCAACCAGCGCTCGATCGTGCGCGCGGGCGATGTGGTGTCGCGCGGTGACATCCTCGCCGACGGTTCGTCGGTCGATCTCGGCGAGCTGGCGCTCGGCCAGAACATGCGCATCGCGTTCATGCCGTGGAACGGTTACAACTTCGAGGATTCGATCCTGGTGTCGGAGCGCGTCGTGCGCGAAGACCGCTTCACCACGATCCACATCCAGGAGCTGACCTGTATCGCGCGCGACACCAAGCTCGGCGCCGAAGAGATCACCGCCGATATCCCGAACGTCGGCGAAGGTGCGCTGGCGAAGCTCGACGAGTCGGGCATCGTCTACATCGGTGCCGAAGTCAACGCCGGTGACATCCTGGTCGGCAAGGTGACGCCGAAGGGCGAAACCCAGCTGACGCCGGAAGAGAAGCTGCTGCGCGCGATCTTCGGCGAGAAGGCGTCCGACGTGAAGGACACCTCGCTGC
>CAZEVP010000126.1:0-6688 GCA_964515735.1 uncultured Verrucomicrobiaceae bacterium | reverse complement strand
AAGGCTTTACGTTGATCGAACTGATGATCGTGGTCGCGATCATCGGCATCCTGGCGGCCATTGCGCTGCCGCAGTATCAGAACTATGTCTCCAAGTCGCAGGTGGCGCGTGTCATGAGTGAGACCGGTGCACTGAAGACTGCAATTGAGACCTGCATGATGGACGGCCTTGATTTTACAACGACGACTCCGCTGTGCGAGCTTGGTTGGACTGAAAGCAACCTGATTACTGGTGCTGCTAGTGTGGCCACCGGGCTGCAAAGTGGTTTGGTGGTCACCATGGATTTGGATGCAAACACCGCTAGTGTTGTCGCTTCGTTTGGTCAGAATGCTGCTGCTCCGCTGCGGCAAAACAACGGCTCCCTTACTTGGAGCCGCGATGATGACGGCGTATGGTCGTGTGCAACCACTGTAGATGAGAAGTATAAACCGGCTGGCTGCAGCGGCTCCTCTAACTGAGGTTTGGGCTGTGATGGATGGCGCTCCCTTAGGGGAGCGTTTTTTTTGAGAGAAATAAAGGTTCCGTGACAGAGACTCCCTAAGGGCTTAGCTAGTATCTCCTTGCATGAATACAACTTCTTTTCTTCGTGGTCGCTGGAAGGACGGGGTTATCGTAGCCCTGTTAATCGGTACTATTTTTGTGCTGTATCACTTCACCACCATTGATCGTATAGGTGGTTTGCGATTGATTTATCCGCTGCAAGCACCTCTGGCCAAATGGCAGTCGCATTGTTCTGACAGGGCTCCAGTCTGGATGCATTCGTTGCTCGACGAAGTGGTCGACAGGCAGTTCTCACTGGCCAACCAGCTGGTCTATGTCGAGCCGGACGGTCTGATTCATAACTGCGAAAGTGGGTGGCGGGGGAAAATGCTTCGCTCACCTGCAGTTGATGCAGGGACGCGTTTTCGTTACGCCAGCATCACCAAGTTACTGACCGCGGATGCTGTATTGGCACAGGTTAATACGGGGAATCTGGCACTGGATACCCGGTTGCTGGATGTCGTGAAGCTTCAGAGACCATTGTTGGATCAGAGGCTTTCCGAGATCACAGTTGGACAGTTGCTGAACCATCGCGCTGGTTTCGATCGATTGAAAAGTATAGAGCCAATGATGCGCCACGCTGTCAAGCCGTGGTGTCCCGGCGACCTGGAACAGCTTGCCCGGCAGCAGCTCGACTTTACGCCGGGTGAGCGTTTTGCTTATTCCAATCTTGGCTACTGTCTGCTGGGGGTGGTGTTGGAGCAGATATCGGGTAAGCCATTCCGGGAATTAATGGAAGAAGAGTATGGTCTCGCCACTAGAGGATTGCGATTCATCGATGGCCCCTATCTGGACGATGAAGTGAGCTATGACTTCAGGAATAGCGATTTCTACGGTGAAGACTATTATCGCTACTTCGATTTTCCGGCGGTATCGTCGTCGGCAGGGTTGTCGGGTAGTGCGGTATCACTCGCTTCTCTGGTGAAAGAGATGCTTGGAAGAGAGCCGTTAAATCTGATCTCCATGCCCCTGGATGGAAATTGCAATAGCCAGCAGCCGTTTGCCTGTTATGGCTTTGCTGTTTCACCTTTCAAAGAGCGAGGGGAGGCTCTGACTCTGTATGCTCAGAGTGGCTTTTTGTTTGGCGCATCATCCCAAGCGGTGATCGATAGCGAAGGTGGGGTTTTGGTCTGGCTGGGAGGGGGAATGTCTCCACAGCCTCAGGAGAGTTCAGTCGCTTTTGTTGAGCGGCTGCGGACAATATTGGTCGACCATTACCAGAGCAGGAGCAATGGATTCTCCACGCATGAGTGACATCGGTTTCGATGGCGGTCGCTTTCGGGTATCTCCCGACGCTCTGATGCGGCTGCTGTGGGCCATTGCGCTGTTTTTGATCTTGCCGAATGCCATTTTCTGGGGAATGCGGTTCTGGTTCGATCTGGGGCGGCCGGTTTTCAACCTGGACTACCTGTTCGCGGGTGTGTTGTTCGCGATGGGCTGGTCGGTGTTGGGAAGCGGGCTACTGGTGTTGCTGTTCGCCATAGATGTGATGATGCTCATCGGTCAGGTCTACCCCTTTCTGCGTTTGCAGGATCTGATCTATCTGGCGGGTCTGTTGCCCGAGGCGTCCGGGGCTTTCCAGTTGCTGAGTGCATTGCTGCTGCTGTCGCTTGCCGGGTTGGTCATCGTCTCGGCAAGAAAGGGACGGCGGGCCAATCTGGTTTCGGTGCTGAGCCTGTTGAATGTCGCTCTGCTTTCCTATGGGGTTCACGTCCATGGCAATACCGACGCGACGGAAAAGATGTGGAGGCAGCCGCGAGGTGTCATCGTCGACAGTCAAGGCATCAACTTCCTTGAAAGCCGGATGGGCGGTTTCGTCGAAACGTTTTCGCTGGGAGGGGAGCCCTTTGTCGAGACGGGGTATCGCGGTCGTACGGCGGGTTGGGAGAGTGTGCCAGTTTCCGAGCTGAACCCGAAATTGCTGCTGGTGGTGGCGGAGTCATGGGGAAGCTTTCAGGACGCAGGCGTGCAGTACGAAATCCTTGCGCCGATTTTGAAAAAAAAGCCCGGATTTGAATGGCTGGAGCAGGGTGAGCTGAAGTTTCAGGGGGCCACGGTGGCTGCCGAATTTCGCGAGCTGTGTGGGTTGCGGCCGAACCATTTCAATCTGAAGTCGGTCGAGGCAGGGTTCGAATCCTGCTTGCCGAGACGGTTGCGGGAGAATGGCTATGCCACGGCGGCGGTTCATGGCGCGGCCGGATTGATGTACGACAGGGTTTACTGGTACCCCCGCGCGGGATTCGATGAGCTGCATTTCCGCGAGACCGATGGGTGGGCGAGCCGGTGTTACTCCTTTCCGGGTGTCTGTGATCGGGAGATCGCCCGGGAATATATCGGGCCGGCCTTTTCTGGAGAAGGGAAGAAGTTCGTCTACTGGCTGACGCTCAATTCGCACTCCATCTATGACCGCAGGGATCTGCATGGCAATTTCTTCGACTGTGCGAAGCACGGCATTCCCCTCGATACCGATGTATGCCGGATGGCCGAGCTGCACGCACAGTTCTTTCATGATCTTGCGGGCATTCTGGACGACGCATTCATGCAGGGGGTCGAGGTTCTGATTGTGGGGGATCACACCCCGCCACTCATGGAAACCAGAGATGTAGGTAAATATATAAAAGACGGTGTCGTATCCTGGCTTCATTTCAAGATCGGTATGGATACTGTTACGAGCAATGACGATGTATCGAAGCCTTTGTCGTCGGGGGCGATGACCTTGGACGACGCTGGTCGTCGGTAATGACCCGGATCGCGGCTGCCAATGGACGCGGCAGGCTTCTCAGCCCCATCCATCTCGTTTGGTTTTTCCCGCTCGTTCTTCTGGTGATCGTGGCGCTGTTTCGTCGCCCGAATTTTGATGAGTGGCTCGTTCTGAGGGCCGGATGGCTGGTCGTCACCGGCGAGCCATCCGGTTTGCATTTCCTCATGCCGTTCACATGGCTGGCGGGGGTATTGGCGACACGATTTTCGGATGTCGCTGTTCCCGTGGTTCTGTTGCGGCTACTGGTCACGACGGCTGTTTTGGCGATGCTTTGGTGGGCTTTGCGGCGACAGCTCGATGGTGTGATTGCGGTAGGCGCCGCCCTCTTTCTCTGTCTTGTCAGTGGTGTCTTTGTCTCACATGCCATCGAGTTTCGGTATGACGCGGCCATTCTGGTGCTTTGGTTGTGGTGCTGGGGTATTGCCGCCGGAGAGATAAGAGCGCGCGGATACCTTCTGCTTGGGGGCGCTTGTGTACTGCTTGCCCTGCATCATACGAAGGGGCTTTTTTACGCGGCAGGGCTGGGCTTCTATGTCGTGACGGTGGCGAGGTGCCAGCCACGGCAGATGGCGTACTTCATATTGGGTATCGCGGTGACGATCGTTGCGTGGCTGCTGGTTCTGCTGTTCCATGGACTGGTTGATGAACAGCTGGGTATATACCGGCAGTTTTCATCCCTCGCCTTGGAGAGTGCCCGGGTTCCTCCTTGGGAGGCGTTGAAAGCACGGATAAGCGCGGATGCGGTCTGGTGGCTGGTGGTGATGCCTGCGGCTGCCATCGGCCTGTCGCGCCGCATCGTTGGTGGGCACTGGATTGCAGTTTCTTTCTTCCTGGCGGTTCCAGCGCTATTTATCCTGCTTCATCCGCATCCGTGGGATTATCTGCTCGTTCCCCTGATACCTCCTCTTTCGGTCTTGGCGGTAGAGGGGGGGGGCTGGATTGTGACGCGCCTATCGGGGCGTACGCGGCGATTTTCTGCCTTCCTGCTGGTGTCCACGCTGTTGGTCTCGGTGGCGGGGGGCTATGTCCAGTCGTTGCAGGCGGATGGCTCGGAAGACCTATATTTGCTGCGTGAGCTTTCCCGACAAATACGTGATGACGATACCGCCATCGATCCGGTTGGCGCAGTGTTCTTCATGCCGGCCTTTGACGAGCAGTGGTATCTGGATACGTTGTTTCGGGACCAGCTTCGAGAGGGTGACTGGATGAAGCGAACTGTGGCCGATTTCGATAAGGCGACTGTCGTTGTTGCCTCCTATCGGCTTGGCTGGGTTGAAGAGGTGGCGGAAGCAGGGTTATCGAGCAGGTATGAAAATGTCTGCCGCTGGCTCTGGATGCGACCGGGAGATGATCGTATTCCACAGCTCCGGGAGCGGTGTGGCACTTCCCGATGGGAGGGATTGTTGAATTTCTGGGGGAGGTGAAGGGATGGTAAGTGGCATTGGATTGCTTTCGCTGGTGGATCGTCAAGTATCAGATCAAGGGAAAAAGAGAATGCAGGGGCAGGGAGAAAAGCCAATTTTTGGCATCGAAAGATATTTTTTTTTCATGATGATGTTTCTGGCAGGTTGGGGAGGAATTCTCTGTCTGCCGGGGGTGGCAGTTCCGATAGGAAATTATTGGTGGGACTATCTAGCCGTAAAGGGGCTTGAGCATCAGCTTTTTGATGGCTCCGAAGGGGTGCGAGAGCTTTGGCTGCCCTATCTGTTACCCTTGGTTTTGTTTCGGCTGGCGAATGTCGTGGCTGGGAGTGGAGTTGATTATTTTTTTGCACATCTGATCGTTGCATTTTTCACACTCGCGCTTAGCTACAAGGCGATTTATCTGCGGCTTAATCCACGATGGCGAGTGTGGTTCTACTGGGCCTTGCTATTGTTCAGTATTTTCCCCGTAATCGTAGACTTTGAATTATTTAAATCTTTCAAAGACACAAATGCCATTGCTTACGCCGGATTCTACAACCGATATCTCGATATCATATTTTCCCTACTAATGGCATCTCTGTTGGTGCGGTGCGGTGAAGGGAGTGGGTTAGCAACGAAAGATGATCGATGGTTGCAACTCTTCTGGTGTTATGCGCTGGTCGTCGCGCTGCTTTCCAAACTAACCTACTTTTTTGTGTTCTGGGTATTTCTCTGGTCTTTCGCTGTGCTTAGGCGGCGACGTGCAGCTTTCATTCCCTGTCTGCTGGCCATTCCTGCGGCATTGATTGTGGCACTGGCTCTGCCGAACTACTTCGCCACGAACTGGGATGCCGCCACGGTGAGGGGAATCTCGTTCCCGGCATGGTATCTCGGATTGGCTCTCGTTGCCGGGCTGGGACTTTCCTGGATCGCGGCTCGGCAGGCGGAAGCATTCAGGCGATGGCTCTTTTGGGTTACCCCGATCATCGCTGCATGGGGCTTGGGGCTTGCAAATTTCGGTGATCTGACCCTGCTGCGTTATGCCGTGGCTGTAATGGTGATGCTCGGATTGTTGAGGGAGGCAGCTGGCGATGTAAGCGTGTGCCTGACATTCCGGGCTGGTGATTGTGAGAAAAAAACCCGCTTTAGTGGTTCAGCCGTTGCTCTGGTAGTCGTACTGACGTTTTTTCTGTATCCAATGGCTGTGCTGCTCAAGACGACAGGGGTGACGCTTTACGCTATGGCAGCGCGAGCTTTGGCTCCGGATGCTGGTGGATTCATCAGGTATGAAAATCTGCCTGGTTTCTTCTCCCATGAGCGGTATATCACGAAGCGGTTTCGGGTTTCGCATATTGAAAGATCGCGGGTTTTACCGCTGGTGATGAAACGAAAAAAATTGAAGCATACCGTGACGTTTTTTGCTCTGTACGCCATGGATCTGGATAGGGCTATTGGTTTACTGCACCCTTATGAGAACAGGACGATAACTTGGATGTCATTCCCGGGACTTTCCTCTCAGGTATTTGGGGTTGGTCAAGTGCCGGTTGGTGCGAGGCCTTGGTATCTTTGGGGGCATGAGATTGGTAGCGAGGTAAAGCCTGATTATGCGTTGATTCAATCGTCCTCCGATCTAATGATCGTTGATCGATGCAGCTGGGCACCTGGTGCTTTCATGTTCCGTAAATTGTTTGATGTGGATGACTATAAAAGCCGAGATGCAGTTTTTGATACTGTCTGCTTTCGAGCGGTCAGTGGTGGTACATAGAGCGGCTGTACCTCACTCTTTTTCCTCTTGGGGTTTTTATGACATCGAACGGCTCAAGATATGACCTTATTTTAGTCGGAAGTAGCTTTGCTTCTAGCTTTTTCCTTCACAAGTATCTGCAGAAGGCACGGAAAGATTCTCGAATTCTGGTTCTTGAGAAGGGAAGGCTACACACGTTCGCCTGGCAAATTAAAAACAAAAGACAATCTGCATTGGTGG
>CAZEVP010000125.1:0-6694 GCA_964515735.1 uncultured Verrucomicrobiaceae bacterium | reverse complement strand
GCTGCACCAGCATCGCCGGGCAGGCGCGGCTCAGGTAGAGCTGCGGGCCGCGCGCCTCGGGGTTGATGTGGTCGAGCACCGCGCGCACGCGGTCGCCGACGCGGAACACCTCGCGGCCGACCAGCTCTTCGCGCGGCAGCACGCCCTCGGCGTTGCTGCCGAGGTCGACGATGATGTTGTCGCGGGTCACCTTCTTGACGGTGCCGTTGATCAGGTCGCCGACGCGGTCGCGGTATTCGTTGACCACCTGCGCGCGCTCGGCCTCGCGCACCTTCTGCACGATGACCTGCTTGGCGGTCTGCGCGGCGATGCGGCCGAATTCGACGTTCTCGACCTGCTCTTCAAAGACGTCGCCGGCCTGCAGCGCCGGGTCTTTCTCGTGCGCCTCCTCGAGCGTGAACTCGGTGCCGAGCAGCGCCACCTGGTCGTCGCTGACCACCTTCCAGCTGCGGAAGGTCTCGTAGTCGCCGGTGCCACGGTTGATGACGACGCGAATGTCGGCCTCTTCGTCGTAGCGCTTCTTGGTGGCAGTCGCCAGCGCCTGTTCGATGGCCTCGAAGATGATGTCGCGCGGCACGCCCTTCTCGTTGGAAACGGCTTCAGCCACCAGCAGGATTTCTTTGTTCATCACTCGCCTCGCTCTCTTCCGCTCGCCTGGAGTTCTGCTCCAGTGCGGCCCCTCAACAGCCCTGTCAGGCAGGTTTGTCTTTACCCTGTGCGGCGCCGGGCCGCTCGAACTGCGGCACCACGTGCGCCCTGTCGATCAGTTCGATCGGCAGCAGATACTCCTCATCGCCCACCACCAGCACCACCTCGTCGCCCTCGACACCGGCCAGTCGGCCGCTGAAATTGCGGCGCCCCTCGTACGGAGAGCGCAGCTTCAGCTTGACCTGCTCGCCGCGATAACGGGCGAACTGATCGAGCGTGAACAGCGGCCGGTCCATGCCCGGCGACGACACTTCGAGCACGTATTCGCTCTGGATCGGGTCCTCGACGTCGAGCAGCGCGCTGACCTGGCGGCTGACCGCCGCGCAGTCGTCGACATCGATCCCCTCTTCGTGATCGATGTAGATGCGCAGCAGCACCTCGCGGCCGCGGGTGATGTACTCCACCCCCCACAGCTCGAAACCGAGCGCGGTCACTGCCGGAGCCACCAGCTCCTGCAACTGCTGATCTTTCGCCAACGCACTGATTCCGCAGTCAAATGGCCCACCACACCCGTGGGAGCCACAAACAAAAAATGGGCACGAGGCCCACGTCGCGCGCCCGCCGCGGTCACGCCGCCGGGGGCACCAATGAAAAAGCCCCTGAGAAGGGGCTTTAACACCTTCACCGCCAGACGCGCCGGCGATGAGCCTCTTGATCCCGCGGAAGTCGGCCGGCACCCAAGCGCCAACCCTCCCTGCAAGGCGGCGGATTATAAGGAAGCGAACCTCGTCCGGTCAATTTGAGATGAACCGGCAGCCGCAGCCGGCACGAGTCCTCCCCTGCGAAGCAGGGGAGGACCTTTCAACGCGGCAGCACCAGCTCGATACCGACCTCGGCCAGCTGTTCGCGTTCCTGCAGCAGGTCTTCCAGCGCCAGCGGCCGCCGCTCCAGCCAGCCGGCCGGCAGCGTCAGCCGGCAGCGGCGCCCGGCGAAGCGGATCTTGATGCCGCGCGGCACCAGCGCCGCGTCGCGCGCGCGCAGGAACAGGCAAGCCAGCCGCAGCACCGTCACCAGCCGCCAGTCGATGGCGACGCCGTAGCCCTCCGACTCCAGCCGCGGCTTTCGCCGGTGGTTGCGCACCAGCGCGCTGAGCAGCCGCTGCTCCTGGCGCGAGAAACCGGGCATGTCGCTGTTGGCCAGCAGATAGGCGCCGTGCTTGTGGTAGCCGCTGTGGGCGACGCTGAGACCGATCTCGTGCAGGTTGATCGTCCAGCGCAGCAGCTTGCGCGCCTGCCCCGGCTCGCCGTCGAGCTGGTCCTCGACCTGCTCCAGCAGCGCCAGCGCCAGCCGCTGCACGCGCCGCACCTGGGCGCGGTCGACGTGGTACTGCTCCATCATCTGCTCGATGGTCTCGACGCGGCGGTCGCGGCGGTGCAGCCGGCCGGCGAGGTCGTAGATGATCCCCTCGCGAATGGCGTAGTCGGAGACGTGCATCTCGGTGAGGCCGAGCTCGGTGAAGATGCCGTGCAGCACGGCGAGGCCGCCGGGGAAGATCTCCCGCCGCTCCGGCTCCAGCCCCGGCAGCACGAGCCGGTCGCAGTGGCGGGCGGCGGCGACCTGCCGCGCCAGCAGCTCGACGCCGTCGGCGGTGATGACGTGATTGCGGTTCAGGCCGAGGCCGGCGAGCACGCGCTCGATCGACCGCACCGTGCCGGAGGCGCCGACCGCCTCGCTGAAGTGCTCGCTGCCGAAGCGCGAGACCGCCCCCTGCAGCTCGCCGCGCACCGCCAGCAGCGCCTTTTCATAGCGGCGCGGCGTGATGATGCCGTCGGCGAAGAAGCGCTGCGCGAACGCGACGCAACCCATCCGGCAGCTCTCCAGCCGCAGCGGCCGGTCCTTGCCGAGCACCAGCTCGGTGGAGCCGCCGCCGATGTCGACCACCAGCCGCGCGCGCTGGTCCGGCGCGAAATCGCGGGCGACGCCGAGGTAGATCAGGCGCGCCTCCTCGATGCCGCTGATGACGTTGATCGGCACGCCGAGCACGCGCTCGGCGCGCTCCAGAAAACGGTCGGCATTGGTCGCCGCACGCAGCGTGTTGGTGCCGACGACGCGCACGTAGCGCTTGTCCAGCGGGCGGATGCGCTCGGCCATCTTGCGCAGCGCCGCCAGCCCGCGCGCCATCGTCACGTCGTCGAGCGCATCGTCGTCGCCGAGGCCGGCGCCGAGCCGCACCACCTCCTTGACCCGGTCGAGCACGATCAGCCGCGACCCTTTGAAGCGTGCCAGCATCAGGTGAAAGCTGTTGGAGCCGAGATCCAGCGCCGCGTAGACCTCTTCGGTGTCTTTGCCCAAAACAGCCTCACTGTCGCCGGTTGCAGGTCGGAAGGAACATCGGAAAGGCCGCCATTTAAACCGATTTCGCCGGACCGCTGCACGCCGGCGAGCCGCCCCCGCCCTGTTACAAAACTGTCATGAATGCTTCATATACTGCCGCACCGCGCCGACTTTCCCGGCGCGCCGGACCGTTCGCCACCGCACCCAGAACCCGACGTCGAGGACCAGAACAGATGGCAGCCCGCAAACCCGGCAGGGCCCCGAAAGAGTTCACCTCCCACATTCCGAAGGAGCTGAGCTGGCTCTCCTTCAACGCCCGCGTGCTGCAGGAGGCGGCCGACCCGAGCGTGCCGGCGCTGCAGCGGCTGCGCTACCTCGGCATCTTCTCCAACAACCTCGACGAGTTCTTCCGCGTGCGCGTCGCCGACGTGCGCCGGCTCGCCACCTTCGCCAAGGGGGCGGAACAGGAGTACTTCAAGAAGCTGCTGGAGCAGATCCAGCGCCGCGTCCTCGAGCTGCAGCGCCGCTTCGATCGCGTCTATCTCGAACTGCTGGCCGAGCTGCGCCGCAACGACATCTTCCTGATCAGCGAGCGCCAGCTGGAGCCGCATCAGGCGCGCTTCGCCGAGGAGTATTTCCAGCGCGTGGTGCAACCTGAGCTGGAGCCGATCCTGCTCGACGACGAACACCCGCTGCCGGAACTGAACGACACCTCGATCTACCTGGCGATCAAGCTGCAATCAGCGCTGCAGACGCGCTACGCGCTGCTGGAGATTCCGAGCGACCGCATCGGCCGCTTCGTCGAGATTCCCGCGCGCCAGGGCCAGAAGGGCACCGTCTTCCTGGTGCTGGAGAACATCATCCGCCACAGCCTGCCGCAGGTGTTTCGCGGCGTGATCCCGATCGAGCAGGCCAGCGCCTACACCATCAAGCTGACGCGCGATGCCGAGCTGGAGATCGACGACGGCATCACCCAGAGCCTGATCGACAAGGTCTCGTCCAGCCTGAAGCGGCGCCGCAAGGCCGACCCGGTGCGTTTCGTCTACGACGCCGAGATGCCGGAGGATCTGCAACAGTACCTGCAGCGCCGCTTCAACCTCGGCCGTTACGACAGCCTGATTCCCGGCGCCCGCTACCACAACTCCAAGGACTTCATGAATTTCCCGCGCGTCGGCCCGGCCGCGCTCGAATACCGGCCGCTGCCGGAAGTGCCGGTGCCGGAACTCCTCTGCAACAGCAACGTGTTCGAGTGCCTGCGCAACCAGGACGTGCTGCTGCACTACCCGTACCAGTCGTTCAACTACATCGCACACATGCTGCAGACCGCGGCGATCGACCCGGCGGTGAAGCAGATCCACATCTCGCTCTACCGCGTCGCCAAGCAGTCGCACATCGTCGACGCGCTGCTGAACGCCGTGCGCAACCACAAGAAGGTGACGGCGGTGGTCGAGCTGCAGGCGCGCTTCGACGAGGAGGCCAACATCAGCTGGGCGCGGCGGCTGACCGACGGCGGCGTCAACGTCATCTTCGGCATTCCCGGCCTGAAGGTGCACTGCAAGCTGATCCTGATCGGCCGCCAGGAGGGCAACCGGCTGCGCTACTACACGCACGTCGGCACCGGCAACTTCAACGAAAAGACCGCCGGCATTTACACCGACTTCAGCCTGCTGACCTACAACCAGGAGATCGGCCAGGACGTCGCCAACGTCTTCGACTTCATCCAGTACACCTACCACCGGCCGCGCTTCCGCCACCTGCTGGTGTCACCGCACAGCAACCGCAGCAACCTGATGGCGCTGATCAACGACGAGATCGCCGCCGCCCGCGCCGGCGACCGCGGCGCCATCACCATCAAGTGCAACAACCTGGTCGACGAACGGCTGGTCGACAAGCTCTACGAGGCCAGCCAGGCCGGCGTGCAGATCCGGCTGATCGTGCGCGGCATGTGCGCGCTGATGCCGGGCGTGAAGGGGCTGTCGGAGAACATCGAGGCGATCAGCATCGTCGACCGTTTCCTCGAACACCCGCGCCTGTTCATCTTCCACAACCGCGGCAACCCGCTCTACTACATCAGCTCGGCCGACCTGATGACGCGCAACCTCGACTTCCGCGTCGAGGTGACCTGCCCGGTCTACGATCCGCGCCTGCAGCAGCGGCTGCGCGACATCATCGAGATCCAGTGGCACGACAACGTCAAGGCGCGCGTCATCGACACCACGCAGAGCAACCAGATGCGCGAGCGCCCCGGCCCCCGAATCCGCAGCCAGGAGGCGATCCACCGCTACCTGATGACCGGCGAGCTGCCGGCATCGCTGCGACCGCGCCGCAGCGCAGCGCGCAACGGGACGCCGCCGCAGGATGGCAACGGCGCCTAGAAGCGCTTCGATTCTCTCCTCCCCTGGCCCGCCTCATGGCGGGCTTTTTTGTGGCCGCCATCCATGGCGGCCACCCCCGCGGGTCGCCACTGAAGCGGCGCCGTAGTTTTTTTCCAACAGACCGCCCCCTGAAATCACGAACCGGAAACCGTTCCGGCCGGCCGACAGAGCGGCGAAAAGCACCGGCGGAAACGATGCCGGCAGCGACAGCGGGCACCGTGTAGCCGGCCGGCGACATTCACCGCCGAAATGGCCGACATAGCATCTGATGATTTTTTTTATGTGGCGCCGCTTCCTAGAGTGGGTACCCATGAAGCCGACGCCGACCGCGGCATCGCTTTCCGACCCGATTCATCGTGCGACACGTTTTCCGCCAGGGAGCAGATCATGTCCGACAACTACGCAGCCACCATCGACCAGGCCGGCACCGTCATCGCCGCGAACGGACCCACCTGGAACGCCATCAACCCGGAATCGGTGGCGCGCATGCGTCTGCAGAACCGCTTCCGGACCGGCCTCGACATCGCGCGCTACACCGCGAAGATCATGCGCGAGGACATGGCCGCCTACGACCGCGACAACGCGCAGTACACGCAGTCGCTCGGCTGCTGGCACGGCTTCATCGGTCAGCAGAAGCTGATCGCGATCAAGAAACACCACGGCACCACCAAGAAGCGCTACCTCTACCTGTCCGGCTGGATGATCGCCGCGCTGCGTTCCGAGTTCGGCCCGCTGCCCGACCAGTCGATGCACGAGAAGACCTCGGTGCCGGCACTGATCGAAGAGCTCTACACCTTCCTGCGCCAGGCCGATGCGCGCGAACTCGGCGGCCTGTTCCGCGAGCTCGACGCCGCCCGCGCCGCCAGTGACGCCGCGAAGGAAAAAGATGCCCTGAGCCGCATCGACAACTTCGAAACCCACATCGTGCCGATCATCGCCGACATCGACGCCGGTTTCGGCAACGCCGAGGCGACCTACCTGCTCGCCAAAAAGATGATTGAGGCTGGTGCCTGCTGCATCCAGATCGAGAACCAGGTCTCCGACGAGAAGCAGTGTGGCCACCAGGACGGCAAGGTCACCGTGCCGCACGAGGAGTTCCTCGCCAAGATCCGCGCCGTTCGCTACGCGTTCATGGAGCTCGGTGTCGATGATGGCGTCATCGTCGCGCGCACCGATTCGCTCGGCGCCGGCCTGACCAAGCAGATCGCCTTCACCCGCGAGCCGGGCGACCTTGGTGACCAGTACAACAGCTTCCTCGACTGCGAGGAAGTGAACGGCGCGGGCAACCCCGGGGACGTGCTGATCAATCGTGACGGCAAGCTGCTGCGTCCGAAGCG
>CAZEVP010000124.1:0-6761 GCA_964515735.1 uncultured Verrucomicrobiaceae bacterium | reverse complement strand
TGGAAATCCTTGGCGCTGTAGCCCATCTCGCGCACAGCTTTGGCCACCTCGTAGATGCCGGCCCACAGGCCGCCGAGATGCAGTTTGTCGCGGCGCGCCTCGGCCACCGCCTTCGCGGTGATGCCGACCGCCGCCTCGACCGCCCGCTGCCGCGATGCCGAGATCTCCTCGAACGCCGCCAGATCACCCGGCGTCGCCGTGCCATCGGCGATCGCCTTGCGCAGCACCACCATCTGCGTCAGCCCGCCGACTGTGATCGGCGGCACCGGGTATTCGAACCGCGGCTTGTCGGGATCGCCGAATGCCGCCTCGTGCGCCTCGCCGGTCAGCTTGTTGCGCGGCACCAGTGCCACCGGCGCCAGACTGAAGAAACGGCGATCGCGCGCCGGCTCGATGCCGGAACCCCACGAGTAGCAGGCCACCGTCTCCTTCTGGCACCACGCCATGTCCTGCTGCGACGCCACCAGCATCGCCGACTTGCCAGTGGTGCCGCTGGAGCACGACACGTAGAAACCCTGCGCCTGCAGCTGGTCGATCCAGTCGTCGATATCACCGATCCGGCTCACGTCCTGCGGCGGCACGCGATAGGTCGACACCGTATCGAGCCATTTGCCGAGCTTGTCCCAGCGCTGATCGACGAGGAAATTCTCGGGGTAGCTCTTGTAGGCGGTGTGCGGAAACAGCAGTGGCACGATCTCGTCGCGGCTGCGCACCTCGGTGATGCCGGCCTGCCCGGCGCGATGGCCAAGCAGCCTGATCGCCTCGCGGCGCTGCTGGAAGCGCTCGTTCATCGCTTCGATCTGCGTATCGCGCAACTGCGAAAACGGAATGTCATAGCGATCGCGGCTCTCCACGAGCCGGGTCAGACGTTCTACCGCTGTACTCATCTGCAATCTCCTGAACTGGCGCGAGCCAGAAATCGAATGACGCGAACCGCAAAATTAATGGCACCTTTTACGGTTCATTATGTTCTCGGGAGCGAGCATGTCAAGAAGGAAGTGTCAGCGGTCGGAAAATACGTATCAGGGATGGCAGGTCACAAAAAATCGTCAGGAACGATTTTTGGCGTCGCATCGGCGACGACCCGAAGGGTGACCGCCAGGGATGGCAAGTCACAAAAAATCGCCGGGAACGATTTTTGGCGTCGCGTCAGCGACGACCCCGCAGGGGTGGCCGCCAGGGATGGCTGGCCACAAAAAACGCCGCACGATTCGCATCGCGCGGCGTCATCGTCTCACACCACCGACCGGAAGATCGATGGCGCCCGATCAGAGACCGAGCCCGGCGAGCAGCTTCTCGCTTTCGAGCCAGAGTTTCTGCGCGGCCGTATCGTCGAGCGCCTGTGCCGCCGGCTCCTCCTCCTTCAGATCGAAGAAGTAGCGGCCCGCATCGACACCCGCCTCCGGCGCGCTGGCGAGCCACACCAGCGTGCGCGCGGGCACATCGGGCGTCTGCAGCTCGCGCGCACGCATCGTCGCCTGCAGCGTTTCGTCACCGTGCGAGGAGAAATTGCTGTCGACGATGCCGGGGTGCATCGACTGCGCGACCACACCAGTGCCCGCCAGCCGCCGCGCCAGCTCGCGCGTGAACAGCATGTTGGCAAGCTTGGCCTGACAGTAGGCGGCATTGGGATTGAAATCGGCACACCCGAGCAGCTGCGGATCATTCCCGTCGAACCCGCGCGTCATCCGATGCGCGCTCGACGCCACCGCGATGACTCGCACCGCGCCCGGGCGCTCCTTTGCCGTCTCCCGCAGCAGCGGCAGCAATTCGCGCGTCAGCAGGAACGGCGCCAGATGATTGGAGGCGAAGGTCGCCTCGATCCCCTCGTCGGTCACCACCTTGCGGTCGCGCACACCGCCGGCGTTGTTGATCAGCACATCGAGGCGCGCCGTCTTTTCGCGAATCTCGCGCGCGGCGCGCATCACTTCCGCCATCCGGTCGAAATCGGCGCGAACGAACTCGACGCTGCCGCCATTGGCGGCGGAGGCGGCAATCGCCCGTTCCGCCGCGGCGCAACGCTCCGGGTTGCGGCCGACGGCGATGACGCGCCAGCCCTGCCCGGCCAGAATTTTTGCCGTCTCCAGACCGATGCCGGAGCTGGCGCCGGTCACCACCACCACCGGCGTATCGCCGCTGGCGTGCCGCTTGTCACCGGAATCGTTTGTCATGGCTGCTCCTGTCGTCTCTGTGAGGGTCATTCGATGAAAGAGTGTCGAGTCAGCGCGGCCGCGCGCCGTTGAGGAAGATGTGGACGCCGGCGCGAATGCGCTCGTCGATCTCCGCCGATGACAGCGTGGCGCCGGTCATCAGCGAACGCACCGGCGCACTGATCACCATCGTCACGAACAGGTTCGCCGCCATCGATGGGTCGGCGAGCGCCAGCCGCCCCGCCTTCGCCTCCCCGGTCAGCACGCCGGCGATGAAACCGATCACCGGGCGCGCGCTCAGCTCGTAGTACCAGCGGAAGATTTCCGGAAAACGGTAGGCCTCGATGTTGATGATGCGCTGCAGGCGCAGGCCGTTCGGCGTCATCACCTGATCGACGCGCAGGCGCGCGACGTTCGCCAGCGTCTGTTCGATGTCGTCCGACACCATCGCGCGCAGACGTTCATCCGGCGTGACGTTGTGCTCTATCGCGCGCAGCACGGCGGCGAGAAACAGCGACTCCTTGTCGGGATAGCGGGCGTAGATCGTGCGCTTGGTCATCTGCACCGAGGCGGCGATCGCCTCGATGGTGGCACCGTCGTACCCCCTCTCCAGGAAGTGGCTCAACGCGGCGTCCAGCAGCTCGGCATGACGCGCAACCACCTGCGCCTTGGTGGGGCGGCCTGCCCGGCCGCGGGGAACGGTTGCCAGTCGGTCCATGCTCATGTCCGGAAAAATCACTTGTCACAGTCAGCGGGCCGTGCATAATCGCCGACAATAATGATACTTAACAGATGCCATTATTTCATCGAACCCGATTCCTCACAACGATTCCACCCGAGAAACCCCACATCCGCGGCCAGCACCCGGGCGTGGGCCTTCTCTTCAATAAGAGAGCATGAGAGGCGACGACATGGTGAAGAAACAACGACACAACCCCCGCACCTACGTATCGGCAAGGCCGCGCAACCCGCGCGAGGCGGGCAGGCTCTGCCCGCTGATGGTCATGCCACTGCTGTTCGGCGGCGCCGTCGAGGCGTTCGCGCAGGGCGGCGGCCACGTTGCCGCGCTGGAGGAGGTGGTGGTCACGGCCAACCGCCGCCAGGAGACGGTTCAGGAGGTGCCGGTCTCCGTCACCGCGATCAGCGGTGAACAGCTGTCGGCACAGGGCATCACCAACTTCCAGGACATCAAGGCGGCCACGCCCGGCCTCTATCTGGAAAAGCCGAGCAACATCGGCGACTCGTCGGTGCGTCTGCGCGGCGTCGGCAGCACGCCGAACAGCGGCGTCGATTCGTCGGTCGGCGTGCTGGTCGACGGCGTCTACCAGATCCAGCCCGGCGCCGCCTTCACCGAACTGCTCGACATCGAACAGGTGGAGGTGCTGCGCGGCCCGCAGGGCACGCTGTTCGGCCGCAACACCACCGCCGGCGTGGTGCACATCCACACCAAGGACCCCAACACCTACGAAACCTCCGGCAAGGTGCAGGGCGTGCTCGGCAACTTCAACCAGCGCGAACTGCGCGGCGTGCTGAACCTGCCGCTGATCGCCGACACGCTGGCCGTGCGCCTCAGCGGCTTCACCGGCAAGCGCGACGGCTACACCGACAACGTCCATCTCGACAAGGACACTCGCAATGACGACCGCCACGGCGGCCGCATCAAGCTGCTGTGGAATGCCACCGACGACCTCGAACTGAAATGGAGCAGCGAGCGTCTGGTCACCGAGGGCGACCTGGACAGCGGCCTCGTCACCTACGGCGTCGATAACATCACCAACCTCCCCGCCTGGCGCAACCGGCCGTGGCAGGATCTCGCCAGCGCGCTCGGCACCACGCTGCCGACGCCGGAGCTCGGCAAATCCCGGGAGAACGTCGGCGCCTACAAAGACGAAGTCGAACGCCACGTGCTGACCGCGACCTGGAGCCTGAGCGACGAGCTGTCGCTGCAGTCGATCACCGCGCACGACCGCATCAGCTCGTGGCTGATCAAGGATCGCGACCGCACGCCGCTGGAACTCTCGTACCTGACCAGCGCGCCGGTTCGCAAGGCGTGGTCGGAAGAGCTGATCCTGACCGGCGAAACCTCGGGGCCGATCTCTTACGTCGCCGGCCTGTTCTGGCAGACCGAAGAGCTCGACAGCCCGACCACGATCCACAACAGCGCCGATCTGTTCCGGCTGTCGCCGACCGCCAGCCAGATACCGACCATCAGCCGCACCACGCGCGACAACGAAACCCGCGCGCTGTTCGGCTCGGTCACCTACGACCTGACCGACGACTGGAGCCTGGTCGGCGGCATCCGCTACACGTCGGACAAGAAGCAGACCTACTCGACGCTGCAGATTTCGCCGACGATGACCGCGGTCGCCATCGACGACGACGACACCTTCAACGAATGGACCTACAGCGCCAAGGCGCAGTACCGCATCGATCCGGACAAGATGGCCTATCTGTCGGTGGATCGCGGCTTCAAATCTGGCGGTTTCAACCGCCAGAACACCACCTGCAGCCTGACCGGCGGCGCCATGGGCTGTCTCGACGCCGACCTGCTGACTTACGACCCGGAGACCACCGACAGCGTCGAGCTCGGCCTCAAGAGCGTCTGGCTGGATGGCCGTCTGCGTCTCAACGCCGCGCTGTTCTATCAGGTCTACGACGACTTCCAGGTCTCGCAGGCGCTGTTCGGCGAATCCAGCACCATCATCAGCAACGCCGCCAAGGTCGAGAGCAAGGGGATCGAGTTCGACTTCGGCGCCGCGCTGACCGAGTCGCTGACGCTGGAAGGCGGCATCGGCTACATCGACTCCGGCTACGACGAGTTCGCCAGCGCCCCGTGCCCCGCTCCGGGTTATCCCGGCTGTGTCGGCAACACGCAGGACCTCTCCGGCTCGCGCCTCGACAACGCGCCGCTGTGGACCGGCAGCGCCGCGCTCACCTATCGCGCGCCGACGCCGTTCAACGACAGCCTGACCTGGTTCGCGCGCATCGACACCAGCCTCAAGAGCGGCGTCAATCTCGACGTGACGCAGCCGTACGAGACCAGACAGGGTGGCTATGCACTGTACGGCGCCCGCGTCGGTCTGGAGCCGCTCGATGCCTCGTGGACCCTGACGCTGTGGGGCTCGAACCTCACCGACAAGGAGTACAGTTCGACCGGCCAGCTCGATGCCGGCGGTGTCGCCCGCATTCAGGGCATGCCGCGTACCTACGGTATGACGGTGGACTGGAACTTCTGACGGAACCTGATCGTTCCCCTGTTGGTTGGCGGCTTCGGCCGCCTTTTTTGTGACTGCCATCTGAGCGCCAGGGATGGCGAAAATGCCGGTTTTGCAGAAGCAAAAACCGGCCATGGCGCCCACCCTTCGGGTCGTCGCTGCACGACGCCAAAAATCGCTCCCGATGACGCCTGAAAACAGGCGGCGATCGCTTTCGTCGCGCGCCAGAGACGACCCGTTTCCCGAGCCGACCTAGATCAAACCGGACGCTGAAACCGTGTGATATGGTCGCTCCGTTCCGGCATCGCCCCCCCGCATCCCGCATCGCGACAGCCGCACTCTCCCCTCTCTCGGAAATTCGCCGCATGCGCAATCCGCTCTCCGGAAAAACCGTCCCGCTGCTGATCGCCGCGCTGTTGATCGCCGCCGCTCTGTACGCCTGGCGACAACTGTCGCCGTCCGGTTTCGGCGACGGCTTCGTCAGCGGCAACGGCCGCCTCGAAGCCACCGAAGTCGATGTCGCCACCAAGCTGCCGGGGCGCGTCGAGGCGATCCTCGTGGTGGAGGGAGATTTCGTGAGTGCCGGCGACACATTGGCGCGGATGCAGATCACGACGCTGGAGGCGCAGCGCGAAGAGGCGCTGGCGCAGCTGCAGCGCGCGGTCAACGCGGTGGCCAGCGCCGAGGCGCAGGTGGCGATGAGCCAGAGCGACCTGGCCGCGGCGCAGGCGGTCGTCGTGCAGCGCGAGGCCGAGCGCGATGCGGCGCAGCGCCGCCACCAGCGCTCGGAGGCGCTGTCGAAGCAGGGCAACGTGTCGCGCCAGCAGCTCGACGATCACCTCGCGGCGCTGCGCAGCGCGCAGGCGGCGGTCGTCGCCGCCAGAGCGCAGGTGAAGGCGGCCGAATCGGCGGTGAAGGCGGCGCACTCTCAGGTGGTCGGCGCCGATTCGGCGGTGGCGGCGGCCGAGGCGACGGTGGCGCGCATCGACGCCGACATCGACGACAGCCTGCTGAAGGCGCCGCGCGACGGCCGCGTGCAGTACCTGGTGGCGCAGCCCGGCGAGGTGCTCGGCGCCGGCGGCACCGTGCTCAACATGGTCGACCTGACCGACGTCTACATGACCTTCTTCCTGCCGGAGCAGGCGGCCGGCCGCGTGCGCCTCGGCAGCGAAGTGCGGCTGCTGCTCGACGCCGCGCCAGAACTGGTGATTCCGGCCTCGGTATCGTTCGTCGCCAGCACCGCGCAGTTCACGCCGAAGACAGTCGAGACCGCCAGCGAGCGGCAGAAACTGATGTTCCGCGTGCGCGCGCGCATCGACCCCGCGCTGCTGCGCCAGCATCTCGACATCGTCAAGACCGGCGTGCCCGGCGTCGCCTGGCTCAAGCTCGACGCCGA
>CAZEVP010000123.1:0-6960 GCA_964515735.1 uncultured Verrucomicrobiaceae bacterium | reverse complement strand
GCCGCGAGTGTCTGTATACCGATACGTTCGATCGCGACCTGCAGCAGCTGGTCGGCGGGGCCTGATCTGTAAGTACGCGGTTTCGGTAACTACGCAGTCCCCCCGGAACGGGCCGCCGGCATAATGCGCGGCCCGTTTCCGTTTCTCTCCGTACCATGAATTTCATCCGCCCGATGCAGCGCGACGATATCGACGCCGTGTTGCGAATCCAGTCGCGCTGCTACGACAGCATCGAACCCGAGTCGGCCGGCGCGTTGCTCAGCCGTCTCGACGTCTCGCCGGCCACCTGCTGGGTGGCCGACAGCGAGAGCGGTCCGGCCGGCTATCTGTTCGCCCATCCGTGGACCAGCGATGCGCCGCCGGCACTCGATCTGGTCATCGAACGGCTGCCGGCGGCGGCCGACTGTTTCTACATCCACGATCTGGCGATCGATCCCGACTGGCGCGGTACCGGTACCGGCGAGCGATTGATCGGCGATGCGCTGCGACTGGCGGACAGGCAGTGGGCTCGCTGCGCGCTGATCGCGGTGCAGGCATCACAGCGGTTCTGGGGGCGTTTCGGTTTCGCGCCGGCGCCGGCGCACTTGCAGGCGGCAGCGGCCGGTTATGGTGATGCGACGTTGATGTGGCGCCAACGAAATTCCCTCTCCCTTCCGGGAGAAGATTAGGGGAGAGGAATCAGCTCTCCCTGGGGATCTTTTCGAGCACGTGGATCGAGTGGATGAAGCAGCTTTCGGCGATACCACCGGGGCCGCGCACGATCGCCTTGTCGAATTTGGTCAACCGGTTGCCGGTGTTGGAGAAGGCGATCGTTTCGTTGCTGCGCAGTTCGCGGCACGGGCTGCGAAAGGTGATCAGATAGCGCTTGCCGGGACCGGCGTTGATCATCAGGTGGAGGTCGTCGAGCGCATTCCAGCCGGAGAGCCGGTAGTTCTGTATTTCCGCGGTCTCTTCGGTGACGCGGTAGCCGCTCTGTTGCAGCCGCTGTTGCCAGTCGCTCTCCGTCAGCGAGACGGCGGCGGCGGAGGCGAGCGCCAGCAGCAGCGTGGCGCGGCGGAAACGCATGGTCGGAAAACGCAGGTTCATGGTCGCTCCCTCGCATCGGTGTCGTCGGTGGTGACGCCGATTATCCGGGCGCGGAGCTGAATGTGAGCTGAGCGGAGCGTCAGATGCCGCGCCAGTACCAGTCGTACTCCAGCGACGAGACGTGGCGCTGGAAGATCTCCAGCTCGGCCTCCTTCACTGCGGTGAATACGTGGCAGAACTGCTCGCCGAGATAGTGCGGCAGAACCTTCGCGCCCTTGAAGGCATCGAGCGCGTGCACCCAGTAGCGCGGCAGCGACGGCCTGACCTGGTTGTAGGCGTTGCCGGTGGTTTCCGGCGTCGGCTGCAGCCGGTGTTCGAGGCCCCAGTCGATCGCCGCCAGCAGCGCCGCCGTCACCAGATAGGGGTTGGCGTCGGCGCCGGCGACGCGGTGCTCGATTCGCGTCGCCTCGCTCGAACCGGCCGGTATGCGCAGCGCCACGGTGCGGTTGTTGTAGCCCCAGCACGGCGCCAGCGGCACGAACGCGTCGCGTACGAAGCGGCGGTAGGAGTTGGCGTGCGGCGCGAAGATCAGCATCGACTCCGCCATCGCCGCCTGCAGCCCGGCGATCGCCTGCAGCAGCCACGGCGACTCGTTGCCGTCGATGTCGTTAAAGACGTTGACGCCGTTGCGGTCGAGCATGCTGATGTGGATGTGGGTGCCGCTGCCGGCGTGCTCTTCGTAGGGCTTCGCCATGAACGTGGCGACCATCTCCTGGCGCTCGGCGATGCCCTTGATCAGCCGCTTCAGCATCAAGCCGTCGTCGCAGGCGGCGACCGGGTCATCGCGGTGGTGCAGGTTGATCTCGAACTGCCCCGGAGCGAATTCGGCGACGGCGGCATCGGCCGGAATGTTCTGATCGAAGGCGGCATCGGCGACGGCGTGGATGAAGTCGCGGTAACCGTCCAGCTCGGCGATGCCGTAGATCTGGTTGTTGGTGTTGCGCTCGCCGGTGGCCGGGCAGATCGGTGGCTGCGGGCGGCCGTCGGGGTCCTTGTCGAAGTCGGTCAGGTAGAACTCGAGCTCGACCGCGACCGCCGGGAACAGCCCCTTCGCGTGCAGCCGGGCCACGACCTTTTTCAATATTTCGCGCGGATTGATCGGAAACGGCGAGCCGTCTTCGTTGAACATCGTCAGCATCAGCTGCGCGCTCGGGTGTGGCTGCCACGGCACCGGTCGTAGCGTGCCGGGCACCGGCCGGCAGACCAGGTCCATGTCGCCGATCTCGAAGCCGAGGCCGGTCGACTCGGCGGTGTCGCCGGTGATGTCGGCCGCCAGCGCCGACGGCGGCAGGCAGATGCCATCGCGACAGGCCTTTTCGAGCGAGGAGACGTTGATGCGTTTGCCGCGCAGCACGCCGTTGATGTCGGCGATCAGCAGGTCGACGGTTTCGACATCGGGGTGCGCGGCGAGGAAATCGGCCGCCTCCCGTTGCAGCGGCGTGGAGGCTCCGGGCGGCGCGGAAGCCACGGGTGGTAAGGCGCTGTTCATGATGGCCACTATTTTTGACAGGCGCCGCTTTCGATAGCCGTGCTATGGAAAACAGCCCTTCTCCGAAAGGGTCGTGGCCTAACGCTACGCTGGCCCCTATCCAAAAGCAAGCGGGCACTTTTGTCGATAAAAAAGGCATCGAAGGGCAATCGTTGCCACTTTCTGGTGCGGATCTGGCCGTGTGTAGGCAGCGTTGGAGTCGCGGTTGCAGGGCCATTTCGGCCGTTGAAAAAAATCAACACCGCGAGTAGTGTCGCGCTTCATCCCAAGCTGTGTGATGCGCATCGTGAACACCGTCGTCGCGCCCGCCGGGCAATCCGTCATCAAGCCGCTGATCGGCCTGCCGGCCGACCGGCGCCTGTTCGAGCCACACCATCTGCACACCGTCGGCGAGAAGTATCTGCTCGCCGTCACCGACGTGATGGCGGCGCTGCCGGTGATCCTGCCGGCGCTGCCGGAGCGCACCGATCCGCGCCAGCTGCTCGGCCACCTCGACGGCCTGCTGCTGACTGGCGGCTACTCGAACATCCTGCCGCACCTGTACGGGCAGTCGTCGCAGGAGGAAGAAAGCTGCCTGCGCGATCCCGAGCGCGACGCTTCCAACCTTGAACTGATTCGGCTGGCGATCGGGATCGGTATGCCGATCCTCGGCATCTGCCGCGGCCTGCAGGAGCTCAACGTCGCGCTCGGCGGCACGCTGTTGCAGAAGGTGCACGAGACGCCCGGCAAGATGGATCATCGCGAGGATCAGGAGGCGACGCTCGACGAGCAGTACGGCCCGGCCCATCCGGTCGCGCTGACGCAGGGCGGTCTGCTGGCGCGGATCGGCGGCGTCGACAGCGCCATCGTCAACTCGGTGCACGGTCAGGGCATCGACCGGCTGGCGCCGGGCCTGCGCGCCGAGGCGGTGGCGCCGGACGGGTTGATCGAAGCGGTGTCGCTGCCGGAGGCGAAGGCGTTCACGCTCGCGGTGCAGTTCCATCCGGAGTGGAAGCCGGCGCAGAATCCGTTCGCGCTCGCCATCCTGAAGGCGTTCGGCGACGCCTGCCGCCGCTACGCTGGGACGAAGCGCTGATTCCCCTTTCCAAGCCGACAGGTTGACCCATGAGTATCCAATCGATTCGCGAATGGCTGCGCGAACGCCGCATCACCGAAGTGGAGTGTCTGATCCCGGACATGACCGGCAACGCGCGCGGCAAGATCATCCCGGCCGACAAGTTCATCGAGGACGAGGGGATGCGGCTGCCGGAGTCGATCTTCCTGCAGACCGTCACCGGCGACTGGCCGGAAGACATGACGATGGTGCACCCGGGCGAAACCGACATGGTGCTGAAACCCGACCCGAAGACGGTGCGGATGGTGCCGTGGGCGGTCGACCCGACCGCGCAGGTGATCCACGACTGCTTCACCCACGACGGCTCGCAGCATTCGCTGTCGCCGCGCACGGTGCTGCGCAAGGTGGCGGCGCTGTACGAGGCCGAGGGCTGGCTGCCGGTGGTGGCGCCGGAGCTCGAATTCTTCCTGGTCAGCAAGAACACCGACCCCGATTTCCCGCTGCAGCCGCCGGTCGGCCGCTCCGGGCGGCCGGAGACGGCGCGCCAGTCCTATTCGATCGACGCGGTCAACGAGTTCGACCCGATCTTCGAGGACATGTACGACTTCTGCGAGGCGATGGAGCTCGACGTCGACACGCTGATCCACGAGTCCGGCGCCGCGCAGATGGAGATCAACTTCCTGCATGGCGACCCGATCGAACTGGCCGATCAGGTCTTCCTGTTCAAGCGCACGATGCGCGAGGCGGCGATGCGTCACGGCGTCTACGCCACCTTCCTGGCCAAGCCGATGGAGACCGAGCCTGGCAGCGCGATGCACATGCACCAGAGCCTGGTCGACCGTGACGGCAACAACCTGTTCGCCAACGCCGACGGCAGCCACACCGAGCTGTTCCGCAGCTACATCGCCGGCCTGCAGAAGTACGTGCCGGCGGCGATGGCCTTCTTCGCGCCGAACGTCAATTCGTACCGCCGCATCGCCCGCTACAACTCGGCGCCGATCAACGTGCAGTGGGGCTTCGACAACCGCACCTGCGGCCTGCGCGTGCCGGTCTCCGACCCGGCCAACACGCGCCTCGAAAACCGCTTCGCCGGCGCCGACGTCAATCCGTATCTGGCGATCGCGCTGTCGCTGGCCTGTGGCTACCTCGGCATCCGGGAGAAGCTGCAGCCGACCGACCCGATCGAGGGCGACGCCTACGATCAGCCCTACCAGCTGCCGCGCAGCCTCGAAGAGTCGCTGAAGCTTCTGCGCCGCTGCCCGGAGCTGCACGACATTCTCGGCGAGCGTTTCGTGCACGCCTTCGCCGCCGTGAAAGAGAAGGAGTATGAAACCTTCTTCCGCGTCATCAGTTCGTGGGAGCGCGAGTTTCTGTTGTTGAACGTGTAGGAAACCACTGGTCGAATCCCCTCTCCCTTCAGGGAGAGGGTTAGGGAGAGGGCGGTTGTGCGATGCCGAGGCTCCCTCTCCCCCGGCCCTTCTCCCTGAAGGGAGAGGGGAGAAAGCAGGTCGCCGCTGTGAGAGAGATGTTATGAGCGCTTCAACCGACCATCTCGATACTGTGCCTCTCGACACAACCGCGCTGCAGCAGCTCGACCGCCAGCATCACCTGCACCCGTTCACCGACAGTGCCGAGCTGGGCCGGCTCGGCACCCGCATCATCAGCCGCGCCGACGGCATCTACCTGTGGGATGGCGATGGCCATCGGCTGCTCGATGCCTTCTCCGGCCTCTGGTGCGTCAATGTCGGTTACGGCCGCAGGGAGCTGGCAGAGGCGGCCTGTAAACAGATGGTCGAGCTGCCGTACTACAACAGCTTCTTCCAGTGCACGACGACGCCCGCGATCCTGCTCGCCGACGAACTGGCGAAGATCGCGCCGCCGCACGTCAATCGCGTCTTCTTCACCGGCTCCGGCTCCGAAGCCAACGACACCATCGTGCGCATGGTGCGGCGCTACTGGGCGCTGCTCGGCCAGCCGCAGAAGACGGTGATCATCGGCCGCAAAAACGGCTATCACGGCTCCACCGTCGCCGCCGCCAGCCTCGGCGGCATGGCCGGCATGCATGCGCAGGGCGGTCTGCCGATTCCCGACATCGTCCATATCGACCAGCCCTATTGGTTTGGCGAAGGAAGGGGTAGCGATCCCGATGAATTCGGCCTGCGCATCGCGCGACAACTCGAGGCGAAGATTCTCGAGCTCGGCGTCGAGCGCGTCGCCGCGTTCATCGGCGAGCCGATCCAGGGTGCCGGCGGCGTCATCATTCCACCCGCCAGCTACTGGCCGGAGATCCAGCGCATCTGCGATCAGTACGGCATCCTGCTGATCGCCGACGAGGTGATCTGTGGTTTCGGTCGCACCGGCGAATGGTTCGGCAGCACCACGTTCGGCATCCGCCCCGACCTGATGCCGATCGCCAAGGGACTCACCTCCGGCTATATCCCGATGGGCGGCGTGCTGGTCGGCGATCGCGTCGCCGACGTGCTGATCGAGCGCTGCGGCGAGTTCACCCACGGCTTCACCTGTTCCGGCCATCCGGTCGCGGCGGCGGTGGCGCTGGCCAACCTGAAGATCATCCGCGACGAGCAGCTGGTCGAGCGGGTGCGCGACGACACCGGCCCCTGGCTGCAGCAGCGCCTGCGCGAGCTGGTCAGCCATCCACTGGTCGGCGAGGCGCGCGGTGTCGGCTTCATCGGCGCGCTGGAGCTGGTGCCGGAGCCGGGCACTGAGCGGCGTTTCGCGCCGAAGGGCGTGGTCGGTGCCGCCTGCCGCGATATCGCGGTCGGCAACGGTCTCGTCCTGCGCGCGACCGGCGACACGCTGCTGTTCGCACCGCCGCTGATCACGACCCGGCCACAGATCGACGAGCTGGTCGCGCTGGTACGCCGCTGTCTGGATCAGACGCTGGAGGCGCTGCCGACACTGGCGCTGGAGCACTGAGTCGTGCGCAGGTTTGGTGCGTGGGTGCCCCGTTTCCGGCGCGGCTGAGCCGGCCTGGTGCATATCTCGATGTCCAGCCCGGCGCCAGTGCCGTCGCCGGTTGTCGCGAGGGCTGGAACGCTACTTGCTGACCGCAAACGAATGCCGCAGCATAGGCCCCCGCCGGGCGGCCCGAGCTCGCCGGCACTCTCCTTACTTCGCAACAGTTTCGAGACCTGACAGGGGATTCCCGCAATGAAGAAAGCCAGGACGTCTTGGGTGGTCGCGGCCGCCGCCATCGGTGCATTCGCCATCGGCGCGCACGCTGCGGAGAAGGTGGTCAACGTCTACAACTGGTCCGACTACATCGCCGAGGACACGCTCGACAAATTCACCAAGGCGACCGGCATCAAGG
>CAZEVP010000122.1:0-6985 GCA_964515735.1 uncultured Verrucomicrobiaceae bacterium | reverse complement strand
GTTAGGCTTCGGCTTTCGATAACGCCAACACTTATTTCTTACCAACTTGATTCCATATAGTTATCATGTGTTGCCATATCAACACCCTTCCGGAACCGATCGATTTCAGGAGCCACATGGATACCCGCCGCCTGCGCTACTTCGTCGCCGCCGCCGAGGAGGAGAATTTCCACCGCGCCGCCGTGCGCCTGCACATCGCCCAGCCGGCACTCTCCAAACAGATCGCGCTGCTGGAACAGGAGCTGGGCTGCGCCCTTTTCATTCGCAGCAAACGGCGGGTGCAGCTGTCGCCGCTCGGTCGCCTCTTCCTCGACGATGCCCAGCGCATCCTGCGCGACATCAAGCGCGCCGCCGAACGACTGCACGAAGCGAGCCTCGGCCGCACCGGCACCCTGCGCATCGGTTTTCGCGAGACCGCCGGCCGCGAACGCGCGGTGTCGCATTCGCTGAGCCATTTTCGCAGCCGCTACCCCGAGGTGGAGCTGAACCTGCAGCAGCTGCACTCGCCGGCACAGTGCGACGCACTCAGAGCCGGCGAACTCGACGCTGGCTTCATTTACCTGTCACCAGCGCACGACCACGAACTGGATCGTCTGGTGATCGCCAACGATCGTTTTTATCTGGCGCTGCACACGGGCCATCCACTCACCGAGCTCAAACGGATTCGGCTCGGCGATCTGGTGCAGGAGCCATTCATCTGGCTGGCCCGCTCGAAGCTCGCCTACTATGCCGAAGCGCTGATGCGCACCTGCGTCGAAGGCGGGCTGGTGCCGCGCGTGATCCAGGAAGCGGACAGCGAAGCCACCATCCTGAATCTCGTGTCGGTGGGCATGGGCGTCAGCTTCGTGGTCTCTGCCAACGGCGAATCGCCACAACCCGGCGTGGTGCTGAAACCGGTTGCGGAGCTGAAGCAGCAGCTGACGCTGGCACTTGCCTGGAACGCGGCGCAGCTGAATCCACTGACAGCCAACTTCATTGCCGTCGTGCGGGACATTGTCGAAGCGCGCGCAGAAGCAGGCCTCACCTGAATATCCATCACGGCGACAACCGATGACAGCCACCACCTCCGCAACGCTGAGCCGACAACTGCGCCGCGCCGAACGCGCGCTGACCGACGACCCGATCCTGGCGCCGCTGATCGCCCGCTTCGGCCGCTGCGGTCTGCGTTGCGAGACCGAGCGCGGCCCCTACGCCGCGCTGATCGAATCGGTGGTCTACCAGCAACTGAATGGCCGCGCCGCCGAAACCATTTTCAAGCGGCTGCTGGCGCTCTACCCGCGCAGCGATTTCCCGTCGCCGCGCCAGCTGCTGAAAACACCGGAGGAGTCGCTGCGCACGGCGGGGCTGTCGCGACAGAAGATCGCCGCGATCCGCGACATCGCCGCGCGCACCGCAGCCGACGAGCTGCCGCGCGAACGCGCCGAGATTCACGACTGGGAGGATGAGCGGATCATCGAGACGCTGACCGCCGCGCGCGGCGTCGGCCGCTGGACCGCCGAGATGGTGCTGATCTTCACGCTCGGCCGGCTCGATGTCTGGCCGGTCGATGACTACGGCGTTCGCGTCGGCTACGCGCGCGCCGCGCGGCTGACCGAGCTGCCGAGCGCGAAGCAGCTCAAGCCGCTCGGCACGGCGTGGAGCCCGTGGCGCAGCGTCGCCGCGTGGTACTGCTGGCAGCTGGCCAATGCCGAACCGTGGGGTCGTGCGAATCCACCCCGATAGAACCTCAATCGAGACGGCCCAGTACGAAGCGCTGACCACCGCTGCCGATCACCCACGCATCCCCTTCCGCCTCGCCCCACTCCACCAGCCGGTAGAACGCGGCGCGCTGGACCCGCGCGGTCAGTCCATGATCGAGCTGCAGATAGGGACGCGGCTCATCGCCATCCGGCTGCAGCACCGTCAGCGGATGCGACGCATCCATCGGTACACGCACACCGGTATTGAGCAGACAGTCGATCACCGTCGTGCCATCGCGCTCGATACGATCGACATCGACGACCAGCAGCGCCGCATCATCGACACGAATGCGCCACTTCTCGACCGGAGTCACCAGGTAGTAATGACCGTCATCCTCCCGCCGCAGAATCGACGCGAACAGCTGCACCAGCGCATGGCGCTCGATGCGTGTGCCCTCGTGATACCAGTCGCCGCTGCGGTCGATACGGATGTCGATCTCACCCGACAGCGCGGGCTGCCACCGCGCCAGCTCCGGTCGCCCGGTGGTCGCGGCCGCACTGTCGGCGAGTTGGTCCAGGGATGTGCTCATCGGCGATCTCTCGCACAGGCGATCCGGTTGTCGTATCGGGATATTCGACGCATGGCGGTATCGACGCCATGAACGGGTCCGCGCCGCTACGTTAATCCGCTTCGGAGGCGGGCGTGAAGGGCTGGTAGCCGTACAGATCGGCCGTGAACAGCTGCAGCCGTGGCGGCTGCGCGCCGCCGCTGCGCAGCGCCACCGCTGCGGAGTAGTCCGGCACCGGGCGCAGCGAGAAGAAGTGCCACGCCTCCGGATTCGGTTCGCCGTCGCAGGCGAAACCGATGGCCTCTTCGTCGTCGCACAGCAGGAACGAGAAGCTGTCCAGCGGCAGCGACAACCCCTCGCCGCGCGCCTTGATGTAGGACTCCTTCAGCGTCCAGTAACGGAAGAACGCCGCCGGGCGCCGCGCTTCCGGCAGCGACAGCAGATCGTCGATCTCGCGCTGCGAGAAGTAGTGGTCGGCGATCTCCAGCAATGCGGGATTCTCGGTGTGGTACTCGACGTCGACACCGATGTCGCCACTGCGGGAGACGGCGCAGACCGCCAGACCGTGCGTGTGGGACATGTTGAAGCGCAGATCGGCGAGCGCACCGGCACCGACCAGCTCCGGCTTGCCGAAGGCATTCTGCTGGAAGCGGAGTTCGAGTGGCGGCAGATCGGCATAGCGCGCCAGCGTCGTGCGCAGCAGCGCATGGCTGACCAGATACTCGCGCCGGTGCTCGGGAAAACGCAGCTGGCTGTAGCGCGCCAGCTCGTCGTCGGCCAGCAGCGCCTCGAACTGATCGAACGTGGCGTTGCGGCAGGCGAGCTCCGGAAACCAGAACCAGAGATGGATCGCATCGCGCTCCAGATCGAGCGTCACACCGTCCCCTCCAAAACAGATCCGTGGCACCGGCGGCGCCGCGCCAGTGCCATCGATTCCAGCGAACGACGGGCGGTTACTGGAGCTTGATATCGGCCGCGCTGCGCACGGCGTCGAGATAGGCGGCAAAGAGGGCTTCGCCGTTACCGCGGCGCAGCTGCATTGCCAGCATGCGCTGTTGCGGCTGCTCCAGATCGCCGCTCTTGCCATCCTCCACACCGCGCAACCGGATCAACGCCACGTCGCCGGTCGCGGTATCGGCCAGCACCGTCTGCTCGGCGCTACCGCCCTTGCGCGGCAGCTCGAAGGCAGCGCGCACGATCTCGTGATCGACATCCGCCGCGCTGCGCTGCAGCTGTTTGGCCTGTTTCAGCTCCAGTCCGGCCTTTGCCGCCACCGCCGCCAGCTCCGCGCCACCCGCCAGCTCCTGTTTCAGCGCTTCGGCGCGCGTGTGTGCCTGCGCCACTGCGCGCTCACGCTTCAGCAGCGTTTCCACTTCCGCCCGGATCTCGGCCAGCGGACGCGGCGCCGCCTCGGCATGATCAGCCACCCGCAGTACGACGAAATGGTCCGGTGCCAGCTCGATGGCATCGCTGTTGTTGCGCTCCTTCAGCACCTCGTTGGTGAACGCGGCGCCGATCAGGCGCGGATTGGAAAACATCGAATCGCTGTTGTCGCGTGCCAGCCAGTCGGTGCTGCGCACCTCGAGCTTCATCTCGCGCGCCGGCTGTTTCAGGCCATCGGCGTTGAAGACGAGATCGCGCAGGTGCTCGATCGCCTTCAACAGTTCCGGCTGTGCGACCTGCGCGGCGAGGCGCTCGCTGATTTCGGTACGACGCTGTTCGAGCGGCGGGAAGGTTTCGACGCGCTGATCGACCAGCTTGATCAGGTGGAGACCCGCGTCGGTGCGAACAGGCTCAGATACCTGACCCGGCTGCAGCGCCGCCAGCGCCTGCTCGAACGGTTGCGGGAAGGTTTCACCCCCGCTGATGCCGAGATCGCCACCCGACTGTTTCGTGCCGAAATCGTCGGAGTACCTGGCCGCCAGCGCCGTGAAATCGGCACCGGCTTCCAGTTCGCCCTTGACCTTCGCGGCCAGCGCCTGCGCCGCCGCTTCATCGCGGTCGCCGCCGATCTCGATCAGGATGTGGGCCGCGTGGCGCTCGATGCCGGAGCCGGCATTCTGCTTCTCGCGCTCATACTCGGCCACGATCGCCGCCTCGTCGACCGGCTTGACGAAATCACTGGCCTTCAGTTCGACATATTCGAGCTTGACCCGCTCGGGCTGCATGAACGCGCTGGTATTCGCCTGATAGTAGGCCTCGATGTCACTGTCGGTGACGGTAACACCGCTCAGATCCTTCGCCACCGGAACCACGATGTAGTCGAAGCTGCGCTGTTGCCGGCTCAATGCCACCACGCGCGCCAGTTCTGCCGGCGTGATGAACTCCGACAGCGCCAGCCCCGAATAGAGCTGATCGATCAGCAGGTCCTCGCGCACGCGCGCCTTGAAGTCGACCGGCGCGAAACCGCTCTCGCGCAGCACGGCAAGATAGCGCTCCGACGAGAACTGGCCATCCTCCTGCTGGAATTGCGGCAGCGACGTCAGCAGCTGATCGACACCCGCATTGGAGATGCCGAAACCGAGCTTATGCGCCTGCTGCGACAACAGCTCCTGCGTGATCAGGTTTTCGAGCACCGGCTGCTGCAGACGGCTTTCATCGAGCACCGACGGGTCGATGTTTTCGCCCATCGTCGCCAGCAAACGCTGCTGCTGTTGCCGGATGGCCCGCTGCAGTTCGCCCTGGCCAATCTTCTCGCCATTGACGGTGGCGGCGGGTACATCGCCACCACCCTGCACCAGCGACTCGATACCGAAAATGGCGAAGGGAACGACGATGATGGCCACGATGATCTTGGCCATCGTGCCCTGCACATTGCTTCTTATCGATTGCAGCATACGATCCGTGCACTCCCGGAATAAAAAAGGCACACCCTTGGATGCGCCTCTTCGAATGACCTACCGACTGGCAACCGCACCGTGCCGTACCTGCAGAACGCTGACGCGACCGCTCGGGCGGAGGTCGCAATCGATCAGGAATTGACCGCGTCTTTCAGCGCCTTGCCGGCCTTGAAACCGGGAATCTTGGCGGCAGCGATTTCGATGGTGTCACCGGTTTGGGGGTTGCGACCGGTGCGGGCAGCGCGGTCCTTGACCGCAAACGTGCCAAACCCGACCAGGACGACCGGATCGTCCTTCTTCAATGCACCGATGATCGCCTCGACCATCGCGTCGAGCGCGCGGCCGGCGACAGCTTTCGGCAGATCGGCGGAGGCGGCAATCGCTTCGATCAGTTCGGTTTTGTTCACACGAATCCCCTTAGAAGAATAATTGCTTTGACCAGAACCCCGCCGTGAAACCGGAGCCGGCAAATGCGGGTAAGACTCAGAAGAGCGGGGGATTCTACACCAGATGGCCGCAGCAGGGTCAAGGAAAGAGCGGACCATGGCCGCTCTCGTTCCCCTGCCCGCTCACCGCCGCTGACGGGCCACAAAAAATCGTCTGGAACGATTTTGGGCGCCGCGTCAGCAATGACCCCGAAGGGGTCGCAAGCTACAGAAAAATGTCAACGGGTTTCGATTCGATGTGTGATCGATACCCGCGATCAATGCGCATTGATGCGCGACGCTTCACCCTTGTCGGCATTGGCGTCGACCGCATTCGTCGCTGCGTCCTTGCCCAGATAGAGCTCGTCGGAAATCGGCTGTGGCATCCGCTCCAGCGCGATCTCCAGCACCTCGTCGATCCACTTGACCGGCTTGATCTGCAGATCGGCCTTGATGTTCTCCGGAATTTCCTTCAGGTCGCGCTCGTTCTCCTCCGGAATGATGACGGTCTTGATGCCACCGCGATGCGCCGCCAGCAGCTTCTCTTTCAGCCCGCCGATACGCAGCACCTGTCCGCGCAGCGTGATCTCGCCGGTCATCGCCACGTCGGCGCGCACCGGAATCCCGGTGATGACGGAGACCAGTGCCGTGCACATGCCGATGCCGGCGCTCGGCCCATCCTTCGGCACCGCACCTTCCGGCATGTGGATGTGCAGGTCGTGCTTCTCGTGGAACGCCGCCGCAATGCCGAGCAGCTGCGAGCGGCTGCGGACGACGGTCAGCGCCGCCTGAATCGACTCCTGCATGACATCGCCGAGCGAGCCGGTCTTGATGATGCGGCCCTTGCCGGCCAGTGCCGCGGTCTCGATCGTCAGCAGCTCGCCGCCGACCTGCGTCCACGCCAGCCCGGTGACCTGGCCGATCTGGTTCTTCTCCTCGGCGACGCCGAACGAGTAGCGCCGCACGCCGCAGTAGTGCTCAAGCTCGGCAGCGGTGACGACGACCGGCGCCGTCTTCTTGCCGAGCGAGAACTCCTTGACCACCTTGCGGCAGATCTTGGCGACCTCGCGCTCGAGACTGCGCACGCCGGCCTCACGTGTGTAGTAGCGGATCAGGTCACGGATCGCCGCCTCGTCGATGGTCAGCTCGCCCGCTTCGAGGCCGTTGTTCTTCATCTGCTTCGGCTTCAGGTAGCGCTCGGCGATGTTGACCTTCTCATCCTCGGTGTAGCCGGGGATGCGGATCACCTCCATCCGGTCGAGCAGCGGCGCCGGAATGTTCAGCGAGTTCGACGTGCAGATGAACATCACCTCGGAGAGATCGAAATCGACTTCGAGGTAGTGATCGTTGAAGGTGTTGTTCTGCTCCGGATCGAGCACTTCGAGCAGTGCCGACGCGGGATCGCCGCGGTGGTCCATGCCCATCTTGTCGATCTCGTCGAGCAGGAACAACGGGTTGCGCACGCCGACCTT
>CAZEVP010000121.1:0-7057 GCA_964515735.1 uncultured Verrucomicrobiaceae bacterium | reverse complement strand
CCACCTCGTCGGCCTGGAACGGCTTGGCGATGTAGTCGACGCCGCCGAGCGCGAAACCGCGCACCTTGGCCTGACTGTCGCCGAGAGCGGAGAGGAAGATGACGGCGGTGTCGCGGGTGGTGGCCTCCGCCTTCAGCTGGCGGCAGACCTCGAAGCCGTCCATGCCCGGCATCATCACATCGAGGAGCACCAGCGACGGCCGCGCCTGGCGCGCGATGTCGAGCGCCGATTCGCCATTGCGCGCGATCAGCAGGCGATAGCCGTGCCCCTGCAGCGTCTTGTACAGGATCTGCAGATTGATCGGGTTGTCGTCGACCAGCAGGATCTGCTCGCCGTATTCGATGACCGGGTCCAATGCCGTCCGTCCGTCGTTTTGCTCCGCGCCGCGGAGGGTGTTATCCAGACGCTCCGGGCGCATCTTCCAACAGCTCGCGGATTCGATCCAGCTCGAACCCTTCCAGCAGCACCGTGCAGTGGTCGACCACCGCCTGTGCCGCCGGCACCCGCAGCCGCAGCGTCGACAGCGCTGTGCGCAGCCCTTCGAGATCACCGAGCGCCAGTGCCGAACGCAGTGGCGCCAGCGCCGCCGCCGGCAGCCGCCGCAATTGATCGTAGCCAATCGATGGCGATTCGCCGCCAGCCACGCCGGACAATGATCGCCCCACCGCCGGCTCGTCGATCGGATGGCACGGCAGCGAGAAACGGAAACAGCTGCCGGCGCCAACCGCGCTGCTCACCTCGATCTCGCCGCCCATCAGCCGGCACAACCGCTGGCTGACGGCGAGACCGAAACCGCCACCCTGATCGTCGCCGGCCGCCTGGCGGCAGCGCAGATCGAACAGATCGGCCAGATGCGCCGCATCGATACCGGCACCGGTATCGCGCACCTCGAACAGCAGCGCCGGCTCCCGGCGATCGAATGCGGCGCGCACACGCAACGTCACCGTGCCGGCCGCGGTGAACTTGACGGCATTGTTCAGCAGGTTCGAAAGGATCTGCCGCAGCTTCAGCGCGTCGAGCAGCACCAGCGGCGGCAGTGTCGGCGCGATCTCCAGCGCGAACTGCAGCCGCTTCGCCTCGGCCTGCTCGCGCGCCACGTGCGCGATGTTGTCGAGCAGCGCGTACAGATCGCACTCGACCTCGCACAACTCGAAATGGCCGCTGTCGATCTGCGCCAGATCGATGATGTCGTTGATCAGGCGCAGCAGGTGCTGGCCGCTGCGCTCGATGGTCTCGAGATGGCCGCGCTGCTCGCCGCTGATCGTGTCGTCGCGCAGCAGCAGCTGCGTGTAGCCGAGCACGCCATTGAGCGGCGTGCGCAGCTCGTGGCTGATGCCGGCGAGGAACTGGGCGCGGGCATGCCCGGCATCCTCGGCGGCGATCAGTGCCGACTGCAGCCGCTCCTCGATCTGTTTCAGGTCGGTGATGTCGCAGATGGTGCCGAGCGCGCGCAGCGGTCTGCCCTCGTCGTCGTATTCGACGACACGGCCGCGGCAGCGCACCCACAGGTAACCGCGCTGCGCATGGCGAACCCGGTATTCGCAGTTCAGCTCGCCGTTGTGATGGAACGCCTCACTGCCGCGCCGCAGCAGTTCGACATCGTCGGGGTGCAACCACGCCATGTACTCGCCGGACGACAGCTCGCGACCAGTCCGGTCGATGCCGAGGAACGAGTAAGCCGTGGTGGCGTCGAAACGGACCTTGTCGGAGCGGGCGCAGTACTCCCACAGGTGGGCATCGCTGGCCTCCAGCGCCAGCTGGAAGCGCTGCTCGCTGGCGCGCAGGGCGCTCTCGCTGTGGCGGTGCCGTTCGATGATGGTGTTGAGCGCCTGCTGCACGGAGCCCAGCGGCTTGCTGGCGAACGGCAGCACGTCCAGCTCGCCGCCATCACCGCGACTGACCGCCAGCAGCTGCTCACCGGCCTGCTCTGCGCGGCGGTGCAGGAAACGTCCGAACAGGAAAGTACCGAGTGCGGAGAGCCCGAATGCCAGCAGCCACGGCCATACGCTGGACAGCAGCGCCGGGCGGGCGAGCTGCACCGCCAGCAACAACAGCAGCGGCGCCACGACTACCGTCAGCGCCGGCGCCAGCGCGCGCGTCAGCGGAGAGATTCCGGCCATCGCCATCCTTCCATGCAGCCGCATTGGCAAGCCCCCGAGGATTGGGCTAGTGTGCAGCGTCGTTGTTATGTGCCGTGATTATGTGCCATAGCGCACAGTGCAGGCGGGGTGGTGATCGGGCATCGTGACACGATCGTGAACCCCTCTCGAACAGCCTCCGAAGCGTAGGCCGCACCGGCGGCGACGGGTATACGTAGAAAACGCAGCGGCCAGCAGCCCAGAAGGAGCGCCAGTGAGCGACAGCAACCGTGTCTACATCGTCGAGGATGACGAAGCCGTGCGCGACTCGCTGCAGATGGTATTGGAGTCGGTCGGCTACCAGGTTTCCACCTACACCACCGGCAGCGCCTTCCTCGACGCCTGGAACCCCGACCTGAGCGGCTGCCTGCTGCTCGACATCCGCATGCCCGGCATCAACGGCATGGAGCTGCAGCGCAAGCTCAACGAACGCAACTCGATCCTGCCGATCATCTTCGTCACCGGCCACGGCGATGTGCCGATGGCGGTCGAGGCGATGCAGCACGGCGCCGTCGACTTCGTGCAGAAGCCCTACCGCGAACAGGAACTGCTGGAGAAGATCGAGCACGCCATCGAACTCGATCGCGAGAACCGGCAGGGGCTGCAGCAGCGGCAGGCGATCCGCGCGCGCATCGACAGCCTGACGCCGCGCGAACTCGACGTGCTGCGGCTGATGGTCGAGGGGCGCGCCAACAAGGTGATCGCCGCCGACCTCGACATCAGCCAGCGCACCGTCGAGATTCATCGCGCCCGCGTCATGGAGAAGCTCGAAGCGAAGTCGCTCGCCCACCTGGTGCGGATGGTGATGGCAGTCGGCGATTCCGATCTGCTGGCGCCGCCGTGACCGCAGACGACAGCATGCTGTTGCAGAACCCGGGGAGTTTCCCGACAGCGGGTGCCGTCACTCTTCTCCGCTGATCAGGCGATCGATCCGTTCGAGATGCTCCTGCAGCGCGGCGCTGTCGAGATTCAACGGCCGGAAATACTCCTCCGCCAGCGGCGCGATGCCGCACTTGCCGGCCGGCAGCTGCTCCACCTCCAGCAGCGCACGCAGGCGCGGCAGGAAGATGAACTGCAGCCACTGCGGCAGTGTCAGCGTGTCGATGCAGAACGGTTCGGTCGACGCCAGCGCCTCCGGCGATGGCGGCTCGGACTGCCACTGCTGCAACCGGCGCAGCTCCGCCTCGACGTCGATCAGCACCGACGCTATCTCGATATACAGACTCATCTTTTGCCCCCTGCGCTATTCGCTCGCGGCCACCCGGCGGCGATGGACAACCCCACGTCTCACCCCCCCTTTCAGCGCGCGATGTCGCGCCGGAACGGCGGCAGCGAATCGAGGATGGCGCGCCCGTAGCGGCGCGTGACGATGCGGCGGTCGAGCAGCGTCACCGTGCCGCTGTCGCTCTCGGTGCGCAGCAACCGGCCGGCCGCCTGCACCAGCTTGACGGCGGCGTCGGGCACCGCCAGTTCCATGAACGGATTGCCGCCGCGCCCCTCGATCCACTCCGCCAGCGCCGACTCCACCGGCGCGTCGGGCACCGCGAACGGAATCTTGGCGATGACGACGTGGCGGCAGTAGGCGCCGGGCAGATCCACCCCCTCGGAGAAACTGGCCAGCCCGAAAATCACCGAGCCGCTGCCGCCGTCGATCGTCTCGCGGTGGCGGCGCAGCAGCTCCTGCTTGCTGAGCCGGTCCTGCACCAGAATGCGGGCCTGCCACGCCGCCGGCAGCGCCTCGAACACCTCCTCCATCTGCCGCCGCGACGCGAACAGCACCAGGCTGCCGACATCGGGATCGAGCAGCCGCGGCAGCTCCGTCACCAGCTCGGCGGTGTGCTCGGCGGGATTGCCGGGGTCGCTGCGCATCGCCGGCACCGACAGCAGGCCGGCGCGCGGGTAGTCGAACGGGCTCGGCACCACCGCCATCGTCGCCCCGTCGGGCACGCCGGCGCGCAGGCGAAAGCGGTCGAACTTGCCGAGCGCCGTCAGCGTCGCCGACGTCACCAGCGCGCCGGCGCAGGTTGACCACAGGTGATGCTGCAGCGTCGATGCGGCGAGGATCGGGCTGCAGTTCAGTTCGAGATCGATCACGCCGCTGTTGCCGCCGATCGCCGCGACCCAGCGCGCGCGCGGCGGATTTTCGTCGCCGGCATCGCGCGCGAAATGGAACCACAACTCGCGGTTGGCCTCGGCGCGTGCGCGCAGCAGGCTCAGCGGCGGGTACCAGCGCTCGGCCGCCGCCCGCACCGCCATCAGCGCGGCATCTTCCAGCGCCTCTTCGAGCACGGCGCAGATGCGCCCGAGCCGCTCGCCCAGCTCCCCGAAACCATCGCGCAGTTGCGACGCCAGTTCGCGAATGGCCGGGTCGACGATACCGGCCGGAAAACGGTAGTGCGGCGCGCTCTCGCTGCCGTCGGTGTTCGCTTCGAGCAGCTGCTCCAGCGGCGCGCGCACGGCGGCAAGCTGCTGGCGCAGGCCGTGGACGATCGACGGCAACAGTTCGAACTGGCGATCGACGCCGCCGGTCTCTCCCAGCTCGCCGGCGGCACTGGCCAGCCCGCGGATACTCTGCTCTAACGCCCTGTCGGTGGCGCGCAGACGCACGTTGCAGGCGAAGTGGTCGCGCGCCTTGTCGGGCAGGTGATGCCCTTCGTCGAAGATGTAGATGCAGTCGCCCGGCGCCGGCAGGATGGCGCCGCCGCCGAGCGCCAGATCGGCCAGCACCAGATCGTGGTTGGTGACGATGACGTCGACCTTCTCGATCGCCTCGCGCGCCTTGAAGAAACAGCACTGGCGCACGTGCGGACAGCGCCGCCCGGTGCACTGCGCATGGTCGGTGGTGACGCGCGACCAGACCTCGTCGGGGATCGGCTCCGGCCAGCGGTCGCGGTCGCCATCCCACTCCTCGCTGCCAAGTTTCTCCAGCAGCAGTTGCAGCTGGTTGCGGGTGGCGACGTCGAGATTGATCTGCAGTTCGTCGGGATAGAGCGCCAGCGTCGGGTCGCCGGCATTGGCGCTGGTCAGTGCGTTGTCGAGCTTGGTCAGGCACAGATAGCGGCCGCGCCCCTTGGCCAGTGCATAGCTGAAGGCGAGACCGGAGTGTTTCTGCAGGTCGGGCAGGTCCTTGTAGACCACCTGCTCCTGCAGCGCGACGGTGGCGGTGGCGATGACGAGGCGCTTGTCGAGCGCCTTCGCCACCGGAATGGCGGCGAGCCCGTAGGCCACCGTCTTGCCGGTGCCGGTGCCGGCCTCGACCACCGCGATCGCCGGCTCGTCGCCACCGGCGTTGGCCAGCGTACGCGCCACCTCGGCGATCATCAGTCGCTGGCCGTAGCGTGCCTTCAGCCCCTTGCTGTCGAGCCAGCGGCGGTAGGCCTGCTGAATGGTCTCCTTGAGAGCATCGGTCAACATCGGCGATACGAATCGGGTGAGTCGCGCCGAACGGCGCGCTTCACGCGAGCTCCAGCTTGCTGACGATCGGGTTAGCGTAGATCGCCAGCGCGTAGGGACGGTGCGGCTCCGGCAGCGTCGCCATCCGCTCGGCGAAGCGCCGCTCGATGTCGCGGTGCTGAGCGGCGTCGAACGGTTGGCCATCGGCGCCGCACGGCAGGTCGGGTTGGCTGCCGTGCAGCATCTGGTAGGCAAAGAAGTTGGTCGGGTGCAGCACGTAGCGCTCGATCACCTGCCGGTCGATCACTTCGGCCACGGCATCGGCATCGGCGAAATCACCAGCCAGCGGCGCGCCGAAGGTGACGTGCACATCCCCCTTCGGACCGGCGATGCCGAGACCGATGCTGCGCAGATCCTCGTGCTCGGCCTTCTCGTAACCGCCGGTGGTAGCGCGCAGGTAGAGCTCCTGCGCCTTGGCGCCATCGCACGGATCGAACTCATACGAGATCGCGACCGGCACGATCTGCAGCCGGTTGACGTAATCGGCGAAGCTCTCGGTCGCCTTGTCCTGCGCCATCGTCAGCATCTTGATGATCGCCGGCTCGGTGCGGTCGAGCCCATCCTTGGCGCGCCCCTCGCGCTGCGCGATCCAGATCGGATTGCGATCGACCTCGATCGAGTGGCGAATGTAGCCGGAGAGCTGTTTGTAGGCGGCCAGCATCGCGCGCGGCCCCTTCGCCGAGCGCTTGACGACGAAGCTCTTGTTGAGCCGCATCAGATCAGCCGCGAACGGCTTCGACAGCAGGTTGTCGCCGATGGCGATCCGCACTGTCTCGTGGTCGTTGTGGTAGAGCGCGTAGTTCAGGAACGCGGGATCGAGCGCGATGTCGCGATGGTTGCTGATGAACAGCCACGGCTGATCGGCCGACAGCCGGTCGAGACCGGACACGGAAAAGCGGTCGGTGGTCGACTCGATCATCCGGTCCATGTACTTCTTGACCACCATCTGCAACGTATCGACGGCATCGACGTCGCGCAGCTCGCGACTCAATACCCGCCGCACCAGCCAGCGACTCAGCCCGGGCATCAGACCGTTCATGCGAGGCAGACGCAACCTGGCGAGATTGCCGGTGAACTCGGGGTCGACCAGCAGCCGGTCCAGCACCGATCGCACCTCGTCATCGCGATAGGGGCGGATGTCGGCGAACGGATCCTCCGTCGCTGCCGGTTGCTTGATCGGGTCTTGCATGAAGTGCTCGGTCGGTTGTGACAAATGGCGCTGCAAAATACCGGAACCGCCCCGAGCCGTCACGCATCGGGGGCCACGCGCCATTCGTGCAAGATTTTTTGGCAATGCCTGTTGACCCCTCCCGACCCGATCCGTATAGTGCGCCACCTACCGCTGAGCACGGCGCCGATTACGGCGACATGTTCAGACCACCAGTTCGATGCGGGGTGGAGCAGCCTGGTAGCTCGTCGGGCTCATAACCCGAAGGTCGTTGGTTCAAATCCAGCCCCCGCTACCA
>CAZEVP010000120.1:0-7227 GCA_964515735.1 uncultured Verrucomicrobiaceae bacterium | reverse complement strand
TCATGGCTCCATTCTCTCAAGAGTTGGAGCCTCCACGAAACCCGGGGCGATTCAAGCAGCATAGCGGGATAATTCTCCTTGATGGTCACTTTACCTTGCTTAAGCCTGACGGTGAGATTGAAGCGATTGAGGTGGATGTCTTTCGAGAGTTACCTCTTGACGCTATCGTCGTGTACCAAGATGAACCAAAGAAAATTGCTGAAAGGCTGAACAATCGAGACAACTCTCTCTCCGATCCTGCCACCATCGATAAACACCAACGTCTCGAACTGAATCAGGCCCGGCAGGTGGCCGCCAAATTGAGTGTACCTATCGAATTGTTGGAAGCATTCGATGAGTCAGGGTTGATGCGGTTAGTTTCCGAATGGATGGCGGCTGAAAAGTGATCGCTGCGCAACTCTCCACTTGGCTTGGCTCCGGCAAAAATGAAGACAGCCCCAAGGAGCCCGGCCGATGACCAGCTACCAGCCACCCTTCACGTTGACCAGCGACATTGTCTCGCTGGTCGCGGCCATTGCCGAGCAGGTGGGGCGACTGAGCGCGCAGGCCGGTGCGGGTCTGGACCTGCGCCTGCGGCGGATCAATCGCATCCGCACGGTGACGGGATCGCTGGCGATCGAGGGCAACACACTGACCGAGGAGCAGATCACCGCGCTTCTGGACGGCAAGCCGGTACTGGCGCCACCGCGTGAACTGCAGGAGGCGCGCAACGCGCTGGCGGTCTATGAGCAACTGACCTCTTGGGATGGCCTGAGCGAAGGCGACCTGCTCGCGGCACATCGCCTGCTGATGCAGGGTCTGCTCGACGCGCCGGGCAGGTACCGCGAGGGTGGCGTCGGGGTGATGGCGGATGGCGCCGTGCTGCACATGGCACCGCCCGCCAGCCAGGTGCCACGACTTATGGCGCAGCTGTTCGACTGGCTAACCAGCCGGGAACATCCGCTGATCGCCAGCTCGGTGTTCCATTACGAATTCGAGTTCATCCACCCGTTCGCCGACGGCAACGGGCGCATGGGACGCCTGTGGCAGACCCTGCTGCTGTCGCGCTGGCAGCCGGCATTGGCATGGCTGCCGGTGGAGAGCCTGATTCACCGGCGGCAATCCGGGTATTACGAGGCGCTCAACGCCAGCACCCGCGCCACGGATTGCGCTCCCTTCATCCGCTTCATGCTGGGTTGCATCCATGAGGCGCTACGCCAGCTCACCCCCCAGGACACCCCTCAAGTCACCCCCCAGGTCGTCGCCCTGCTCAAGGTGCTCGACCGGGAGCCGCTGAGCCGCGATGCCCTGCAACGGGTGCTCGGGTTGAGCGACCGCAAATCGTTCCGCCGCTCCTGGCTGGCGCCGGCCCTGACCGCCGGACTGGTGGAAATGACCTTGCCCGACACGCCCAACAGCCGGTTGCAGCGGTACCGGCTGACCAGCAAGGGCCGGTCGTGGCTGCAGGCGCACGAGGAGCGCGATTGATGGCCTTTCTCTCCACAGCCCAACTGGAAACTGCGCTGATAAATAGAAGAACGGCAGATGCGGGAGCCGTGGCCCAGACCAGTTCGGTAACAACAAGGTTTACGCACTCATCGTTACCTAACACTCTTCTTTGGTTAAAGAAAGACGAGAATGTTTAACTTGGAACATGGGCATTTAAGAACTATGTCCTCTAGGCAACCCACGAGCCCAAGGCTCGGATAACCCGGTTCAAGGAGAGAACCCATGAATGACATCGCGATTTTCGAAACCGACAACCAGCAGGTGGAGGTTCGCCTGCAGGGCGAGACTGTCTGGCTGAGCCTGCAGCAGCTGGCGGAGCTGTTCGGCCGGGATAAGTCGGTGATCTCACGCCACCTGAAAAACATCTTTAATACCAAGGAATTGGATCGAGGCTCAGCTGTTGCAAAAAATGCAACAACTGCCGCCGATGGCAAGATCTATCAAGTCGAGTACTTCAACCTCGATGCCATCATCTCGGTGGGCTACCGGGTCAACTCCACCCGCGCCACCCATTTCCGCCAATGGGCCACCCGCGTGCTGCGCCAACATCTGGTCGACGGCTACACCCTCAACCAGCGCCGCCTGCAGGAGCGCGGTATCGAGTTCGAGCAGGCGGTAAACCTCCTGTCTCGCACTCTGGCCAACCAGCAACTGGTCAACCCCGCCGGCGAGGCGGTCGTGCAGGTGATCGCCGACTACGCCCGCAGCTGGAGCCTGCTGCAACGCTATGACGAGCAGAGCCTGACCGGGCAAAGCGCCACGCAGCGCGGGATGCGCGCGCTCGCTCTGGACGAGGTACTGACGGCGATCGCCCAGCTCAAGGCCGAGCTGATCGCCAAGGGCGAGGCCACGGAACTGTTCGGGCAGTTGCGCGGTGACGGACTGGCTTCAAGTATCGCCACCATCGAGCAGGGCTTCGGCGATTCGCTGTTCTATCCGAATATCGCCAGCCGAGCGGCGCACCTGCTCTATTTCGTCATCAAGAACCACCCGCTCAGCGATGGCAACAAACGCACCGGTTCCTTCCTGTTCCTGTGGTACCTGCGCCTGAACCAGCACCTGCTGGCCCGCCCGGTGGAGCGGCTGATCAACGACAACACGCTGGTGGCACTGGCGCTGCTGGTGGCCGAGAGCCTGCCGGAGCAGAAAGAGCTGATGGTGAAGCTGGTGGAGCACTTTCTGCTGCTTAACGAAGACAACAAAACAGAGACAAGTTGATGGCCTTTCTCTCCGAAGCCCAACTCGAAGCCGCACTGCTGGAACAGCTTGCCGGACTGGGCTATTCCTGCACCTCCGATGAGCTGATCGGCCCCGACGGCAAACAGCCGGAGCGGGATGCCTGTGACGAGGTGGTATTGAAAGCTCGCCTTTCGCAGTCCGTGGCCCGCCTGAACCCGTCGCTGCCGGCGGAGGCTCAGGCGGACACCATTCGCCGCCTGACGCAATCGGAGCTACCCAACCTGCTGGAGGAGAACCGCCGCCTGCATCGCCTGCTGACCGAGGGGGCGGATGTCGAGTATTACGGCCATGACGGCGTGCTCACGGCAGGCAAGGTCACGCTGATCGATTTCGATAACCCGGCAGATAACGACTGGCTCGCGGTGCAGCAGTTCGTCGTGGTCGCGGGCCAGATCAAGCGCCGCCCCGACGTGGTGATCTTCGTCAACGGCTTGCCGCTGGCAGTGATCGAGCTGAAAGCGCCGGGTGGCGAGAACGCGACGCTGGATGGCGCCCTCAACCAGTTGCAGACCTACAAGCAGCAGATTCCGGCGCTGTTCCACAGCAATGCGCTACTGGTGATCTCGGATGGATTGTCGGCGCGGGTCGGTTCGCTGTCGGCGGACAGCGAGCGCTTCATGCCGTGGCGCACTACCGATGGCAGGTACATCGAACCGAAGGGAACGCCAGAGCTGGCGACGTTGATCGAGGGTCTATTCGAGCAGGGACGGCTGCTCGATCTGCTGCGCCATTTCACGGTCTTTGGTGAAGCCGGTAGCGGGCTGGTCAAAATTATCGCCGGCTATCACCAGTTCCATGCGGTCAGGAAGGCAGTGGTGTCGACGCTGCGCGCCAGTCTGGAGAATCGGCAATTCGAAGACCCAGCGGAATATGGCCTGCCGAGCGTCGCGGGCCAGCCGGCCGGTGACCGCAAGGCCGGGGTGATCTGGCACACGCAGGGTTCCGGCAAGAGTCTGCTGATGGCTTTCTACGCGGGTCTGCTGGTGTCCGAGCCGCGCATGGCCAACCCGACGCTGGTGGTGCTGACCGACCGCAACGATCTCGACGACCAGCTCTTCGCCACGTTTTCGATGTGTCGCGACCTGATCCGGCAAACCCCGGTACAGGCGGAGGGGCGCGATCACTTACGCACGTTGCTCAATCGCGATTCGGGCGGCGTGATCTTCACCACGCTGCAGAAATTCGCGCCCCAGGCGGGCGAGATGGATTTCCCCCGGCTGACGGCTCGCGCCAATGTCGTCGTCATCGCCGACGAGGCACACCGCAGCCAGTACGGCTTCAAGGCGAAGGTGGCCGGCAAGACCGGTGAAATCGCCTACGGCTTCGCCAAGTACCTGCGTGACGCGCTGCCAAACGCCTCGTTCATCGGCTTCACCGGCACACCGATCGAGGCCACCGACGTCAACACGCCGGCGGTGTTCGGCCACTACATCGACATCTATGACATCAGCCGCGCGGTGGAAGATGGTGCCACGGTGCCGATCTATTACGAATCGCGACTGGCGCGTATCGAGCTCGACGAGGACGAGAAGCCGCATATCGACGCCGAGGTCGAGGCGCTGCTGGAGGATGAGGACGAACCCAGCGCCGAAAAAGCCAAACAGAAGTGGAGCACCGTCGAATCACTGGTCGGTAGCGACAAGCGGCTGGCGATGGTGGCTGCCGATCTGGTGCAGCATTTCGAGGACCGGGTGGCAGCACTCGATGGCAAGGCGATGGTGGTCTGCATGAGCCGCCGCATCTGCGTCGCCCTCTACGACGCCATTATCAAATTGCGCCCGGATTGGCACAGCGACGACGACAACGGCGGCAGCATCAAGATCGTGATGACTGGCGCCGCATCGGACCCGCCGGCATGGCAACAGCACATCGGCAACAAGAGTCGCCGCGACCTGCTGGCCAAACGCGCCCGCGACCCGAAAGACCCGCTCAAACTGGTGCTCGTGCGTGACATGTGGCTGACCGGTTTCGACGCGCCGTGCATGCACACCATGTATATCGACAAGCCGATGCACGGCCACGGCCTGATGCAGGCCATCGCGCGCGTCAACCGCGTGTTCCGCGACAAGCCGGCCGGGTTGATCGTCGACTACATCGGTATCGCCCAGAACCTGAAATCAGCGCTGGCGCAGTACTCCAAACCGGATCAGGACAAGACCGGCATCGACGAAGCCGAAGCAGTGGCGGTGATGCTGGAGAAGTACGAGATTGTCCGCGACATGTTCCACGGCTTCGATTACCGCACCGGACTCGGGGGTACACCCGGCAAGCGACTGGCGATGATGGCCGGCGCCATCGAGCGGATTCTCGACCAACAGCAGCAATGGGCCTCAGTGGAGAAGACACCCGAAGCCAAAAAACAAGCGCAGCGACGTTTTGCCGATGGCGTGCTGGCACTGTCGAAGGCGTTTGCACTGGCATCGAGCTCGGATGAAGCGCGCGGGATTCGCGAGGAGGTCGGCTTCTTTCAGGCGATCCGCGCCGCATTGGTCAAGACAGCAACCAGTGCGGGCACCACCCGGCAGGAGCGTGCGCTGGCCATTCAACAGATCGTCAGTCGCGCCGTGGTCTCGACCGAGATCGTCGACATCCTCGCCGCTGCCGGTATCCAGACGCCGGACATCTCCATCCTGTCGGATGAGTTTCTGGCCGAAGTGCAACAGATGGAGAAGAAGAACCTGGGATTGGAGGCGCTTCGCAAGCTGCTGAACGACAGCATCCGCTCCCGCTCCAGGACCAACGTGGTCGAGACTCGCGCCTTCACCGAACGGCTGGAAGATGCCATCGCGCGTTACCACGCGAACGCCATCACTACCGCTGAAGTTCTGCAGGAGTTGATCCAGATCGCCAAGGACATTCGCGCCGCACGCAGTCGTGGTGAGGAGCAAGGGCTGTCCGAGGAGGAAGTCGCCTTCTATATGGCGCTGGCTGAAAACGAATCAGCGCTGCAAATGATGGGTGATGACAAACTGCGCGTGATTGCCCATGAACTGCTGACCAATCTACGCGAGAACGTTTCGGTGGATTGGGCGCACCGTGAATCGGCCAGGGCGCGGCTGCGCGTGCTGGTCAAACGTATCCTGCGTAAATATGGCTATCCGCCCGACCTGCAGGATGCTGCGGTGCAGACCGTGTTGCAGCAGGCGGAGGCGTGGTCGTCGGTCTGGAGCGGCGTGATCAACCCCTGACCCCTCCGCCCCTTCGGGGCACCTCCCCTACTGCGCAGGGGAGGACTTTGGCCTCATGCCGCGCTGCGTCAACCCGACTGCGTGACACCCGCCGCGCTGAGCATGTAGCAGAGTTCCGCCGAGGCGATCGACGACGGTCTGCCATTCGCGTCGATCAGCGTGACGCGGCCCATCGACGGGTTGACGACCACGCCCTGCAGACCGTTCGCCCACTGGCCGATGATCTCCCGTGCCTTGATCAGCGCAGCCTCGTCGACGGCGACATGGCCCGGCGCCTCGACCTCCATGCCGAGTTCGACGATGCGCTCGGCGGTCTCCCTGATGCTGGTCTCATTACTCATCGCGTGCCCCCTCGTATCGGTCGTTGGACGGTCCGGTCACGCCGCGCTGCGCGGCCGCGCGTGGCCGAACAGCGCCTTGCTGTACTCGATGCGCTTCTCGGCCGGCCACTCCAGCTGCTCCTCGTCGAGCGCCTCGATCGCCTGCAGCCGCGGCTGCAGGCCGGCGCCGTTGGCGACCTGGATCGACAGGCCCGGGCGCGCGTTCAGTTCGAGAATCAGCGGACCGAGGCGGCGGTCGAGTACCAGGTCGCAGCCGATGTAGCCGAGGCCGGTCATCTCGTAGCAGCGCGCCGCCAGCAGCAGCAGCCGGTCCCAGTACGGCACGCGCAGCTCGCTGAACGGCTTCTTGGTGTCCGGGTGGTGGGTGACGACGGCGCCGCGCTGCACGGCGTGGATCGAGCGCCCCGAGCGCAGGTCGACGCCGACGCCGACCGCGCCCTGATGCAGGTTGGCGCGGCCGTCGGAGGCGTGCGTCGAGCAGCGCAGCATCGCCATCACCGGAAAGCCCCGGAACACGATGACGCGGACGTCCGGCACCCCTTCGAAGCTGTAGTCGTTGAACACCGGATCGAAGTCGACGCAGCGCTCGATCATGATCGAGTCGGGCTTGCCGCCGAGCGAGTAGAGGCCGGAGAGGATGTCGGAGATGTGGCGGCGGATGTCGAGCGCGGTCAGTCTGGCGCCGCTCGGCTTGAGAAAATCGTCGCCGTCGCGGCCGGAGATGACGACGATGCCCTTGCCGCCGGAACCGCGCGTCGGCTTGATGACGAAATCGTTCATCGTCGCCAGCCGCCGCATCATGCGGTCGACCTCGCCCTGCGTCTCGATGTAGCCGAGCAGCTGCGGCGTGGCGATGCCGGCGCGGTGGCACGCCTTCTTGGTCTTGAGCTTGTTGTCGACCAGCGGGTAGAGGTGACGCGGGTTGTAGCGCGCGATGTAGTTGGCGTTGCGCGCGTTCATGCCGAGCACGC
>CAZEVP010000119.1:0-7246 GCA_964515735.1 uncultured Verrucomicrobiaceae bacterium | reverse complement strand
AGATGCGGTGCTTGGCCTGGTGATAGGCGAGCAGGTTCGGGTAGCGGTCCATGTGGTCGGGGCTGACGTTCAGCACCGTCGCCACCAGCGGGTTCAGCGGCTGCGCACGTTCGAGCTGGAAGCTCGACAGCTCCAGCACGTAGAGATCGCGGCCCGGCACCAGCAGTTCGAGCGCCGGCGTGCCGAGGTTGCCGCCGACGCCGACATCGCGACCGGCCGCCTTCGCGAATTCGCCGACCAGCGTCGTCACCGTGCTCTTGCCGTTGGAGCCGGTGATGGCGATCAGAGGCGCGGCGAACATCGGTGCACTCAGTTCGCGCGCGAACAGGTCGATGTCACCGATCGCGCTGACACCGGCGGCGATGGCTGCGGCGATCGCCGGCTCCTGCAGCGGCACACCGGGGCTGACGATCAGCTCCTCGGCATTCAGGAACAGATCGGCGTCGAACGGACCGAGCCGCACCGGCACCTGCGGCAGTTCGCGGCGCAGCTCATCGAGACCGGGCGGCGTCTCGCGCGTGTCGGCGACGACGAACGGCAAGCCGCGCGCGGCCAGGAAGCGGGCGCACGAGAGCCCGGTGGCTCCCAGCCCCACCACCACGCGCCGCTTGTCGCTCGCAATCAGTGCCATTTGTCGTCTCTGACTCTTCAACGCAACTTCAACGTCGCCAGCCCGAACAGCACCAGCATCACCGTGATGATCCAGAAGCGGACGATGACGCGCGGCTCCGGCCACCCTTTCAATTCGAAGTGGTGGTGGATCGGCGCCATCCGGAACACGCGCTTGCCGGTCAGCTTGAACGAGGCCACCTGGATCATCACCGACACGGTCTCCAGCACGAAGATGCCGCCCATGATGAAAAAGACGATCTCGTGACGCACGATCACCGCCACCGTGCCGAGCGCGGCGCCGAGCGCCAGTGCGCCGACGTCGCCCATGAACACCATCGCCGGGTAGGTGTTGAACCAGAGGAAGCCAAGACCGGCGCCGACGATGGCGGCGCAGAAGACGATCAGTTCGCCGCTGCCCGGCACGTACGGAATGAACAGATACGAGGCGAACTTGGCGTTGCCGGTGACGTAGGCGAAAACGGCGAGTGCGCCGGCCACCATCACCGTCGGCATGATCGCGAGTCCGTCGAGGCCATCGGTCAGGTTGACGGCGTTGGAGCCACCGACGATGACGAAGTAGGCGAGCAGGATGAACAGCGGGCCGAGCGGCAGGATCACATCCTTGAAGAACGGGATGTAGAGACTGGTCTCGACCGGCGAGCGCGCGTACCAGTAGAGGAACAGCGCGGCGCCGAGACCGCCGACCGACTGCCAGAAATATTTCCAGCGCGCCGGCAGACCGCGCGAATTCTTCTCGATCACCTTGCGGTAGTCGTCGACCCAGCCGACCGCGCCGAAGATGAAGGTGACGACCAGCACCACCCAGACATAGGGATTCCTCAGATCGGCCCACAGCAGCGTGCTGATGGCGATGGCGAGCAGGATCAGCGCGCCGCCCATGGTCGGCGTGCCGGCTTTCGACAGGTGCGATTTCGGGCCGTCGTCGCGCACCGACTGGCCGATCTGCAGCTGGTTCAGCTTGGCGATCAGGCGCGGGCCGAGCAGCAGCGAGATCGCGAGCGCGGTCAGCACGCCGAGAATGCCGCGCAGCGTCAGGTACTGGAACACGCCGAGCGGCGAGTAGTATTCGGCGAGTTCTGTCGCCAGCCAGTAAAGCATCAGTGAGTTCCGCCCATCGTTTCGTTACTTTCGTCGTTGCCGCCGGCGCAGAGCCACTGCACCACGATCTCCATGCCGGCGCTGCGCGAACCCTTCACCAGCACCGCGTCGACGGCGTGCGCGCGCGCCAGCGCCGCCAGCAGTGCGTCGTTGTCAGCAAATGCGGCGGCGCCGGCACCGAATCGCTCTGCCTGTTGCGGTGCGAACGACCCGACGCAGAACAGCTCGTCGATACCGCTCTCTCGCGCGTATCCGGCTACGTCGATGTGCAGCCGCTCAGCCTCGGCGCCAAGTTCGGCCATGTTGCCGAGCACGAGCCGGCGGCGGCCTTCGAGCGCGGCCAGCACGTCGATCGCCGCCTTCACCGCGCCGGGGTTGGCGTTGTAGCTGTCGTCGATCACCGCTTCGCCGCGCAGGCCGCGTCGCGGCTGCAGCCGCCCCGGCACCGGCGCGACCTGCGCCAGACCGCGCCGCACGGCAGCCAGCGACGCGCCGGCGGCCATCGCGGCGGCGGCGGCAGCGAGCGCATTGCGCACGTTGTGGCGACCGAGCAGCGGCAGCGTCACCTCCACCTCGCCCTGCACGCAGACCAGTGTGAAGCGCTGACCCGTCGCATCGCCGCGCAGATCGCGCGCGCCGACGTCGGCACCCGGCCCGAAACCGAACGTGACGATGTCGCGCGAGCCGGCCTGACGCCGCCACAGTGGCGCGAACGCGCTGTCGGCATTGACGATGGCGACGCCGTCGCCCTTCAGGCCGCTGAACAGGGCGCCCTTGGTCTCGGCCACCGCCTCGACCGACCCCATCCGCTCCAGGTGCGCCGGCAGCGCTTCGGTGACGAGGCCGATGTCGGGCTCGGCGAAACGGCACAGCCAGGCGATGTCGCCCGGCTGGCCGGCACCCATCTCGACCACGGCGAAGTGGTGTTCAGAGGCAATCGCCAGCAGCGTCAGCGGCACGCCGATCTCGTTGTTCAGGTTGCCGCGCGTCGCCAGCACCGGCGCCCCTTCCGCGGAGAGAATCGCGGCGATCATCTCCTTGCAGGTGGTCTTGCCGGCGCTGCCGGTGACGCCGATCAGGCGCCCGTCGAAACGGCGGCGATTGATGCGGGCGATGCGGCCGAGCGCGATCAGCGTGTCGTCGACCAGCAGCTGTGGCAGCGCGCTGCCATCGATGCGACGACCGACGACGGCGGCGATGGCGCCGCGCTCGCTGGCCGCGTCGATGAAGTCGTGGCCGTCGAAACGCTCGCCGACCAGCGCGACGTAGAGCGCGCCGGCGCCGAGCGTGCGGGTGTCGGTCGACACCGCGCCGGCGTTGAATGCGGGGCCGTCGTAGCGCGCATCGAGCGCGGCGACCAGTTCGGTGCTGGAGAACTGACCGATCATGCCGCCGCCCTCCGCGCCAGCGCCGCACGGGCGCAGTCGATGTCGGAGAACGGCCGTTTTTCCGTGCCGATCTGCTGGTAATCCTCGTGTCCCTTGCCGGCGATCAGCAGCAGGTCGCCGCTGCCGGCGCGCTCGACCGCCAGTGCGATGGCGCGGGCGCGGTCCACTTCGATCAGGGCCGGTCGCGACAGGCCGGCGGCGATCTCGTCGATGATCCGCTGCGGCGGTTCGCCGCGCGGGTTGTCGCTGGTGATGACGACGCGATCGGCGAGCCGTTCGGCCACCGCGCCCATCAGCGGCCGCTTGCCGCGATCGCGATCGCCGCCGCAGCCGAACACCGCCCACAGCTCGCGCTCGCAGTGGCGTCGCAGCGCGCGCAGCGCGTGATCGAGCGCATCCGGTGTGTGCGCGTAGTCGACGATCACGTCGACATCGCTGCCGCTGACATCGACGCGCTCCATCCGCCCCGGAATCGGCGCCAGCTGCGGCGCGATCCGCTCCAGCGCTGGCCGGTCGAGACCGAGCTCGCCGAGCACTGCGACCACTGCCAGCAGGTTCGACAGGTTGAAATCGCCGAGCAGACGGCTGTTCAGATGCAGCCGGCCCCACGGCGAGACGACATCGGCATCGATGCCGTCGTTGCGATAACGCTCTTTCTGCACGAACAGCGACGCCGCGCGCTGCAGGCCATAGCCGAGCGTGTGCAGGTGGCCCTGCAGCTGTTGCTGCAGCGCGCGGCCGAAGTCGTCGTCGACATTGAGTACGGCGAATTCGAGGCCCGGCAGCTCGAACAGCTTCGCCTTGGCGGCACCGTAACTCTCCATGTCGCCGTGGTAATCGAGATGGTCGCGGCTCAGGTTGGTGAAGACGGCGCCGCGGAAGCGGATGCCGTTGACACGCGCCTGCTCCAGCCCGTGCGACGACACCTCCATCGCCACGCAGTCGACACCGGCATCGCGCCACTGCGCGAGCTGGCGCTGCAGTGCAACCGGATCGGGCGTGGTCAGGTTGCCGGCGGTATCGATCGCGCCGTCGGCGCTGGCGCCGAGCGTGCCGATGACGCCGCAGCGGCGGCCGGTGAGGCGCAGCGCCTGACCGATCAGCTGCGTCACGCTGGTCTTGCCGTTGGTGCCGGTGACGCCGATCACCGTCATCGCCGCGCTCGGGCTGCCGTAGAAACGGTCGGCGATCCGGCTGACCTGCGCGCGCAGCCTCGGCACCTCGATCACCGGCACCGTCACGCCCTCGATCTGACGGCCCGGTTCAACCGCGATCGCCGCGGCACCATTGGCGACCGCCTGTGCGATGAAATCGCGACCGTCGGCGTGCTCACCGGGATAGGCGAGGAACAGATCGCCGCACTGCACGCGGCGGCTGTCGAGCGCGAGCCCGCCGACCGTGAGATCGGCCGGCGCGTTTGGCAGCAGTCTGTGCAACGGTTGCAGCACCATCACGCCGACCCTCCCTTGGCGGGAGCGGCCGGTGCGGCTGCCGGATGTTGTGCAACGGCAGCGGCGGCGTCATCCGGTGCGATGTTCAGCATCCGCATCGCGCCGCCAACGACGCGCGCGAACACCGGCGCCGCCACTTCGCCGCCGCCGTAGCGGGCGCCTTTCGGGTCCTCGACCACCACCACCGTCACCACGCGCGGATTCGAGGCCGGCGCGAAGCCGGCGAAGATCGAGCGGTAGCGTGCGGTGTCGTAACCACTGGCGCCGATCTGGTGCACGGTGCCGGTCTTGCCGGCGACGCTGTAGGCGGGAATGCGCGCGCGCTTGCCGGTGCCGTCGGGGCCGGCCACCGTCACCATCATTCGCACCAGCTTGTCGGCGATGTCGCGCCCGACCACCTGCTCGCCGGCCACCGGCTTGTCGCGCCTGAGCAGCGTCACCGGCTGGTAGCGGCCGCCGTTGGCGAACACCGCGTAGGCGCGCGCCAGCTGCAGCGGCGTCACCTGCAGGCCGTAGCCGAAGGCGAAGTTGGCGCGCTCGATGTCGGACCAGCGGCGGCGCTGCGGCAGCATGCCGTAGGTCTCGCCCGGGAAACCGGTGTCGGTGTTGGCCGACAGGCCGAAGCGCTGGAACACGTTCCACACCGACTGCTGATCGAGATCGAGCGCGACCTTGGTCAGCCCCACCTGCGACGACTTGGTGATGATCCGGGTCAGATCCATGACACCGTAGTTGACCGGGTCCTTCAGCGTCTTGCGGTCGACGCGCAGCCAGCCCGGCCGCGTATCGATCTGCGTCTCGGGCTTGTAGCGGCCGCTCTCCAGCGCCGCCACCATCGCCAGCGGTTTCATCGTCGAGCCCGGTTCGATCAGGTCGATGATGGCGCGGTTGCGCATGTTGGCGGCGGTCATGCTGGCGCGGTTGTTCGGGTTGAACGACGGCTGGTTGGCCATCGCCAGCACCTCGCCGGTGTGGCTGTCGAGCATCACCAGCGAACCGGCGGCGGCGCCGGTCTCGGCCAGCTGCGCGCGCAGCTCGCGGTGCGCCAGATATTGCAGGCGCAGATCGATCGACAGCCGCAGGTCGTTGCCCGGTTGCGCCGGCTCGCCGTCGCCGATCTCGCGGATGATCTTGCCGGTCAGCCCTTTCAGCACTTTCTTGCTGCCGGGCTTGCCGCTGAGCCAGGCGTCGTAGGCGAGCTCGATGCCCTCCTGGCCGCGGTCGTCGATGTTGGTAAAGCCGAGCAGGTGGGCGGTCACTTCACCGGCCGGATAGAAGCGGCGGTATTCGCGCTGGCCGTAGATGCCGCGCACCTTCAGCGCCAGTACCGCATCGGCGGCGGCCGGTGGCAGGTGGCGGCGCAGGTAGACGAACTGGCGTCCTTTATAGGAGAGGCGCTCGGCCAGCGTCTGGTAGGGCATGTCGAGGCGGCGCGCCAGCTCGTTCCAGCCGTCGCGGCCGCCGTCCATCTCGGCCGGATTGGCGTAGATCGACACCACCGGCGTGCTGATCGCCAGCGGCTCGCCGTTGCGGTCGAGAATCTGGCCGCGGTGCGCCGGGATCACCTCCTTGCGGATGGTGCGGGCGTCGCCCTCGACCTGCAGGAATTCGTAGCCGCGCTCGGTGTCGAGCACCTGCAGCGACAAGGTGCGCCAGACCAGCAGCGCCAGCAGCGCGAGCAGCAGCACGGCGACGGCGTGCAGCCGCCACCGGGGCAGAGTCTGACTGTCACTGTTCGCGCTGCTCACACCAAACCACCTGCACGTTGACCCTGTCGTTATTGGACGCCGTCACTGAACGATGTGGATGGCTGCCGGGTCGGGCATCACCATCTCCAGTTTCTTTTCCGCGATCTCGCTGACCCGCTCGTGCGCGGCCCAGGTGCTCTGCTCCAGCAGCAGACGCTCCCACTCCTCGTCGAGCGCCCACTCCTCGCGCTGCAGCTGCTGCCGTTCGTTGAACAGCGTGCGGCTGCGGTAGGTGCTGTAGATCACCGCCAGCGCGCTGATCACCACCAGCACCAGTAACACCAGCGCCGTCAGCAACTGGCCGGGGCGCAGCAACCGGTCATTGGCCGCCGCCATCACGCTCCCCCTCCGACAACCCGCATCACGCCACGCGCTCGGCGATGCGCATCACGGCGCTGCGCGCGCGCGGATTGCGCGCCACTTCGGCGTCGGACGGATAGACCGGCTTGCCCACCGCGCGCAGCCGCTGCTGCAACTCGGTGGTCGTCACCGGGATGTACGAGGGAATCTCGTCACCCTGCTGCTGGCGGCGGATGAAACGCTTGACCAGCCGGTCCTCCAGCGAGTGGAAACTGATCACCACCAGCCGGCCGCCAACGGCCAGCAGATCCGGCACCTGCGCCAGCAGGTGTGCCAGATCGTCGAGTTCGCGATTGATGTGGATGCGGATCGCCTGAAACGCGCGCGTCGCCGGGTGCTTGCCGCGCTCCCAGGCAGGGTTGGCCTCACTGACGATCTTCGCCAGCTGCAGCGTGGTCGCGATCGGCGTCTCCACACGGTGCAGGGCGATGGCGCGCGCGATGCGCCGGGCGAAGCGCTCCTCGCCGTACTCCTTGAGCACGCGCGCGATGTCGCCCTCGTCGGCCTGCGCCAGCCAGTCGGCGGCGGAGAGGCCCTGCTGCGGATCCATGCGCATATCCAGCGGACC
>CAZEVP010000118.1:0-7275 GCA_964515735.1 uncultured Verrucomicrobiaceae bacterium | reverse complement strand
CGGCACCGGCGGCACCATCACCGGCGTGTCGCGCTTCATCAAGCAGCAGTGCAACCGGCCGATCACGTCGGTGGCGGTCGAGCCGGAATCCTCGTACATAATTCGCGCCGCGCTGGAGGGCAAGGAGCCGAGCCACGCGCCGCACAAGATCCAGGGCATCGGTGCCGGCTTCCTGCCGAAGACACTGGACCTGTCGGTCGTCGATCAGGCCGAGGCGGTCGGCAACGACGAAGCGATGCAGTGGGCGCACCGGCTGATGCGCGAGGAGGGAATCCTGGCCGGCATTTCGGGCGGCGCGGCGATGGCGGCGGCCGAGCGCGTCGCCAGCCAGCCGGCGCACCAAGGCAAGACCATCGTCGTGATCCTGCCGGACTCGGGCGAGCGCTACCTCAGCTCGCCGCTGTTCGAGGGGATGTTCGGAGAGATCGAGGGCTGAACGCCGCCCTCTATTTTTTCCTGTCGTCGGCGCCAGGGTCGATGTCGATGGCGTCGAGCGGCAGGTCGAGATCATCGAGCGACGGCGGCGCCTTCGCCTTGCCGCCGCCCGGCCTGTCGCCTTCGCCGTCGTCCTCGTCCGGCTGCTCCAGCACCGACGACTTCCCGCCGCCCATGACCATCCGGAACGCGACGTAGCCGAGCACGATCAACAGCAGGTTGCCGAGCGCGACGCCCCCATACAGCGCCCAGCGTTTCCAGCCCGGCTCCGCCGTTTCAGCCTCCTCGGTACCCACTTCCGGTTTCGACTCCGCGGCCGGCGTTGCCGTCTCCTCTTTTTCGTCGGCGACCGGTTGCGGCGCCGCTGCCTCACCACTGACCGAAGCCTGACCGGCCGCATCGACCGTGACCACGGCCGACTGGTAGCTGAACGCCTGCCCGCCGCGATAGCGGCCATCGACTGCGAAACCGACGCGATAGCTGCCCTGCTGCTGCGGCGTCAGCTCGACCTGCCACTCGCGGCCGTCGGCGCTGGCCACCGGCTGTGTCTGCTCGCCGTCGGGGCCGGTGATCGTCGCGCTGACGGTGCTGGCGGCGCCATCGATCTCGGGGTTGCGGGCGAACAGCGTGACCCGGTGCGAGGCCGGCTCGCCGTCGCCCTTCGCCAGCAGCAGCTCGAAGCTGTCGCGCACCGTCACCTCCTGGCGCTGGCTGCGCTCGAAGGTTCTGCCGTCGACGTTGATCGCCACCTCGTAGCTACCGGCCTCGCCCAGCATCGGCAGCGCGGCGCGGTAGTAACCGTCACCGCCATCACTCAGCGGCACCTGCCACTGCCGGAAATCCTCGCGCCGCGACACCGTGGCGGCGAAGCTGACCAGCTTCAGCAGCTCCGGCCGCTGCAGCGGTGCGCCCTGCTCCATCAGCGCCGCCGCCACCTTCATCTCGCCACCGACGAACAGGTTGGTCGGCAGCCGCTCGGCGGCGAGGCTGAGGTCGCTGACGATGGTGACTCGGCTGCCCGCCTGCAGCTCGGCATCGATGGTCCACTCGCCGGCCGCCGGCTTCTGGATCGTGATCAGGTCGTAGCCCTTGCCAACGAACCAGCGGGTGTCGTCGCCCCGCTTCGCCGCCGAGATACGTCGGCCGTCGGGCGAGGCCAGCTCGACCGGCGCCTTGCCGGCGTGGAACACCAGCGCGGTCAGCTCGTCGATCGAACTGTCGATCTCGAAGCGGTTGCCGCGCATCGGCACCTGCTCGGCTGGCGCGGCGGCATCGAAGGCTCGCAGGAACACCCGGTTCAGCTCGTCGGCGGTCTCGGCGACGGCGAACAGGCCACCGCTGTCGACGGCGAGCCGCTCCAGCAGTTCGAGGTCGGCCGATTTCGACAGCGCGACGGCATGGATCTGCACGCCGGCGGCGCGCAGCCGGGGCAGCTGCTGTTCGAGCAGCTGCCGGCGCGCGGCGGCGTTGTCGCTGGGCGTCTTCGAGATGTCGACGACACCGTCGGTCAGCAGAATGATGCTGGTGTGGTCGCCGGCACCTTCGCTGGCGGCCCGCAACACGGCGGGGATGTCGGTCAGCTGCTCGTTGGAGCCGATCAGCGCCACCTTCGGCTGTGCCGCTTTGCGCCAGGCCGGCGTCGCCGCGCCGTGCGGCACCAGTACCTGCACGTCGTGGCCGAAAGTCCAGACACCGGCGCGTGCACCGGCCGGCATCAGCTGCAGCAGCAGCTCCAGCGCCGGCCGGCGCAGGTTGTGGGGATCGTTGTGCTTCATGCTGCCAGAGACGTCGATCAGTACACGAACGTCCGGCGGCGTCGCGGAAGGCGGTGTCTCCGCCTGCACGGACAGCGGCGTCAGCAGGCACAACAGGAGAGCGTTGGCCAGTGCGATGACCAAGCGTCTGCTCATACCCTGAAACCCTCAATTATTCGAGATGTGACAAAAGGTTATAGCAGAAAGATAAGAAACGACAAAAACTGGGGTACCGACGCTGACCGAGTCGCCGTCAGATGCCGGTCGGCTCGCGCCGGACGGAACGGGCACCACCGCGCGCGGTATCGGCCCGGCGCTGCCGCTGACGCCGCACCCGCCAGATACCTTCGACGACCACCAGCAACACCACAGCGATGCCGGCCAGTGACAACTTGACCAGCACCGGCGCCAGCTGTTCCAGGTTACCAGTCAGCGGCGCCAGCAGCAGAAAACCGAGCACCGGCGCCTGCAGCGCGTGGCCCGGCACCGGCTCCGGCATCAGCAGCACGACGGCGACCAGCCCGAGCAGCAGCAGCTGCGTCTCGCGCTGCCAGCGCCGCGTCAGCCACGCCTGCAGCAGCAGCCAGCCGAAGGCCGCGACCAGATAGACCGTCCATGCCAGCCGGTAGTCGGCGGCCGCGTTCAGCGCCTGAATGTCAGCCATCTCTGTCATCCCAAATGGTTGTCGAGGCCGGGCGGCGGTGCCAGCTCGACACCCTCCTGCGGCGGCATCTGCAGATAGAAGCCCTGGCTCTCGATCTGCTGCAGTACGGTACCGGCATCGGCGCGTGCCAGTTTCTTCTGCGGGTGCAGCTCCAGCGTCATGACCGCTTCCAGCCGACCGAAACGGGCCAGCAGCGCCTCCGGCACACGCGCCAGATCCTCCTTCTCATCGACGTAGAGATACATCTCGGCGACCCTGGAGCCGCGGTAGATCGTGCAGTGTCTGTTCATGGCAAGCGTTCTTCGCCGGCAGCGGCATCAGCAGATTCGGATACCCGGCCCAGCCGGCCGAGCAGATCGAGCAGTTCGTCGCCGATGACGGCGCGGCGCCAGCCACTGGCGAGCGTTGCCGGCAGCGCACCGCTGCGCAGCAGCTCCTCGCAGTCGCGCCGGCGCACCAGCAGCTCCGGCGGCAGATCGAGCGCACGGGCGCGGTCGGCGACGGCATCGCGCAGCGCCTGCAGCCGCCCGCCCCACTCGCGCGGCAGCGGCGGCGGCAGCGGTTCCGGCCACGAGTCGTGCGGTTCGTCGCGCGCTACGGCCACCAGCCGCAGCAGCTCGGCGCCTTCACTGCGAATCTTCGGCGGCGGCAGCACCCGCCCCAGCTCGGCATTGCTGCGCGGCAGCAAGCGGGCGATCTCCAGCAACTCCGCGTCCTTGACGATGCGACCGCGCGGCACGTTGCGCGTGCGCGCCTCGATCTCGCGCCACGCGCACAGCGCGCGCAGTGCCGCCAGCTGTTCGCCGCGCAGTTTCCAGCCGCCGCCGAGCTTGCGGTAATAGCGCTCCGGCGCCACCACTTCGGCGGCGGCGGCCAGCACCCGCTCGCCCTCCTCGCGCCACCAGTCGAAGCGGTCGAGCGCCGTCAGCCGCTCGGCGATACGCTCGAACAGCGGCGGCAGCAGCTCGACGTCGAGCGCGGCATAGTGGCACTGTTCGGGCGACAGCGGCCGCGCCAGCCAGTTCGAGCGCGTCTGCTCCTTCTCGACGGCGATACCGAGCTGCTGCTGCACCAGCGCCTGATAGCCGAGCCCGAAGCCCCAGCCGGCCAGCGCGGCGCCGACCTGAGTGTCGAACAGCGGTGCCGGCATCGCGCCGAGCAGCTGCTGGAACAGTTCGAGATCCTCGCTCGGTGCGTGCAGCACCTTCGGCTTCGCATCGGCGATCAGCACGCGCAGCGGCGACCAGTCGTCGATCGTCAGCGGATCGAGCAGGTACTGCCGCTGTCCGTCGCCAATCTGTACCAGCCCCGCGATCGGGTAGAAGGTCGTCTCGCGCACGAACTCGGTATCGAGCGCCAGCAGCGATGCCCCGCCCCACTCGGCTGCCGCTGCGGCGAGCTCGTCGTTGTCGCGGATATGAATCAGTTGTTCCTTCACCTCACCCATCTTCATCTCACGCCTGATCGACGACACGGCGACCGCTGAGCGCGTGCGCCAGCGTGCCGCTGTCGACGAACTCCAGCTCGCCGCCGAGCGGCACGCCGTGGGCGATGCGGCTGACGACGACGCCGAGCGCGCGCACCTGCTCGGTGATGTACCAGGCGGTGGCCTCGCCTTCGACGGTCGGGTTGGTGGCGAGAATCAGCTCCTTGACGCCCTGTTCGCGCACCCGCTCCAGCAGCCGGTCGACGCCGATCTCGGCCGGACCGATGCCGTCGATCGGCGACAGGTGTCCCATCAGCACGAAGTAGAGGCCGCGATAGCCGCCGGACTGCTCCAGCGCGACGACGTCGGCCGGCGACTCGACCACACACAGCAGCTGCTGGTCGCGGCGCGCGTCGGCACAGATCCGGCACAGCTCCAGTTCGGTCAGCGTGTGGCAGTGGCGGCAGTGGCCGACCTTGTCGATCGCCACCTGCAGCGCCTGCGCCAGCCGGGCGCCGCCGTCGCGGTTGCGTTCGAGCAGGTGGAACGCCATCCGCTGCGCCGATTTCGGACCGACGCCGGGCAGGCAGCGCAGCGCGTCGACGAGCTGATCGATCAGCGGGCTGAATTTGAGGCTCAAGGTGGCGGGCGCCTCAGAACGGCATCTTGAAGCCGGGCGGCATCTGCAGACCCTGCGTCAGGCCACCGAGCATATCGCGGCTGTTGGCCTCGACGCGGCGCACGGCGTCGTTGACGGCGGCGGCGAGCAGATCCTCCAGCACCTCCTTGTCCTCGCTCAGCAGCGACGGGTCGATGCTGACGCGGCGCACATCGTGGCGGCCGGTCATCACCACCTTGACCAGACCGGCGCCGGATTCACCGGTCACCTCGGCGTTGGCCAGTTTCTCCTGCGCCTTCTGCATCTGCTCCTGCAGCTGCTGCGCCTGTTTCATCAGATCGTTCAGATTGGGCATCGCAAAACTCCTGGACGGCCGCCTCTGGCAGCCGTTACGTCATTCGATCGGTTCTATCGACGCGGAGTCGAGCCGCGCCTCGAACGCCTGTTGCAGCAGCCGCACGTTGGGATCGTCGGCGATCGCCGCCCGCGCCTGTTCGAGCCGCTCGCCGCGCAGCCGCTCGCGCCGCTGCGCCGGCGTCTCCAGCGGCGGCTCGCCGATCTCGATCGCCAGCTCCACCGGCGCGTCGAAACAGTGGCGCAGCTGCTCCTGCATCCGCGCCGTGTGCGACGAGCTGAAGACGGCGGCGTTGGCTCGGTCGAGCACGAACTGCAAGCGGTGGCCATCGACCTGCACCAGACAGCAGTGCGCCGCCACCGCGCCGAGTACGCCGCCAAGGCCGAATTCGGCGAAGCGCGCGCTCCAGACACCGTTGTCGAGCGCTGCCAGCGACAACGGCGCGGCGACAGCGGCGGTCGCGACTGCGACGGCTGGCGCGGAAACCGGCTGCGGTTCGGCGACGACCATCGCGACAGCCGGTGCAGGCTCGGCGACAGGTTCGACGGCGATCGGTTTTGGCGGTGTGGCCACCACCTGCAGCGACGGTCTCGCGACAGGTGCTGGTGCCGGTATCGGTTCGGATTCAGGTTCCGCGGCAGGCACCGCCGCCGGTGCCGCGCGCGACGCCAGTCGTGCCACCGGCGCGGTGTCCGGCCGTCTGGCCGGCTCATCGGCGATCGGTTCCGGGCGAGCCGCTGCCTCGGTGCCCTCCCCATCCCGCTCACGCTGGCGCGGCGGTTGCGGCGCGCCCTGCGGGCGGAATGCCAGCATCCGCAGCAGTGCCATTTCGAGGCCGCTGCGCGGATCGGGCGCCAGCGGCAGATCACGGCGGCCGTTCAGGCCCATCTGGTAGTAGAGCTGCACGTCCTCGGCGGTCAGTTTCGCCGCCAGCGCCTGCACCTGCTCGCGGTCGCCGAAGGCGTTGTCGACCGCTTCCGGCACCGCCTGCGCGATCGCGATCCGGTGCAGCAGCGCCAGCAGCGCCTCCAGAATCGTCGCGAAATCGGCCGCCTGTTCAGCGACACGTGCCACCGCGCCGAGCAGCGCGGCGCCGTCGCCACCGGCCAGCGCCTCGACCAGCTCGAACACGACGCGCTGATCGATGGTGCCGAGCATCTGCGCCACCTCGGCCTCCAGCACCTTGCCGGAGCCGAACGCGATCGCCTGATCGGTCAGGCTCAGCGCGTCGCGCATCGAGCCGTCGGCGGCGCGACCGAGCAGCCACAGCGCCGGCTCCTCGAAGCTCACCATCTCCTTGGCGAGAATGTCGGCAAGGTGGCCGACGATCCGCTCCGGCGTCATGTTCTTCAGATTGAACTGCAGGCAGCGCGACAGGATGGTCGGCGGCAGCTTCTGCGGGTCGGTGGTGGCGAGCAGGAACTTGACGTGCGGCGGCGGCTCTTCGAGCGTCTTCAGCAGCGCGTTGAACGAGTGCGTGCTGAGCATGTGCACTTCGTCGATCAGGTAGACCTTGTAGCGGCCTCTCGTGGGCGCGTACTGCACGTTCTCGAGCAGCTCGCGGGTGTCCTCGACCTTGGTACGCGATGCCGCGTCGACCTCGATCAGATCGACGAAGCGCCCTTCGGCGATCTCGACGCAGGCACTGCAGGTTCCGCACGGCTCCGAGCTGACACCGGCCTCGCAGTTCAGACACTTGGCGAGGATGCGCGCGATCGTGGTCTTGCCGACACCGCGGGTGCCGGTGAACAGGTAGGCGTGGTGCAGGCGGTCGTGATCAAGCGCGTTGATCAGCGCCTTCAGCACATGCTCCTGCCCCACCATCTCGCGGAAGCTTTTCGGGCGCCACTTGCGCGCAAGTACCTGATAGCTCATGCCCGACGGTCTACCTGCTGAGTTCGGAACGGAAAGGCGGGCAAGGATACAACGATTGAGGGGTGTTACGGATGGGGAAAGGATGGAGGCGGCCCCGCCAGCCACACCCCGGCACACGAATCAGCAGCTACCGTTGCTCCCTTCCGG
>CAZEVP010000117.1:0-7343 GCA_964515735.1 uncultured Verrucomicrobiaceae bacterium | reverse complement strand
TGTAGTTGCCCTCCTGCGTCGCGGTCAGCAGCGGGTGCAGCACCTTGATCGGCGCCTTGAACATCTCGACGAATTCCATGATCCCCTGATTGGCGCGGCACAGCCCGCCGGAGAAGGCGTAGGCGTCGGGGTCGTTCTGCGGAAACTCTTCGAGCTTGCGGATGTCGACCTTGCCGACCAGCGACGAGATGTCCTGGTTGTTCTCGTCGCCCGGCTCGGTCTTGCTGACGGCGATCTGGTCGAGCCGCGACGGATACAGTTTGACGACGCGGAACTGGCTGATGTCGCCCTTGAATTCGTGCAGCCGCTTCACCGCCCACGGCGACATGATGGTTTTCACGTAGCGGCGCGGGATGCCGTAGTCCTCTTCGAGAATGTGGCCGTCCTCGTCGGCGTCGAACAGACCGAGCGGCGACTCGAACAGCGGCGAGCCCTTGATGGCGTAGATCGGCTGGTGCTCGATCAGCGATTTCAACCGTTCGGCGAGTGAGGATTTGCCGCCGCCGACCGGGCCGAGCAGGTAGAGGATCTGTTTCTTCTCTTCGAGCCCCTGCGCGGCGTGGCGGAAGAACGAGACGATCTGGTCGATCGCCTCGTCCATACCGTAGAACTCGTCGAATGCCTTGTAGCGGCGGATGACCTTGTTCTGGAAGATGCGGGAGAGGCGCGGGTCGCGCGAGGTGTCGACCATCTCCGGTTCGCCGATCGCCATCAGCAGACGCTCGGCCGCGCTGGCGTAGACCGAACGATCCTTTTTGCACAGTTCGAGGTACTCCTGAAGGGTGTACTCCTCCTCCTGGATGGCTTCGTAGCGCTCTCGGAAGTGGTTGAAGATGCTCATGGCGTTACCTCAGTTGGTGAGCCTGATTGCTACGCGGTGTTGCGAATATCGGTTCGAGGGGCGGCAGCTGTCGCACTCTTCGCCGCGTTGCCGCGGATTGCCGCCGCTGTGTCGATGCGCGCCGCGTGCGCGCATCGGATGTTCCGGAAAATTGACTCGCGCAGAGGACTCTCTGCAATTTGCATACTGCTTCCATGCAATTCGCGTGCTGCCTCTCGAAGCGAATTTCTGCGTGAGCCGTGTGCAAGTTTTCGCGTCTGGAATCACACATCGGCGATGCGCCGTTCGATGAAGGAAGGATAGTCCCAACGCTTTAGACCTTGGCAGCCTCACTTCGGTTTTTTGCACTAAGGGCGTGCAATCGGCATGTCATTGCAATGAATGCGGGAAACGGTCGCGAGGGTGCTCGCGAGGCCTTCACAACGGTTTGTAAATGCAGGAGAAAAAAGGGGCGGTAGCGGTTTTCGGGTCGCTTCGGGCGGGGAGGTGGTGGTGATTTTTATGATGAAAGCGCGCGCGTTGCTGCAATGCTTATAAGAAAAAAGTTTATGTCCGGACGGTTGTGCATTCGCACTGGTGGCGAGTGCCGCGTTCGAGGTCGAACAGCGTCAGTGCGCCGCCCCAGACGCAGCCGGTATCGAGTGCGATGACGTCGTCGCGCGCGACGTTGCCCATCAGCGCGGCCCAGTGCCCGAAGATGATGCGCTGGCCGGCACTGCGCCGGTGCGGCGTTTCATACCAGGGCATGAAGCCGGCCGGTGTCTGCCCGGGCGCCTCCTTGAAACGCAGGTCGAGGCGGCCGCGCGCATCGCAGACGCGCATCCGCGTGAAGTAATTGGTGGCGACGCGCCAGCGCGTCGGGCCGGTCAGCGCGTCGTCCCAGCGGTCCGGTTCGTCGCCGTACATGCCCTGCAGGTAGTCGGTCAGTTGCGCCGAGCGCAGCACGGTGCCGAGTTCGTCGGAGAGCGCCTGCGCCTGTTCGATGCTCCACATCGGCGCCAGGCCGGCGTGCACCAGCGCGTAGTCACCGCTCGGGTCGCGGTGGAACAGCGGCAGCCGGGTCAGCCAGTCGAGCAGCTCGGCGGCATCCGGGGCGTCGAGGATCTCGCGCAGCGTGTCGCTCTTCTTTGGCTTCTTGATGCCGTGCGCGATCGCCAGCAGGTGCAGGTCGTGGTTGCCGAGCACGGTGCGGGCGCTGGCGCCGAGTTCGCGCAGGAAGCGCAGGCAGGCGAGCGACTGCGGGCCGCGGTTGACCAGATCGCCGGTCGACCAGAGCTGGTCGCGCGCCGGGTCGAAGCGGACCTCGTCGAGCAGCCGCCGCAGCGGGTCGAAGCAGCCCTGCAGGTCGCCGACGGCGTAGCGGGTCATCGGTGCGGGCTCCTCAATGCAGCGCGCCGGGCAGTGCCAGCGAGAACGGCGGGATCGACGCGCTGAAGGCGACGCCGGCGGCGGTCACCATGTCGTAGCTGCCCTGCATCGCGCCGACCGCGGTGTCTAGCTGGGTGCCGCTGGTGTATTCGAACTGGCGGCCGGGGGCGATCACCGGCGTTTCGCCGATGACGCCGGCGCCGCTGACGCGCAGCTCCTTGCCGTTGCCGTCGGTGATCAGCCAGTGGCGGTAGAGCAGTTGCACCGGCTCGTCGCCATCGTTGCGGATGGTGATGGTGTAGGCGAAGACGTGGCGCGGCCCGTCGGGGTCGGACTGCTGCGGCAGGTAGCGGGTGCGCACGCGGATGTCGATCTGGTCGGCCGTGGTGGGCATGGCGAGTGTCGGGTTCAGTCGTTGTCGGTGGCGTCGTTGTCGGTGAAGTCGATGTCGTCGGCGAGGCGCACGTAGTCGGCCAGTGCCAGCCGCTCGGGGCGCGCGCCGGGATCGATGCCGAGCGCCGCGATGCGGTCGCCGTCGATCAGCTCCTGCAGTGCGTTGCGCAGCGTCTTGCGGCGCTGGTTGAAGGCGGTGCGAACCACCCGCTCCAGCGCCGGCAGCGAGCGCGCCGGGTGCGGCAGTACCGTGTGCGGGGTCAGCCGCACGATCGCCGACTGCACTTTCGGTGCCGGGGTGAACGCACCCGGCGGCACCTCGAACAGCGACTCCACCGTGCAGAAGTACTGCGCCATGATGCCGAGCCGGCCGTAGGTCTTGGAGCCGGGGCCGGCGGCGAGCCGCTCGACCACCTCCTTCTGCAGCATGAAGTGCATGTCGCGGATGCGGCCGGCCTGAGCCAGCAGATGGAAGATCAGCGGCGTCGAGATGTTGTACGGCAGGTTGCCGACCACTCGCACCGGCGCGTCGAAGCCGAGCGCGGCGAGATCGAGCTGCAGCGCGTCGCCCTGTTGCAGCGTGAAGTTGGGGTTGGCGCCGAACTGCTGTTGCAGCAGCGGCACCAGATCGCGGTCGAGCTCGAGCGCCAGCAGCCGGCAGTCGCGCGCCAGCAATGCGCCGGTCAGCGCGCCGCGGCCGGGGCCGATCTCCAGCAGCCGTTCGCCCGGCAGCGGCCGGACTGCGGCGACGATGCGGCGGATGACCGACTCGTCGCGCAGGAAGTTCTGGCCGAAGCGCTTGCGCGCGCGCAGCTCGGTCATGCGTGGTCTCCGGTGGTTCGCTTCGACGTCGCCAGTTCGATCGCCAGCGCCAGTGCGGCGCGCAGCGAGCCGTCGTCGATGTTGCCGCTGCCGGCCAGCTCGAGCGCGGTGCCGTGGTCGACCGAGGTGCGCACGATCGGCAGCCCGAGCGTGACATTGACGGCGCGGCCGAAGCCCTGGTGCTTGAGCACCGGCAGCCCCTGATCGTGGTACATCGCCAGCACCGCGTCGGCCTGCGCCAGATGTTTCGGCGTGAAGGCGGTGTCGGCCGGCAGCGGGCCGGTCAGATGGAAGCCCTGTTCGCGCAATTCGTTCAGCAGCGGTTCGATGACATCGATCTCCTCGCGGCCGAGGTGGCCGCCCTCGCCGGCGTGCGGGTTGAGGCCGAGCACCAGGATGCGTGGCGCCGCGATGGCGAACTTGTCGCGCAGGTCGGTGTGCAGGATGGTCAGCACCTCGCGCAGCGAGTCGCGCGTGATCGCGGCCGGCACGGCGGCCAGTGGCAGGTGGGTGGTCGCCAGCGCCACCCGCAGCGTGTCGGCGGTCAGCATCATCACCACCTTCGCGGTGCCGGTGCGCTCGGCGAAGAATTCGGTGTGGCCGCTGAACGGGATGCCGGCGTCATTGATGACGCCCTTGTGCACCGGCGCCGTCACCAGCGCGTCGAACTCGCCCGCGCTGCAGCCGTCGCAGGCGCGCGCAAGCGTGTCGAGCACGTAGCGGGCGTTGCGCACGTCGAGCCTGCTTGCCGTCGCCGGCGTGGCGAGGTCGATCGGGTCGACCCACAGCTCGCCGGCCGCGCTGGCGACGCGCGCGTCCGGCTGCCAGCGCTGCAGGCGCAGCGGCAGGCCGAGCTGGTCGGCGCGCGCGCGCAGCAGTTCGGGATCGGCGATCGCGACCAGCTGCGCGGCGTGGGATTGCTGCGCCAGCCTGACCAGCAGGTCCGGGCCGATGCCGGCGGGTTCGCCGGCCGTCAGCGCGATGCGCGGAAGGTCGGCGTGCGGCGCGGTGCGGGCAGGGTGGGCACTCATGGCGGGTTGGTGGCGACGGAATCGATGGCGACGAAAGGGCGCGCAGTGTAACGCGCCCGGCGCCGGGCATCAGTCGTTGCCGTGCAGGATCAGCTTCTGCGCCATCGCCTCGCGCTTCAGTTCGGCGGCGCGGGCGTGGCCGAGATAGCGCTCGATCAGGCCGTGCGCGAGGTAGACCAGCGGCGTGCAGGCGATGGCGACGATGAACTTGTAGCTGTAGCCGACCATGGCCAGCGCGGTCACCTTGGCGAACGAGAAACCGAGCGAGAAATAGAGGTAGAGGTAGGAGACGACGACGGTGTCGACCAGCTGCGACACCAGTGTCGACAGCGTTGCCCGCATCCAGATGCCGCGCTCGCCGGTCAGCCGCTTGATCTTGCGGAACACGGTGGCGTCGGCGGCCTGACCGATCAGGAAGGCGGTGATCGAGGCGACGATGATGCTCATGCCCTGGCCGAGGATCTGGCGGTAGGCGGCCTGCATGTCGGGCACGCCGTGCAGTGCCTGCGAGGCGATCCACCATTCGGCCGGCACGGCGTGGATGGCGAGATAGAAGGTGACGAACATGAAGGCGGTCAGGCCGGCCGCCAGCAGCGACAGGAAGCGGACGCCGCGCACGCCGTAGTACTCGTTGATGATGTCGGTCATCACGAACACCACCGGCCACGGCAGCACGCCGACCGACAGGTCGAACGACAGCCCGCTCTCGCCGAGCAGCGTGAAGCTGGCGCGGTCGAGGCCGAGCGTCGGCTCCAGCGAGAAGATCTTGACGCCGATCACCTCGGCGATGACGAGGTTGGCGATGAACAGCCCGCCGAGGATCACGAACAGGCGGGTGGCGCGGTCGTCGATCAGGCTGTGGTGCGGGTAGCGGGAGCGCGACATGGAGGGACGGGTCTCCCGCTTCGATCAGGACTTCTTGATGTCGACGTAGGCCTCGTCGCGGATCTTCTGCAACCACGCCTGCAGCTCGTCCTGGAACTTGCGCTGGTGCAGGAAGTTGCGCGCCATGTTGCGGCGCATCTCGTCGCTCATGTCCTGATCGCGGCGGCCGTCGACGATGACGATGTGCCAGCCGTACTGGCTGCGGAACGGCGCGCTGATCTGGCCCTGCGAGGTGGTGTCCATCGCCTGCTGGAATTCCGGTACCAGCTGGCCCGGTGTGGTCCAGCCGAGGTCGCCGCCCTCCATCGCCGAGCCGATGTCCTCGGAGTACTGGCGCGCCAGGTCGCCGAAATCGGTGCCGCCGAGCGCGCGCTGGCGCAGCTCGTCGGCCAGCGCCGAGGTCTGCTCGTCGCTGCGGATCGCCGACGGCTTCAGCAGGATGTGGCGGGCGCGCGTTTGCACCACCACCTGACCGGTGCCGCGGGTGCCGGCCAGCTGCAGCACGTGGAAGCCGCTCGGGCTGCGCACGACGGTCACTTCACCCTTCTTCAGTTTCGGCACCAGCTCGGCGAACAGGCTCGGCAGCGCGTCGGCGCGGCGCCAGCCGAGGTCGCCGCCCTGCACGCGATCCTGCGGCTGGCCGGCCAGCACCGTCTGCAGCGGTTCGCCAGCGCGCAGTCGCGCGGCGATCTGTTCGGCACGCTGCTGCGCCTGCGCCGTGGTGGCGTCGTCGCTGTCCGCCGGCACTGCCGCCAGCACGTGCAGCAGCTGGTACTGCGGCGCCGACAGCGCCTGGCCGTCGGCCGAGTGCAGGAAATCCTCGATCTCCTGATCGCTGATCTGCACGCGCTGGTTGACGAAGCCCTGCTGCACGCGCTGCAGCATCAGCTCGCGGCGCAGCTGCTCGCGGGCGGTGGAGTAGGGCACCCCTTCGGCGCTGAGCGCGCGCGAGAACTGCTCCAGCGTCATGTTGTTCTGCGCGGCGATGCGGCCGATCGCCTCGTTCAGCTCGGCGTCGGTGATGCGCACGCCGGCGCGCTCGGCCAGCTGCAGCTGCAGGCTCTCCAGCACCAGCTGGTCGAACACCTGGCGCTGCAGTTGCTCGGCCGGCGGCACCTCGCGGCCGCTGCGCTGCAGGGCGAGCTGCGCCCGCTGCAGCGCGCTGTGCAGCTCGGAGACGAGGATGACGTCGTCGTCGACGATGGCGGCGACGGCATCGAGTGGCTGTACCAGCTCGGCGCCGGCGGTCGTGGCGCGGGCCGGTTGCTGTGCCGCTGGCGGCGGTGGCGCCTCCTGGGCCAGCAGTGGCGTCGAGGCCAGGGCAGCGGCAAGCAGCGGCAGAAGGAGTGCGCGGGGCCGCCGGCCACGGATGGCCGGCTCGCGAACCGAGCGCACAGCGCCCGGTTCGGCGTGAGCAACGTCCGGACCTGTGCCGGACGTTGCGGCGGATGAAAAAGTCAGGACGGCTTTTTCAGACGAATGATCAGTCACGTTCGCGGTACCCCCAGATACTTTCTCGCAGCAGCGTCGTGGCCTGACGGCCGAGGCCGCCGAGCCCTTTCAGCTGGAATTCGACCAGCACGGCCTCTTCGCGATCCGCCAGTGCGACGCCGGTGACGACGTCGAGCTCCTCGACCTCGACCGCGTTCTGGTAGACGACGCGCACCCGCCAGCAGCAGTCCTCGTATTCGAGGCCGACCAGATCCTCGATCGAGCGGTTGTCCTCGAGGTCGTAGTTCCAGCGCGCGAACAGCCGCCAGCGCTCGTTGAGCGGCCACGCCGCCGACAGGTCGACCTGGTCGATGCCGTCGGTCAGCGTGGTGACGTTGTTGCTGGCGCGGTAGTAGCGATAGCCGATGTTGTAGAGGCCGCTGTCGCCGGTGTCGACGTGCAGCATGACGTTGCCCTGCTGCATCTGGTCCTCGTCCGGGTCCCACAGCAGGTTGACGCTGCTCCAGACCGGGTCGCTCGGCGTCAGGTTGGCCTGCGCGGCGATGTTGGAG
>CAZEVP010000116.1:0-7425 GCA_964515735.1 uncultured Verrucomicrobiaceae bacterium | reverse complement strand
TCGCCCTGCTCGACGCGCAGCGCGACGTTGTGGATCAGCTCGCGATCGAGCCGCTCCCTGATGTTGCGCGAGGTGACGAACTTGCCTTCGAGGCCGGCGAACGGCGAATCGTTGACCTGGAAGGTCATGCTGACGGTCGGCTCGTCGACGGTCAGCGCCGGCAGCGCCTCCGGCGCCGACGGATCGCACAGCGTGTCGGAGATCTGCAGCGCGTCGATGCCGGTGATGCAGATGATGTCGCCGGCTTCGGCCAGTTCGACCTCCTGGCGTTCGAGGCCGAGATAACCCATCACCTGCAGCACGCGACCATTGCGGGTCTTGCCGTCGGCGCCGACCACGGTGACGTTGGTGTTGGGCTTGACCGCGCCGCGCGTGATGCGGCCGACGCCGATGACACCGACATAGCTCGAATAGTCGAGCGCGGAGATCTGCATCTGGAACGGGCCGCTGCGGTCGACCTTCGGCTCCGGCACCTTGTCGACGATGGCCTGATACAGCGGCGTCAGGTCCTCGGCCAGATCGGCGTAGTCCTCGCCGGCCTTACCGAGCAGCGCCGAGGCGTAGATGATCGGGAAGTCGAGCTGCTCGTTGGTGGCGCCGAGGCGGTCGAACAGGTCGAACACCTGATCGACGACCCAGTCCGGGCGCGCGCCGTCGCGGTCGACCTTGTTGATGACGACGATCGGGTTGAGGCCGCGCTCGAACGCTTTCTGCGTGACGAAGCGGGTCTGCGGCATCGGGCCATCGACGGCGTCGACCAGCAGCAGCACCGAGTCGACCATCGACAGCACGCGCTCCACCTCACCGCCGAAGTCGGCGTGGCCGGGCGTGTCGACGATGTTGATGCGGTAGCCGTTCCAGTTGATCGCGGTGTTCTTGGCCAGGATGGTGATGCCGCGCTCCTTCTCCTGATCGTTCGAATCCATGATCCGCTCCGTGCTCATATCGCGCCGGTCGAGGGTTCCCGACTGTTTCAGCAGCTTGTCGACCAGCGTGGTCTTGCCGTGGTCGACGTGGGCGATGATGGCGATGTTGCGGAGTTTCTCGATCACAGGAACCTCTATCGGGCGCGGGGCCGGCAGCGGGCACAGGCCCGGAAAACAGGAACGGGAACGCCGCCGGCACGGGCCGGGGCGGGCAAAAAAGGCGCGCATTATAGCCGCGAAGCGGCGGTAACGCGCACAGAGAGTAGCCGCGAAGCGGTTACAGAATGTATCGGTGGATACCGAAGGGCCTAGGAGGCGCGCCGCAGCGCGCTGCGGCGGTGGCCATAGAGGAAGTAGACGACGAAGCCGAGCAGCGTCCACACCACCAACCGCACCCACGTATCGGTCGGCAGCGAATACATCAGGAAGCCGCAGACCAGCACGCCGGCCGGGCAGACCAGCCACGGCGCCGGCACCCGGAACGGGCGCGGCAGGTCGGGGCGGGTGTGGCGCAGCACCAGCACGCCGATGCAGACGGTGACGAACGCCAGCAGCGTGCCGATCGACACCAGCTCGCCGAGGATGTCGATCGGGAACAGCCCGGCGACCACCGCCGCCGCGCAGCCGGTCAGCAGCGTGGCGCGGTGCGGCGTGCGAAAGCGCGGGTGGACGGCGCCGAGCGGCGCCGGCAGCAGGCGGTCGCGCGACATCGCATAGAAGATGCGCGCCTGCCCCATGATCAGCACCAGGATCACCGAGGTGATGCCGGCGATGGCGCCGAGCTTGAGCCAGCCCGACAGCCAGTTCAGCTCGGCGTGGCGGTCGAGCGCCAGCGCCACCGGCGCCGCCACGTTCAGCTCGGGGAACGGCACCATGCCGGTCAGCACCAGCGTCACCGCCACGTACAGCAGCGTGCAGATCAGCAGGCTGACCAGAATGCCGATCGGCATGTCGCGCTGCGGGTTCTTCGCCTCCTGCGCCGCGGTCGAGACGCAGTCGAAGCCGATGTAGGCATAGAAGATGATGCCGGCCGCCTGCGCCACGCCGCTCCAGCCGAAATGGCCGAACCGGCCGGTGTTCTCCGGCACGAACGGCGTCCAGTAGTCGGGGTTGACGTAGAACGCGCCGAAGCCGATGAACAGCACGATGACGGCGACCTTGACGACGACGATGACGCTGTTGATGAAGCTGGTCTGACGGATGCCGATGTAGCAGAGCCCGGTGATGACGGCGACGATCAGCACCGCCGGCAGGTTGATCAGCGCGCCGGTGGTGGTCAGCGACCAGTGGCCGGCGCCCTTGGCGAACGGCGCGTGTGTCAGCGCATCGGGCAGATGGATGCCGATCTGATTCAGCAGGCTGACCATGTAGGCCGACCAGCCCACCGCCACCGAACCCGACGCCACCAGATATTCGAGCATCAGGTCCCAGCCGATGAACCAGGCGACCAGCTCGCCGAGCGTGCAGTAGGCATACGAATAGGCGCTGCCCGACTTCGGCACCAGCGCGGCGAACTCGGCGTAGCAGAGGCCGGCCAGCGCGCAGCCGACCGCGGCGAACAGGAACGACAGCGTCAGCGCCGGGCCGGCGTGCTTGGCGGCGGCGACGCCGGTCAGCACGAAGATGCCGGTGCCGATGATGACGCCGATGCCGAGCGCCACCAGCGCGCCGGCGCCGAGCACCCGCTGCAATCCGTGTTCGTCGTCGAGCTCGTCGATCGCGGCGACCGGTTTGGTGGCGAACAGCTGCTGTCGATCGACGGCCATGGCAGATCCCGTGCTTGTTGTTTTGTGAAGCCGCTGAAGGCTAACGGAGCGCGACCGGCGATTCAAACCGACCCGTTTGAAGCGCTGGCGGTGCCCCGTTATGCTGCGCCGCCGCTCCTGCCACCACTGCGAGACCGCCCGTGTCGAGACCGACCTCCCTGGGCGACGCACTGCGTCGACCGCTCAACCTCGTCATTCTGGCCGTGCTGGCGATCGCCGGTGCGCTCTACCTGTACGCCCTGCAACAGGAGCGCCAGCACGACGAGGCGGCGCGCGCCTACCTGCAGCGCGCGCTGGCCGAGGTCGGCAACTGGCAGCCGGATTCGCTGCGCCGCCATCTGGCGCCGGCGACGCGGCAGAGCGTCAGCGACGAGCAGCTGAACGCGCTGGTCGAGCGCTACCGCGCGCTCGGCGAATACCGGCGCATCGACGACCTGCAGTTCGCGCGGCTGACCGCGGCGCTGTCGCTGTTCAGCGGCAACACCCTGCTCGGCTATGGCGGCACCGTCCACTTCGCGCACGGCAGCGCCCACCTCAGCGCGGTGCTGCAGGCCGACGCCGGCCAGTACCACCTCTACAACTTCAGCCTCAGCGCGCCGCAGAGCGAGGCCCGCTGAACGGCCGGCGGTTGCGCGACCGCGGCACACCTGGCGTAACATCGGCCGGCGCGCACCAGCGCATTTCCCCCACCCTCGCAAGGAAATCCCAGATGAGCCTGCTCAAAGAGTTCAAGGAGTTCGCGGTCAAAGGCAATGTCGTCGACATGGCCGTCGGTATCATTGTCGGCGCCGCGTTCGGCAAGATCGTGTCGTCGCTGGTCGGCGACGTGGTGATGCCGCCAATCGGCGCGATGCTGGGCGGGGTCAACTTCTCCGATCTGGCGCTCACCGTGCGCGAGGCCACCGACGCCGCGCCGGCCGTCGTCATCGCCTACGGCCAGTTCATCCAGACCGTCATCGACTTCACCATCATCGCCTTCGTCATCTTCATGGCGATCAAGGGCATCAACAAACTGAAACGGCAGGAAGCCGAAGCACCGGCCGAGCCGCCGGCGCCGAGCAAGGAAGAGCTGCTGCTGACCGAGATCCGAGACCTGCTGAAACAGCAGAAGGGTTGAGGAATCAGCGCTGCGCCGCCGCCGGCGAGTGCAGGTGGTGGCGCGCCAGCACGAAGTAACAGCTCCAGGCGCCGACACCACAGACCGCCATCACCACCAGCAGCGGCAGCGCGCTGCCGTCGTGCCACAGGCTGATGACGCCGCCGGCGACGGTGCCCATGCCGTACTGCAGCACCCCCATCAGCGCCGCCGCGCTGCCGGCGCGCCGCCCCTGCCGCGCCAGCGCGATCGCCGACGCGTTCGGCATGACGAAGCCGAGCCCGGTCAGGAACAGGAAGAACAGCGCCATCAGCAACGCCAGTTCGACCCTGCCGAGCAGTGCGCCGATCAGCCCGGCGATGGTCGCCAGCGCCGGTACCCACAGGCCGAACGCCAGCAGCCGCCCCATCGGGACGCGGCGGCTCAGCAGCCAGCCGTTGAGTTGCGACGCGGCGATCAGGCCGAAGGCGTTGGCGCCGAACACCCAGCTGAAATGAGCCGGCGAGATGCCGTGCAGCTCGATCAGCGCGAACGGCGAACCGGCGATGTAGGCGAACATGCCGGCCGCGCCGAAACCGGCGCACAGCGTGAACAGCAGGAACTGGCGGTCGCCCAGCAGCTCGCCGTAGACGCGCAGCACGTTGCCGAACTGCAGCGGCGGCGTATGCCGGCGATCGACGGTCTCGATCATGCCGAAGCGCACCGCCAGCAGCAGCGCGACGCCGAACAGCGCCAGCACCAGGAACACCGCGCGCCAGCTCGCGATGCCGAGCAGCAGGCTGCCGAGCATCGGCGCCAGGATCGGCGCCGCGCCCATCACCAGCGTCAGCATCGAAAAGGCGCGCGCCATGCCGGCGGCATCGCAACGGTCGCGCACGGCGGCGCGCGCGATGACGACACCGGCACAACCGCCGAGCCCCTGCAGCAACCGCCACAACTGCACCTGATGAATGTCGGCGGCGAAAGCGGTGCCGAGCGACGCGACGACATAGATCACCAGACCGGCATAGAGCGGCGGCTTGCGGCCGAAGCGGTCGGACAGCGGCCCGTACAGCAGCTGGCCAAGCGTGAGGCCGACCAGGAAAACCGCCAGCGTCAGCTGCACCTGGCCGCCATCGGCGCCGAGGTCGGCACCGATCGCCGGCAGCCCCGGCAGATACATGTCGATCGACAGCGGGCCGATGGCGGTCAGCGCGCCGAGCACGACCAGCCAGCCCGGCAGACCTTTCAGCGGCTGGTGCAGAGGAACCTGGGAAGAGGACATCGGAGGGGACAACCGGCAGGGAATTTGGCCCCGATTATCTCCGGGCGACAGGGTGTGCCGGCAAACAAAGTTTTTTCAACGCGATGATCAGTGGCGTTGAACACAGGTCCTCCCCTGCGAAGTACGACTGCATGGATGCAGGAGGTAGAGCGACGCAGGAAGCCAAAGCCGGGGGGAGGTGTCGCGAAGCGACGGAGGGGTCCGGGGTTGAGCGACGCGCAGTGAAGGGCAGCCCCCCTGCGGGGGTCTCCCCCTATTTCATAGGGGGAGACCTGGGAGCGGTGCGGGGGTCAGTCGTCGCCATCCCCCTCGTCGCCGTCGTCACCCATGCCGAGCTCCTTGATCTTGCGCGTCAGCGTGTTGCGGCCCCAGCCGAGCAGGATCGCGGCGTCGCGGCGGCGACCGCCGGTGTGCTTCAACGCCACCTCGATCATGATCTGCTCGAACGCCGGCACGGCGACGTCGAGCAGCCCCTGCTTGCCGAGCCCGAGCTGCTGGTCGGCCCAGCGCCGCAGGTTCTCCTGCCACTCGCCGCCGGCCACCACCACCTCGCGGCTGGACGACAGCAGCTCCGGCGGCAGGTCGTTGACGTGCACCTCGCGCCCCGATGCCATCACCGTGATCCAGCGGCAGGTGTTCTCCAGCTGGCGCACGTTGCCGGGCCAGTCGAGCCCGGTCAGGAAGGTCTCGGTCTCCGGCAGCAGTACCTTCGACTCGACGTCGAGCTCCTCGGCCGCGCGCCGGAAGAAGTGGCGCATCAGCTTCGGGATGTCCTCGCGGCGGTCGGCCAGCCGCGGGATGTGGATGCGGATGACGTTGAGGCGGTGGAACAGGTCCTCGCGGAACTTGTGCTCCTGCACCAGTTTTTCGAGGTTCTGATGGGTCGCGGCGATGATGCGCACGTCGACCTTGACCGGCGTGTGGCCGCCGACGCGGTAGAACTCGCCGTCGGCCAGCACCCGCAGCAGCCGCGTCTGCGTCTCGGCCGGCATGTCGCCGATCTCGTCGAGGAACAGCGTGCCGCCGTCGGCCTGCTCGAAACGTCCCTGGCGCTGCTGCGCGGCGCCGGTGAACGCCCCCTTCTCGTGGCCGAACAGTTCCGACTCCATCAGGTCGCGCGGAATCGCCGCCATGTTCAGCGCGATGAACGGCTTGTCGGCGCGGCGCGAGTGGCGGTGCAGCGCGTGCGCCACCAGCTCCTTGCCGGTGCCCGACTCGCCGTTGATCAGCACCGTGATGTTGGAGTGGCTGAGGCGGCCGATGGCACGGAACACCTCCTGCATCGCCGGCGCCTCGCCGATGATCTCCGGCGTCGCCTGCTCCTGTGCGGCCTCCTCGACGGTGCGGCGCTCGCGCGCGTGCGCCAGCGCGCGCCGGGCCATCGCCACCGCTTCATCGATGTCGAACGGCTTCGGCAGGTATTCAAACGCGCCGCCCTGATACGAGGCGACGGCGCTGTCGAGGTCGGAGTGGGCGGTGGTGATGATGACCGGCAGGCCCGGATGCTCGCGGCCGATCTGCTTCAGCAGCTCGAGGCCGTCGATGCCGGGCATGCGGATGTCGCTGATGATGGCGTCCGGCTGCTCGCTGGCGAGCCGCTGCGCCAGCGCGTCGCCGCTCTCGAAGCTCTGCGTCTCGATGCCGGCCTGATGCAGCGCCTTCTCCAGCACCCAGCGGATGGAGCGGTCGTCGTCGACGATCCAGACCTTGTTGGCGTTGTTCATTTACCTCGACTCCAGCTGCTTGCGGCGCGCGCACCGCCGCGACGCTCCGTTATTTCGTGCCCGCATCGGCCAGAACCACCCTCGCCTCGGCCGTCGGGCGGCCTCAGACATCGAGCGGAATGTAGAGCGCGAAGGTCGTGCACCCCGGCCGGCTGCTGCACTCGATCAACCCCTGATGGCGGTTGACGATCGACTGCGCGATCGACAGCCCGAGACCGGTTCCCTCCGGGCGGCCGCTGACCATCGGCAGGAAGATGGTCTCCACCAGCTCCGGATCGATGCCGGGGCCGTTGTCGGTGATCTCGATCTTCGCCACCAGCCGGTGACGCCGCGTGCCGATCGTGCACTGCCGCAGCGTGCGCGTGCGCAGCACGATCGTCGCCGGCTCGGCCGTCTCGTCGCGCCGGCCGAGTGCCTCGACCGCGTTGCGGACGATGTTCAACACCGCCTGGATCAGCTGCTCCTTGTCGGCCATCAGCTCGGGGATGCTCGGGTCGTAGTCGCGCACGAAACGCACGCTGCCGCCGGTTTCGGCTTCGAGCAGCTGGCGCACGCGCTCCACCACCTCGTGCAGGTTCAGCCGCCGCAGGTCGAGCGCCTTGTGCGGGCCGAGCATGCGGTCGACCAGCTTCCGCAGCCGGTCGGCCTC
>CAZEVP010000115.1:0-7474 GCA_964515735.1 uncultured Verrucomicrobiaceae bacterium | reverse complement strand
CGATCCACGTCGTGCAGGGCGAGCGCAAGCAGGCGTCGCAGAACAAGTCGCTGGGCCGTTTCGATCTGGCCGACATTCCGCCGGCGCCGCGCGGCCTGCCGCAGATCGAGGTCACCTTCGACATCGACGCCAACGGCATCCTGCACGTGTCGGCGAAGGACAAGGCGACCGGCAAGCAGCAGTCGATCCGCATCACCGCGTCGAGCGGCCTGTCGGAAGACGAGATCAAGAAGATGGTGCGCGACGCCGAGGCCAACGCCGAGGCCGACAAGAAATTCGCCGAGCTGGCGCAGGCGCGCAACACCGCCGAGGGGCTCGTGCACGCCACCCGCAAGACGCTGCAGGAGGCGGGCGATAAGGTCGGCGCCGACGAGAAGGGCACCATCGAAGCGGCGATCGCGTCGGTCGAGGAGGCGGTCAAGGGCGACGATCAGGCCGCCATCGACAGCGCCGTGCAGAAGCTGACCGAGGCCTCCAGCGGGCTGGCGCAGCGGATGTACGCCGAGGCGCAGGCGAAGGAGCAGGCCGCCGGCGGCGCCGGTGCGCAGGCCGACGCGCAGGCTGGCGACGACAACGTCGTCGACGCCGAGTTCGAGGAAGTGAAGGACGACGATCGCAAGTGATCGGCACGCGGCATCCGGGGCGCGGTCCCGGGTGCCGCTGGTCGGGCGGGGTTGCGCGGCGCCGGTGACGCCGCCACTATCGCCGACCGGTCGGCGCTTCGGCGCCGGCGAACGAGGGTTGCGCACAGGTCAGTCGGGCTCCCCCTGCTGACCTTTTTGCTTGTGAATGGCGGCTGTTTCCATGTCCAAACGCGATTACTACGAAGTGCTCGGCGTGGCGCGCGACGCCTCCGATACCGATATCAAGAAGGCCTATCGCCGCGTTGCGATGAAACATCACCCGGATCGCAACCCGGGCGACAAATCCGCCGAAGAGAAATTCAAGGAGGCCAACGAGGCCTACGAGGTGCTCTCCGACGGCCAGAAGCGCAGCGCCTACGACCAGTTCGGCCACGCCGCCGTCGATGGCAGCGCCGGCGCCGGTGCCGGCGGTTTTGGTGGCGGTGCCGGTGGCGCCAGCTTCTCCGACATCTTCGGCGATGTGTTCGGCGACATCTTCGGTGGCGGTGGCGGCCGTGCGCGCGGTGGCCCGCAGCGCGGCTCCGACCTGCGCTACACGCTGGAGATCGATCTCGAACAGGCGGTCAAGGGCACCACCACCAAGATCCGCGTGCCGACGCTGGTCGGTTGCGACGAGTGCGGCGGCAGCGGCGCCAAGAAGGGCAGCACGCCGATCTCCTGCACCACCTGCGGCGGCGTCGGCCAGATCCGCATGCAGCAAGGCTTCTTCTCGGTGCAGCAGACCTGCCCGAACTGCCGCGGCAAGGGCAAGACCATCGCCGACCCGTGCGGCAAGTGCTACGGCCGCGGCATGGTCGAGGAGACCAAGACGCTGTCGGTCAAGATTCCGCCCGGCGTCGACACCGGCGACCGCATCCGCCTCGCCGGCGAGGGCGAGGCGGGGCCGGATGGCGGTCCGCCCGGCGACCTCTACGTGCAGGTATCGGTGCGCGAGCACCCGATCTTCGAGCGCGACGGCAAGCATCTCTATTGCGAAGTGCCGATCAGCTTCACCGACGCCGCGCTCGGCGGCGAGCTGGAGGTGCCGACGCTGGAGGGGCGCGTCAAGCTGAAGATTCCGGCGGAAACGCAGACTGGCAAGCTGTTCCGGCTGCGCGGCAAGGGGGTGACCCCGGTGCGCGGCGGCGGCCCCGGCGACCTGCTGTGCCGTGTCGTCGTCGAGACGCCGGTCAACCTGACCCGGCAGCAGCGCGATCTGCTCGAACAGCTGCAGAAGACGCTGGAGGGCGACAGCCAGCAGTCGCCGCGCAAGCGCAGCTGGTTCGAGGGCGTGAAGAGTTTCTTCGACGACATGAACATCTGACGGCCACTGATGTAGGGGCGCTGCTTGCCGCGCCCCGCTGGCCACATCGCAATGACCAGGGCGCGGCAAGCAGCGCCCCTACATCGACCATCTGCCAATAACTGTGGAAATAGATATGACATTGCGTATTGCCGTCACCGGCGCCGCCGGTCGCATGGGCAAGACCCTGATCGAAGCCATCCACGCCGCCGACGGCTGCGAACTGACCGCCGCGCTGGAGCGCCCGGACAGCTCGCTGATCGGCGCCGACGCCGGTGAGCTGGCCGGTATCGGCCGCAACGGTGTCGCCGTCAGCGGCGATCTCGCCGCCGTGCTCGACCGCTTCGACGTGCTGATCGATTTCACCGCCCCGGTGGCGACGCTGAACAATGCGAAGCTGTGCGCCGGCGCCGGCAGGCGCATGGTAATCGGCACCACCGGTTTCTCGCCGGAGCAGAAGAGCGAACTGCTGGCCGCGCTGCAACCGACCGCCTGTTGCATGGCGTCGAACTTCAGCACCGGCGTCAACCTCTGCTTCAAGCTGCTCGACATCGCCGCGCGAGTGCTCGGCGACGACGTCGACATCGAAATCGTCGAGGCGCACCACCGCCACAAGGTCGATGCACCTTCCGGCACCGCGCTGTCGATGGGCGAGGTGGTCGCTGGCGCGCTCGGCCGCGATCTGCGCAAGGTCGCCGTCTACGGTCGCGAGGGGCAGACCGGCGCGCGCGAGAGAGAGACCATCGGCTTCGCGACGGTGCGTGGCGGCGACATCGTCGGCGACCACACGGTGATGTTCTGCAATGACGGCGAGCGCGTCGAAATCACTCACAAGGCCAGCTCGCGCCGCGCCTTCGCCAACGGCGCCGTGCGCGCGGCGAAATGGCTCGGCGGGCGCGCGCCGGGCGCCTACGACATGCAGGATGTGCTTGGGCTGAAGTGATGGCGGAGCACCGCCGTCACCTCCGATCGTCGGGGAAATCCACTACTTAACGCTCTCCGGCGATCACTTACACTGCGCGCCGTCCCGATACGGCACGCAGCGCGGCGTTCTCGCCGCGGTGCGTTTTCGTTCCGATTTCGCACCCGCCTTCGTTTCGTCGTGGTGCGCCGCGATTCAAGGCCATCCGTGTGCCCGAGCCAGATTTCCAACAGATCGTCACCGGTGGCAGTCGCAACCGCCCGCTGAAGCTGGCGCTGTGCTATCTCGCCGTGGCCAGTCTCTGGATCGTCGGCTCCGACCGGCTGCTGGCGGCGTTCAGCAGCAATGCCAGCCAGCTGACGCAGCTGCAGCAGTGCAAGGGGCTGCTGTTCGTCATCGTCACCACGCTGGTGATCTTCGCGCTGGCATGGGGCTACCAGTGGCGCATGGCGCGCGCGGTGAAGGCCTTCAACGCGACGCGCGACGGCATTCTGATGACGGATACCGATGGCCGCATCCAGGTGGTCAATGCTGCGTTCACCAATATCACCGGTTACCGGATCGGCGAGGTGATCGGGCGCACGCCGCGCCTGCTGCAGTCGGGTTTCCACGACAGCGATTTCTACACCGCGATGTGGACCTCGCTGCGCGAGCAGGGTTACTGGGAAGGCGAGCTGTGGAACCGCCACAAGAACGGTTCGCTGTTCGCCGAGCGGCTGTCGATCACGGCGGTGCGCGACGAGAACCAGGTGCTGCGCGGCTATATCGGCGTGATCAGCGATATTTCCGAGCGCAAGCACGCCGAGGAGCGCATCCGTCAGCTGACCCATTACAACAGCGTCACCGACCTGCCCAACCGCCGGGTGCTGCGCGAGCGCGGCGGTGAGCTGATCCGCCTGTGCGAGGCCGCCGGGCGGCCGCTGGTGGCCTGTTACGTCGATCTCGATCACTTCAAGCACATCAACGATGCGCTCGGTCACGATGCCGGTGATGCACTGCTGCGCCGTGTCGGCGATCAGCTGCTGGAGTCCGTGCGCGGCTGCGACGTGGTCACGCACTGGAGCGGCGACGAGTTCGTTGTGCTGCTGCCGGAGACCGAGCGCGGCGAGATGGCGCAGATCGCCGCGCGGCTGCAGGCGGCGGTGTCGCGCAGCTATCCGGTCGATGGCCAGGAGATCGCGCTCGGCGCCAGCGTCGGTGTCGCCCTGTTTCCCGACGACGGCCGCGATATCGACGAACTGCTGCGCCACGCCGATTCCGCCTGCCACTGGGCGAAGCAGCGCGGTCGCAATCAGGTGGCGTTCTACAGCAGCGGCATGAACGCGCAGGCCTCCGAGCAGCTGGCGCTGGAGAGCGCGCTGCGCAACGCGCTGGCGCGCGGCGAGCTGGAGCTGTTCTACCAGCCGCAGCTGGCGGCGGCGTCGAATGAGCCGACCGGTTTCGAGGCGCTGCTGCGCTGGCGTCATCCGAACTTCGGCCTGATCCCGCCGGACCGTTTCATTCCGATCGCCGAGAGCCACGGCCTGATGACCGAGATCGGCGCCTGGATCATCGACCGCGCCTGCCGGCAGGCGCGCGAGTGGCTCGATCAGGGGCTGCCGCCGACCACCATCGCCGTCAACCTGTCGGCCGTGCAGCTGCGCGACGGCTCGCTCGGCAACACCGTGCGCGCGGCGCTCGCCCGCCATGCGCTGCCGCCGACGGCTCTGGAGCTGGAGTTGACCGAGAGCCTGCTGCTCGACGACGTCGACGACTGCCTGCGCCAGTTCGGCGAGCTCAAGCGCGAGATCGGCGTCAGCCTCGCCATCGACGATTTCGGCACCGGCTATTCGAGCCTCGCCTACCTGAGCCGCTTTCCGGCCAGCAGCCTCAAGATCGACCGCTCGTTCGTCAGCGGCCTCGGCGACACCGCCGGTCACCTGACCATCGTCGAGGCGATCATCAACCTCGGCCACAACCTCCATTTCGACGTGATCGCGGAAGGGGTCGAGACCGAGGACGAGGCGATGCTGCTGGCGCGGCTCGGCTGCGACCGGTTGCAGGGCTATCTGATCGCCCGGCCGCTGCCGGCCGCCGAGGCGACGGCCTGGCGCTGGCAACGGCTAGTGGCGGCTGACGCGACGGGAGCTGCCGCGTCGGCGTAGAAGTGGGTAGCGTACCTGCCGCGATGACGACGAGTGATTCGATCGAACGGAGGGGAGCGATGAAGTGCGATCGGAGCATGGATGAGCGGCCGTCCGCCGCGTTCGTGCGGCTGCTGGCGTCGGTGCGTGCCTGCACCCACTGCAGCGCCGCGCTCCCGTGCGGGCCGCGCCCGGTGCTGCAGCTGCACCCGTCGGCGCGCATCCTGATCGCCAGTCAGGCGCCGGGGCGCAAGGTGCACGCGTCGGGCATTCCGTTCGACGATGCCAGCGGCGAGCGGCTGCGCGACTGGCTCGGCATTGGCCGCGACCAGTTCTATGACGAGCGGCGCGTGGCGATCCTGCCGATGGGGTTCTGTTATCCGGGTACCGGGGCATCCGGTGATCTGCCGCCGCGGCCCGAGTGCGCGCCGCTGTGGCGCGAGCAGCTGCTGGCGCAGCTGCCGAAGCTGGCGCTGACGCTGGTGATCGGCCAGTACGCGCAGGCCTGGCACCTACCGTCGCACGCCGGTTCGGTCACCGGGACGGTGGCGCGCTGGCGCGGCAGCTGGCCGGCGGTGGTGCCGCTGCCGCACCCGAGCCCGCGCAACAACCTGTGGCTGCGCCGCAACCCGTGGTTCGAGGCGGAGCTGCTGCCGCCACTGCGCGAACGCGTTCGTGAACTGATTGGCGACTGAACCTGTGCCGCTGTCGATGATCGCGGTCTGCTACCAGGGCAGCGGGTCGCCGTTGGCGTGCAGGAATTCGCCGCTGCCGGCCAGCGACAGCTGGTCGATGCGCGCGAGCAGGTTGGTTGCCGACTCGGCCACCGGTATTCCCTGCGGTCCGCCCATGTCGGTGGCGACCAGCCCCGGGTGCAGGATGCCGACGGCGATGCCGGCCCCCTTCAGGTCGATGGCGAGGCTCTTGCCGGCGGCGTTCAGCGCCGCCTTCGACATGCGATAGCCGTACATGCCGCCGGAGCCGTTGTCGCCGATCGAGCCCATGCGCGAGGTGATCAGCACCACCTTGCTGCCGGCGCGCAGGTTCGGCAGCAGCGCGCAGGTCAGCCGCAGCGGCGCCAGCGCGTTGACGGCGAACTGGTGGCGGATGCGGTCGGCGTCGCAATCCTGCAGCGACTCCTCGCTGTAGACGCCGGCGTTGTTGATCAGCACGTCGATCGCCTGATGCGACAGCTGTGCCGCCAGCGTGGCGATGGCGTCGGTGGCGGTGACGTTGATATCGGCGACGATACGCACGCCCTCGATCTGCTGCAGCCCGGCGCTCGGGGCGCGGCAGACGGCGATGACGCGATCACCGCGAGCGGCGAACTGGCGGGTCAGTTCGAGACCGATGCCGCGCGCGGCACCGGTGATCAGGATCGCGGCCATTCGGATTCTCCTCGATGATGCGGCCTGCCATTGTACGCCCGCGGTGGCGTGCGCCCCATGACGGCGGTCACGGCCGCGAGCTGGCACCGATTCCGATATCGGCGACGAATCGACATCCGCTCTGTGTACCATCGCGGGTCGGCGCAGTTATTGGCCGCGCCGTCACTCGCTCATCGATCCGTCACGGGAGTACCTCAATGCCGCACCGTCTGCGCGACGAGAATTTCTTCAGCGCCGAAGAGGAGATCCATCTTCGCGCCGCCACCGCCTACGACCACTCGGCCAGTTTCGAGCTCGCCTTTCTCGATCAGGATTTCCTGCTGCGGCGTGAGCTGCGGCCGCTGCGGCTGCAGCTGGAGCTGATGAAGGCGGAGATGATCCAGCAGGAGCACGACGTGCGCGCCACGCTGGTGGTGTTCGGCAGCGCCCGCGCACTGCCGGAAGAGGAGGCCGAGGCGGTGCTGGCCGAGTGGGAGCAGCGCCGGCGGCAGGCGCCGGATGACCGCGAGGTCGAGCGCGGCTGGCGGCAGGCGCGCAGGCAGCGCGAGCTGGCCGCCTACTACGGCGCCGCGCGCCGTTTCGCCGCGCTGGCCACCGAACACAACCTGCGCCACCCCGATCGCGAGATGGCGATCGTCACCGGTGGCGGCCCCGGCATCATGGAGGCGGCCAACCGTGGCGCCGCCGATGTCGGCGGCCGTTCGCTCGGCCTCAACATCATCCTGCCGATGGAGCAGCACCCGAACCCGTACATCACGCCGGAGCTCTGCTTCCAGTTCCACTACTTCGCGCTGCGCAAGATGCACTTCCTGTCGCGCGCCAAGGCGCTGGTGTCGTTTCCCGGCGGCTTCGGCACGCTCGACGAGCTGTTCGAGACACTGACGCTGGTGCAGACCGGCAAGGCGCGGCGCGTGCCGGTACTGCTCTACGGCAGCGAGTTCTGGCGCAGGCTGGTCAACTGGGAACTGCTGGTCGACGAGGGGCTGATCCACCGCGACGACCTCGACCTGTTCCAGTTCGTCGACTCGCCGGAGGAGGCCTGGCAGAAGATCTGCGAGTTCTACCGGTTCCGGTCGATGGGATCGTAGGAGGGGTTGAGCGCAGCGATACCCATC
>CAZEVP010000114.1:0-7493 GCA_964515735.1 uncultured Verrucomicrobiaceae bacterium | reverse complement strand
GATAGAGCATCAGCTCGCGCTGCAGCGCGCCGCGGAAGAACAGCTCCTCGGCGAAACAGGTCACCACCAGATTGACGAACAGCATCGCCACCGCATATTGCGGCCACTGCGGCTCGACCGGATGGCCGAGCAGCAGCACCAGCGCCATCAGCCCGAGCGCGCCGGCCGGCGCGATCCAGACGAAGCGCCACGACTGTTTCTGCGGGTGGTACTGCGCGGCGATCAGCGCGATCAGCAGGCCGGCGTAAGCCTTGTCGAGCCGGAAATCGAACGGCAGGAAACGACCGCCCTCCTCCCACCAGCGCGACCACAGCGGCACGTCGTCGACGCCGGGCACCAGATGGAAACCGGCCAGCAGGCCGAGCAGCATGCCGCCGTAGCGGATCTGCCGGCGCCAGCGCTCGCCGACGTTCAGGTAGAGCGTCGCCACCAGCGTGAAGCAGACCATCGCTCCGATCGCGGTCGGCACCGCGACGAAGCCACCGGCGGTGAAGCCGAGCAGGCCGATCACCATCGCCGTCGCCAGATGCGGCACCAGCATCCGGCGACCGCTGTCGATAACCCACAGCGCGAAGAACACCGCGCCGGCGTAGAGCGCGAGGAACAGGTTGACGAGCCAGAGGGGCGTGTCGCTCATCGGCACGCCTCCGCCAGCGAAGCGGATGCGAAAACGGCGACGAAACGGCGGGAATCGCGGGGCGAACGGCGAGATGGCATCGGCATCCTTCCACGGAACGGGCGGCCGCCGATTATACGCAGCCGGTCCAGGACGGACGAAGAAAACCGGAATTGGCACTGCGCGTGAAGCAGCTCGTGCCGTGACGCGTTTCAGCAGCGTCGGAGACAGGACGTCTCCGACGCAGGCTAGAGCCGGCCCCGCGAGCGCAGCGAGTGCTTTGGGTCCAGGGATGTAGTTCACGCGGCACATCCCTGTGCCGCGCCCTGCGGGCAGCTTCGCTGTGCAAATCGTCTTTCCTGACGATTTGTGTGCCGGTGCTGAAACGCGTCACGGCATGGGCTGCCCGGCACAACGCTCGGACCGGCAGGAGGCGCTCCGAGACAGAGCTAACCATTCATCAACGCCGACAACCGCACATCGACACCGAGCACGCGCACCAGTGTGCCGTCATCGCGCAGCACCGGCGCCGCGATCGTGAAGCAGAAGGCATCGGTGGCGCTGGAGCGGTAGACCTCGCTGACATGGCTGCGATTGCCGTCGCGCACGGCGCGGAACCACGGTCGCTGCGACCAGTCGGCGCCGCGCACGCTGCCATCGCGCGCCTGCCGCACATCGACGGCGAACAGGTTTTCGCTGAGCTGGCGACCACTGTCGGCGACCAGATAGAGCAGTTCGAAACGCGGATCGCGCTGCAGCGCATCGCGCATCGCCGCCTCGGCACGGGCGACATCGTCGCGCAGTGCCGGCAGCCGGGCGAGCTGCTCCACCGCCGCCAGCACGTCGGCGTGCTGGTCGAGACGGAAGCCGCCGAGACCGGCCAGCAGCCGGTCGCTCTCGCGCCGCACCGCCTCGCCATGACCGTGTACCTGCTCGGCCTTGGCCAGCAGGTCGGACGCCACCGCCGAGATGTTGTGCACGTCGCTGTTGACGCTGCGCACCGCCGCGCCGATCTGCTCGGTGCTGCTGGCGATGGCGCCAACCTCGTCGTCGAGCCGGTCCATCGCCTGCCGCGACAGCGCCAGCCGCGAGCCGATGCGCTCGATGCCGGCGCGGCCATCGCCCACCGCCAGCCGCATCGCGTTGCCGGCGCTGGTCAGCGCGCGCACCTCGGCGCGGAACGCCTCGATGATGTTCTCGACCTGCACCGTGGCCTCGGTGGTGTGGCCGGCCAGCCGCCGCACCTCCTCGGCGACGACGGCGAAGCCGCGCCCCTGCGCGCCGGCGCGAGCCGCTTCGATCGCCGCATTCAGCGCCAGCAGGTTGGTCTGGCCAGAGATGCTGGCGATGACGCCGATGACGCGGCCGACCTCCTCCAGCTGCACGCCGAGCCGCTCAATCGCCGCGAACAGTTGTTCCTCGCCGGCACCGATCACCCCCATCTGCTGCAGCAGCGCGTGGCCGTCGGTCTCGCAGTCGCGGATCGAGCGCGCCACCTCGCTGGAGAAATCGACGACGCGCGTGGCGGCCGGCACCAGCTCGCTGTTCAGCGTCGTCGTCACCTGCTCGCTGGCACTGGCGATCAGCTCCGACGACTGCGCCAGTTCGCGCCCCTGGCGCTCGCTGTCGCGCGCGATCTCCACCAGCCGCGGCGCCTGCGCGGCAATGCCGACCGCCGCCGCGACACTGCCGCCGATGCGGCCGCGCAGCATTGCCAGAAAGCCGCCGAAGCGCGCCTCCCAACCCCGCTGCCCACCGAGCCGGACCGACAGGTCCATCTCATCGCAGGCGCGACGCACCGGCTCGCTGTCGAATGCCGCTCCGCTCCCGAACCACCCCATGGCCCACCTCCACATGACGAGGAAATCGTCGTAAACACCCTGCCGGCCGAACCCGGCGCCTGTCGCAAGCGCCGGCATCGGCCACAGAAGCGTCACGCCTCGAAAGCATGGCAAGCAATAAAAAAGCCATTTCCTTATGCCATTAGATCAAGACGGAAATGGCGGCGTGGCGGGCTGCTGGTGGGGTGTGCCGATGCCCTGTGGCGCGGCACGGCCGCACCAGCGCGAGGCAGGCGACGAATCGAAGGAACGACGAAAAAGGTGGAAGGAGCGGTTTACCAATCTTCCCGGGTGCTGCGGTCGCGTTTGATCTCGCTGCGCTCGCGCTTGTGCTGCAGCCGCCGCTGCCGCGAGCCCTCGGTCGGCCGGGTCGGCCGGCGCGGTTTCGGCGTGTGCCACACCGTCGCGATCATCGCCCTCAGCTTGGCGACGCAGTCATCGACGTTGCGCCCCTGATCGCGATGGCGATCACTGGTGATGATCAGCGCCCCGTCCTGCGCGAGGCGGCTGCCGTAGCGCTGCACGAAGCGCTCGCGCACCGCGTCCGGCAACGCGCGCGACGTCGACGGCACCCAGCGCAGCACCGCCTTGCTGTTGACCTTGTTGACGTTCTGGCCACCGGCGCCGGAACTGCGGACATAGCTGAAGCGCAGTTCGTCGTCGGGAATCGCGATGTCGATGCTCATGGGTCTGCCTGAATGAAGGTCGTTGATTCGCTCAGCGCGGCGCGCGCACCCACTGCGCCAGCGTCGAGTACATCGCCGGCGGGTCGACCGGCTTGGCGACGAAAGCGTCGATGCCGGCCCGCCACGCCTCGCCCTGCGCGGCCGGGTCGACGCTCGCCGACATGCCGATGATCGGCAGCCGCTTCAGTGGCAGGCGCTGGCGAATCAGGCGCGCGGTCTCGCTGCCGCTGATACCCGGCAGCATCTCGTCCATCAGCACGCCGTCGAAAAGGTCGCGCTCGAGCAGCGCCAGCGCCTCCTCGCCGCTGTCGGCGACGATGCCCTGCGCGCCGACCCGCGCCAGCAGCGCCACCGCCAGCTCCTGATTGACGACGTTGTCCTCCACCACCAGCCAGCGCGTGCCGGACAGCACCTCGCGCGGCGGCCGCCCTTCAGCCGGTTCGCGCGGCGCCGCACCGGATTGGCACGACGCGGCCAGCCCGGTGGCCGGCAATGGCAGCGTCAGGTCGAGCGAGAAGGTGCTGCCCTCGCCCTCGCGGCTGTCGACGTTGATGCGCGACCCCATCAACCCGGCCAGCCGCTGACTCAGCGCCAGACCGAGACCGGTGCCGCCGAAGCGGCGCGCGATGCTGCGATCCGCCTGTGCATAGGGGCGGAACAGGCCGTCGATCTGCTCCGGAGCGAGACCCGGGCCGCTGTCGCTGACGGCGAGGCGCAGCGTCACCTGCCGCTCGTCGCGCGCCAGTACCTGCAGCGAAAGCCGGACGAAACCGCTGGCGGTGAACTTCACCGCGTTGGCGAGCAGGTTCAGCGCGATCTGCCGCAGCCGCAGCGGATCGCCGATCGCGCTCGCCGGCAGCGCGGCATCGACGTCGACGTTCAGCGCCAGCCCCTTGTCGGCAGCGCTCTGCTCGACCAGATCGACCACCTCCTCGACGACGTCGCCGAGCGCGAATTCGATCCGCTCCAGCTCGATGCGGCCGGCCTCCAGCTTCGCCATGTCGAGAATGTCGTCGATGATGCCGAGCAGCGTCTGCGCCGCGCGCCGGATCTTGCGCCCGTAGTGGCGCGCGACGTCGGGCGTCTCCTCCTGCAACAGGTGCGACATGCCGACGATGGCGTTCATCGGCGTGCGAATCTCGTGGCCGATCTGCGCGAAGAATTCGCGCCGCGCCGCACTGGCGATCTCGACCGCCTCCTTTTCGATCTGCAACTGCTGGCTGGTCCGCTCGCTCTGCTCGCGCCGGCGAATCTCCTGCTGCAGCGACGCGCGCATCGTGTTGATCGACTCGACCAGTGTGTCGAGCTCGTCGCCACAGTGCCGGCGCGACAGCTGCAGCGACTGGTCCAGCCGATCGACCGTCAGTCCCGCGGTGTAGGCGGAGACGCGCGACAGGTGCCGCAGCAGCAGCCAGCGCAGGCCGAACACGATCGCCGCCACCAGAATCAGCGAGCGCGCCAGTTCGGTCAGCAGCGTCGTCAGCATCATCCGGTTCAGACGCGAGTGCAGCGTCTGCAACGAGGCCTCGACGTCGAGCGTGGCGATCACCTCGCCCGTGTCGACCCGCAATTCGTAGCGGCGCTGGATCGGCATCGGCGTCTGCGGCGCGGTGCCGGCCGAAGTGCCATGCGCGGGAACATCGAACGGAAAGCGACCGCGCAGCGCGACGCGGGAGATGTTCGGCAGCCGGGCGATGCCGGCCATCTGCACGTCGATCTGTTGCGGATCGAGCGCCCACACCGCCGCCGTCAGCGCCGGCAGGTGCGTCGATTCGAGCTGTTGCAGTTCGCGCTCGATCGCCGCCGTCTCGGCGCGATATTCGCGGTGGATCTGCCAGCCGGCGCTGCACACCGCCACCAGCACGCTGATCGAGAGAACCAGAGCGGTCATCGACCGCGACAGGGATGCCCGCATCGATTCTTTCCAGGATTCCTTCCGGTCGACACGCGATGCCGACACGACGCCGGCAACCATCGGCTGTCGTCGAGGGCGTCCGGGCGTCTCTGTGTTTATGATCTAAACTCCGAGCGCCGTATCGTATCCAGATCGACACAGGCCGGAAAGGATCGGCTCAGAAAGGGATTGACCCATGCGACGTTTCGCGGCGTTCTGCCTCGTCTGGCTGACACTCTCACACGGATACGCCGCCGAGACGATCCGCTATCCGCGCGCGCAGAGCGAGAGCGACCGCCGCAACGACTATCCGCTGGAACTGCTGCGGCTCGCGCTCGAAGAGGCGGGATCGAATGCCCGCCTCGTCCCCTCCGATCTCGCGATGACGCAGGAGCGCAGCTTCAGCGAACTGCAATCCGGCAAGCGGCTCGACATCCTGTGGGCGATGACCTCGCGCGAGCGCGAACGGATCTCGCTGCCGGTGCGCGTGCCGATCTACAAGGGACTGATCGGCTGGCGGCTGGCGCTGGTGCACGCCAGCCGCAGCGATCTGCTCGCCGGGGTCTACAGTGCCTCCGATCTTTCGCGACTGACGGCGGGCCAGTCGAACGACTGGCCGGACGTGGAAATCCTGCGCGCCAACGGGCTGCAGGTGGAGGCGGTATCCGGTTACGCCAATCTGTTCGGCATGCTCAGCCAGGGCCGCTTCGACTACATGCCGCGCGCGGTCGAGGAGATCTGGGCCGAAGCGCAGGCCCACCGCGCCGACGGCATCATCGTCGACCAGCACCTCGTCATCCACTACCCCGCCGCCGCCTACTTCTTCGTCAACCCATCGAAGCCGGAGCTGGCCGAAACGATCAGCCGCGGCCTCTATCGCGCCATCGGGAACGGCCGCTTCGACCGCGTCTTCTACACGCACTTCGCCGAGGTGATCGAGCGCGCCGGCATCAGTCGCCGCCGCGTCATCGAGCTGGAGAACCCGTCGCTGCCCGATGCGACACCGCTGAAGAACGAGCGCCTGTGGCTGCGTTTTCCGCACTCCCCGACGGTCGGCCCGGCCACCCGTCAACGCGCCAGCCCCGACTGATCCGTCGAGTTGAATTTGCCGCCTTCGCCCGTTACGGTTGCGCGATCCATCGAATAAGAACACCGAGCGGCCGCCCATGAGCTTCTGGCAATACCGCGAACACCACGCCGTCAAACTGTCGATCGAGGCGGAGCTGCGCTCGCCGCTGGCCTCGGTGCAGCTGATCGATCTCGCGCTGGACGATTGCGTCGAGAACGAGCTGGTCGAGCGCAGCGTCTACCGTCTCGACCTGTGCCTGACGCCGCGCCCGTCCGAAGCGCGGATGCGCTTCTCCCACCACCGCGCCGGCCATCGCTTCAAGCGCCCCGGCCACCTGTTCGTGCTGCCACCCGACGAGGCGGTCGAGTTCAAGAGCGGCGTCGGTCACCAGCGGCTGGTCATCTGCCGGCTGCTGACCGACTCGCTGCAGCAGTGGCTGGAGACCGACATCGAGTGGACCCCGCAGCGGCTCGATGCCAGCCTGAACATCACCAATGCGTCGATACGTTCGCTGCTGCTGCGGCTCGGCCGCGAGGCGCGCAACCCCGGCCTCGCCAGCGAGCTGCTGCTGGAATCAATGGCCGCGCAGCTCGCCGTCGAACTGCTGCGCCACTACGAGGGCATCACCGAAACGTCGGTGGCCGGCGGTCTCTCCGAGTGGCGGCTGCGGCTGATCGAGGCGCGGCTGGAGGACGAACCGCGCGCGCCGACGCTGACCGAGCTGGCGGCGCTGTGCAAACTGTCGATCCGCCAGCTGTCGCGCGGTTTCCTGAACAGCCGCGGTATCTCGCTCGGCCAGTACGTCACGCGCAAGCAGATGGAGAAAGCCAAACAGCGGCTGAAGGCCGGCGACAGCGTCAAGTCGGTCGCCTACAGTCTCGGCTTCTCGTCGCCATCGAGCTTCTGCTACGCCTTCCGCAAGGCGCTCGGCGTCGCGCCCGGCCAGTACCGCGAATCCCAGCTCGACTAGCGCCGCGCCCCCGACAACATCCCGACGCAATTTCATCTATTCGACAGCGGCACCGGTTGCCGCGGCGGCCTGAACATCCGACAGTGAATGCCCTCCGTCACCGTCGTCAGGAGTCGCCATGTCCCCGGTCGCCCTTCCCGCCTTCACCCTGTCCGGCCGCATCGCCCTCGTCACCGGCGGCGCCAGCGGCATCGGTACCGGCATCGCCACGCTGCTGGCCGAGGCCGGTGCCACCGTCGTCATCGCCGACCGCCACGTCGAGGCCGCCGCCAACGTGGCCGCGCAACTGACGGCGCGCGGACTGCTCGCCGACAGCGTGGCGATGGAGCTGGGCGACGAGGCCTCCATCGTCGACGCCTGCAACGATGTGATCGCGCGCATCGGCACGCCGTGGATTCTGGTCAACAACGCCGGCAT
>CAZEVP010000113.1:5570-7519 GCA_964515735.1 uncultured Verrucomicrobiaceae bacterium | reverse complement strand
CGCCTTCGTGCCGACCAACGTGATCTCGATCACCGACGGTCAGATCTACCTCGAAAGCGATCTGTTCAACGCCGGTATCCGCCCCGCCATCAACGCCGGTATGTCGGTGTCGCGAGTCGGTGGTGCCGCCCAGACCAAGATCATCAAGAAGCTCGGCGGCGGTGTGCGACTCGACCTCGCGCAGTACCGCGAACTCGCCGCCTTCGCCCAGTTCGCTTCCGACCTCGACGACACCACCCGCAAGCAGCTCGAGCGCGGTCAGCGCGTCACCGAACTAATGAAGCAGAAGCAGTATTCGCCGCTCAGCGTGGCCGAACAGGCGGTTTCGCTGTTCGCCGCCAACCAGGGTTTCCTCGACGACGTCGAGCTGAGCAAGGTCGGCGCTTTCGAAGCCGCGCTGCACGCCTTCATGCGCAACAATCACGGCGCGCTGATCGACAAGATCAATGCCACCGGCGATTACAACGGCGAGATCGAGCAGGGCCTGCGTTCCGCGCTGGAAGCCTTCAAGCAGAGCAAGCTCTGGTAAGCGACTAAGACAAAACGGGTAGCGCCATGGCCGTCGGCAAAGAAATACGCATCAAGATCAAGAGCATCAAGAACACGCAGAAGATCACTCGCGCGATGGAGATGGTCGCTGCGAGCAAGATGCGCAAGGCTCAGGACCGCATGGCTGCGGCGCGCCCATATGCCGACAAGATGCGCAATGTCATCGCGCATCTCGCCCATGCACACCCGGAATACCGCCATCCCTACATGCTCGAACAGAGCGGCAGGGACATCGGCATCATCATCGTGTCCACCGATCGCGGTCTGTGCGGCGGCCTCAACTCCAATATGTTCCGCGCCCTGGTGCGGGACATGAAGCAGTGGCATGACGAGGGGCGCAAGATCGAGCTGTGCACCATCGGCCGCAAGGCGGCGGGCTTCTTCTCCCGCTTCGGCGGCAAGGTCATCGCCCAGGTCTCGCATCTCGGCGACACGCCGCAGATCGCCGATCTCATCGGCACGGTCCGCGTCATGCTCGATGCCTACGATCAGCAGCGCCTGTCGCGCATCTATCTGGTCTACAACGAGTTCGTGAACACGATGACGCAGCGTCCGAAGATCGAGCAGTTGCTGCCGATCGTGCCGGACAGCGACGAGCGCCTGCAGCATCACTGGGATTACCTTTACGAGCCCGAAGCCAAGGATGTGCTGACCCACCTGCTGACGCGCTACGTCGAATCCCTGGTCTATCAGGGCGTGGTCGACAATCTCGCCAGCGAACAGGCGGCGCGCATGGTGGCGATGAAGGCGGCGTCCGACAATGCCGGCACGCTGATCAACGATTTGCAGCTCGTCTACAACAAGGCCCGTCAGGCCGCGATCACGCAGGAAATTGCGGAAATCGTCGGCGGTGCGGCGGCGGTTTGACCGAAGGAGGGAAGAGGAAAGGGAAAAGCGGAAAGCGAGCGGATGCGGCCATGCCTGGCCGCGGATAGCCATTGTTTTCCTCTTCTCTCTTTGCTCTTTCCTCTATGACTTACAGGAATCAAATTATGAGTTCAGGAAAAATCGTACAGATCATCGGCGCCGTCATCGACGTGCAGTTTCCGCGTGGTGCGATGCCCAAGGTCTATGATGCGCTGCTCGTCGACGACGTCGGCCTTACGCTGGAAGTGCAGCAGCAGCTCGGCGACGGCGTCGTGCGCACCATCGCCATGGGTACTTCCGACGGTCTGACGCGCGGCAAGTCGGTCAGCGACACCGGCGCGCCGATCTCGGTGCCGGTCGGCATCAAGACGCTCGGCCGCATCATGGACGTGCTCGGCAAGCCCATCGACGAAGCCGGCCCGATCGGCGAAGACCAGCGCTACCCGATTCACCGCAAGGCGCCGAGCTACGAAGAGCAGGCCGGCAGCACCGAGCTGCTCGAAACCGGCATCAAGGTCATCGACCTGCTGTGC
>CAZEVP010000113.1:0-5560 GCA_964515735.1 uncultured Verrucomicrobiaceae bacterium | reverse complement strand
CGAGCACAGCGGTTACTCGGTGTTCGCGGGCGTCGGCGAGCGTACCCGCGAGGGCAACGACTTCTATCATGAAATGAAGGATTCGAACGTTCTCGACAAAGTGGCGCTGGTCTACGGCCAGATGAACGAGCCGCCGGGCAACCGTCTGCGCGTGGCGCTGACCGGCCTGACCATGGCCGAGAAGTTCCGCGACGAGGGCCGCGACGTACTGCTGTTCGTCGACAACATCTACCGCTACACGCTGGCAGGTACCGAAGTATCGGCACTGCTCGGCCGTATGCCGTCCGCGGTGGGTTACCAGCCGACGCTGGCTGAGGAGATGGGCGTGCTGCAGGAGCGCATCACTTCGACCAAGACCGGTTCGATCACCTCGGTTCAGGCCGTCTACGTTCCCGCGGACGACCTCACCGACCCGTCGCCGGCCACCACCTTCGCTCACCTGGACGCCACCGTCGTTCTGAGCCGCGACATCGCCGCCAAGGGTATCTACCCGGCCATCGACCCGCTCGACTCGACCTCGCGCCAGCTCGATCCGCTGATCATCGGCGTCGAGCACTACGAAGTCGCACGCGGTGTGCAGTCGGTTCTGCAGCGCTACAAGGAGCTGAAGGACATCATCGCGATTCTCGGTATGGACGAGCTGTCCGAAGAGGACAAGCTGACGGTGGCGCGCGCGCGCAAGATCGAGCGCTTCCTGTCGCAGCCGTTCCACGTCGCCGAGGTCTTCACCGGCTCGCCGGGCAAGTACGTGTCGCTGAAGGACACGATCCGCGGCTTCAAGGGCATCCTCGCCGGCGAATACGACCACCTGCCGGAGCAGGCGTTCTACATGGTCGGCACCATCGACGAAGCGATCGAGAAGGCCAAGTCGCTGTAATCGGGCGAATCCTCCGGCGCATGGACACGGCCATGCCGACCTGCGCCGGGATCGCGAGTAGAAGTGGTTAAGCAACGAGAAGCGAAGTTATGGCCATGACCATTCATTGCGACATCGTCAGTGCCGAGGAGGCGATCTTCTCCGGCCTCGCCGAGATGGTCGTCGCGCACGGCACGCTCGGCGATCTGGGTATCGTCTACGGCCACGCTCCGCTGCTGACGGCGCTGGAGCCGGGCCCGGTGCGGGTCAAGCTGCAGCACGGCGAAGAGCGCATCTATTACGTCTCCGGCGGCTACCTCGAAGTGCAGCCCGACGCGGTCTCGATTCTCGCCGACACGGCCGTGCGCGCCGACGATCTCGACGAGGCATCGGCACTGGAGGCCCAGCGCGAAGCGCAGCAGACGCTGACCAACCAGCACGGTGATGTCGACTACGGTCGCGCCGCCGCACAGCTGGCCGCCGCCGCCGCGCAGCTGCGCACGATCCAGCAGATCCGCAAGAAAGCCGGCAAGCAGTGACGGTCGACGCGGGTTCTGTCGAGTGAACAGGGCGGCCAATGGCCGCCCTGTTTGCTTTGGTCTACCATCCGGCGACGATACGACCGGACCATCACTGCATCGGCGTCGCCACCCCGGTGATATCGTCGCCACATCGAACCGTTTGCCGACGATCAGCGTACCGATTCGCTCGAACGGCGCAGTCCGGAAAGAATGAGGGAGGGATTCGTGAAGCTCGAAGTGGTCATCCTCGCGGCAGGGCAGGGCACGCGTATGCGTTCGGCACAGCCGAAGGTGCTGCATGCGCTGGCCGGCAAGCCGCTGGTGCAACACGTCATCGAAACGGCGCAGCGGCTCGGTGCCGCCGCCATTCACACCGTGGTCGGCCACGGCGCCGGGCAGGTGCAGGGCCGGCTCGCGCAGCTACCGACACGCTGGGTCATGCAGGAGCAGCAGCTCGGTACCGGCCACGCCGTGGCGCAGGCACTGCCCGGCATCGCCGACGACAGCCGTGTGCTGGTGCTCTACGGCGATGTGCCGCTGGCGCGCGCCGAAACCCTCGCGCAGCTGCTGCAGGCCGCCGGTGACGGCGTCGCGCTGCTGACCGTCGAACTGCCCGATCCGACCGGCTACGGCCGCATCCTGCGCGATGCGCACGGCGCGATCCGCGCCATCGTCGAACAGAAGGACGCAACGCCGGAACAGCTCGCCGTGCGCGAGGTGAACACCGGCATCCTGTGCGCGCCGGCCGCGCTGCTGAAGCAGTGGCTGCCGCAGCTGAAGTCCAGCAACGCGCAGGGCGAGTACTACCTGACCGACATCATCGGCATGGCGGTCGCGCACGGCGTGCCGGTGACGGCGCAGCAGCCGGGCGCGGCGTGGGAAGTGCAGGGCGTCAACAACCGCGTGCAACTAGCCGAGCTGGAGCGCTGCCACCAGCGCAACATCGCCGAGCAGCTGATGACCGACGGCGTCACGCTGGCCGATCCGGCGCGGATCGACGTGCGCGGCGTATTGCGCTGCGGCCGCGACTGCTTCATCGATGTCGGCTGCGTGTTCGAGGGCGATGTCACGCTTGGCGACGACGTTCGCATCGGCCCCAATTGCGTGATCAGGAATGCGACGATCGGTGATGGCGTCGAGATCGAGGCGTTCACCGCGATCGACGAGGCCGTCGTCGGCAGCGACGCGCACGTCGGCCCGTTCGCGCGGCTGCGGCCCGGCACCGAGCTGGCGGTGAAGGCGCGCGTCGGCAATTTCGTCGAGACCAAGAAGTCGAAGATCGGCCCCGGCGCCAAGGTCAACCACCTGACCTACATCGGCGACTGCACGATCGGTAGCAATGCCAACGTCGGTGCCGGCACCATCACCTGCAACTACGACGGCGTGAACAAGTTCAGGACCGAAATCGGTGATGGCGCCTTCATCGGCTCCAACAGCTCGCTGGTCGCGCCGGTGAAGATCGGCGCCAACGCCACCGTCGGTGCCGGCTCGGTCATCACCGGCGATGTCGGCGACGAGCAGCTCGCGCTCGGGCGCGGGCGCCAGCGCAATGTCGACGGCTGGCAGCGGCCGCGCAAAGAGAGCTGAAGGCAACAGGCACGGCGCCGGCCGCGGTGGTCGGCTCCTCAACGCAACGAATGGCAGAGAGCGGATCATGTGCGGGATTGTAGGAGCGGTGGCGCGCCGCGAAGTGTCGGCGATTCTGATCGAAGGATTGAAGCGGCTCGAATATCGCGGCTATGACTCGGCCGGCATGGCGGTCATCGATGCCGCCGGCGAGATCCACACGCACCGCCGCGTCGGCAAGGTGGCGATGCTGGCCGAGGCGCAGCAGCAACAGTCGCTGCGCGGCCACACCGGTATCGCCCACACGCGCTGGGCCACGCACGGCAAGCCGTCCGAGGCCAACGCCCACCCGCACTGCTCCGGTGGCCTCGCCGGCGGCAGCGACCAGCTGGCGCTGGTGCACAACGGCATCATCGAGAACCACGAGGAGCTGCGCCGCGAACTGCGCAGCGCCGGCTACGAATTCCAGTCGCAGACCGATACCGAGACCATCGTCCACCTGCTGCACCGGCTGATGACGCGCGACGGCCTCGACCTGCTCGCCGCAGTCAAGGCCGTGGTCGGACAGCTGCACGGCGCCTACGGCATCGCCGTCATCCACGCCGCCGAACCGGAGAAGATCGTCTGCGCCCGCAGCGGCAGCCCGCTGGTGCTCGGCCTCGGCATCGGCGAGAACTTCCTCGCCTCCGACCAGCTGGCGCTGCGCCAGGTCACCGACCGCTTCATCTATCTCGAAGAGGGCGACATCGCCGAAGTGACGCCGGACAGTTACCGCATCTGGGATGTCGACGGTATCGAACGGCAGCGCAGCAGCGAGCAATTGACCGACGCCTTCGACGTGGCCGACAAGGGCCAGTTCCGCCACTACATGCTGAAGGAGATCTACGAGCAGCCGAGCGTCGTGCGCAACACGCTGCAGGGCCGCATCGGCGGTCGCCACGTGCTCGAAGAGGCGTTCGGCACCGCAGCGAAGGCGATCTTCGACAAGGTGCGCGCGGTGCAGATCGTCGCCTGCGGCACCAGCCACCACGCCGCCACCGTCGCCAAGTACTGGATCGAAGGAATCGCCAACGTACCGACCCGGGTCGAGGTCGCCAGTGAATTCCGCTACCGCAAATTCGTCGTGCAGGAAGACACGCTGCTGGTGACGATCTCGCAGTCGGGCGAAACCGCCGACACGCTGGCGGCGCTGCGGCTGGCGAAGACGCTCGGCTACACGTCGACGCTGGCGATCTGCAACGTCGCGCAATCGTCGCTGGTGCGCGAATCCGACCTGGCCCTCATGACGCAGGCCGGCCCAGAGATCGGCGTCGCCTCGACCAAAGCGTTCACGACCCAGCTGGCGGCGCTGCTGATCCTGACCGTCGTGCTCGGCCGTCGCCACGGCCTGAGCGCTGCCGAGGAAGAGTCGATCGTCGCCGCGCTGCACCAGCTACCGCAGAAAATGGAGGAGACGCTGGCGCTCGATGCTTCCATCCAGGAGATGGCACTGGCCTTCGTCGAGAAGCACCACGCGCTGTTCCTCGGCCGCGGCATCCAGTGGCCGGTGGCGATGGAGGGGGCGCTGAAACTGAAGGAGATCTCCTACATCCACGCCGAGTCGTACCCGGCCGGCGAGCTGAAGCACGGCCCGCTGGCACTGGTCGACGCCGACATGCCGGTGGTGGCGGTGGCGCCGAACGATGAGCTGCTGGAAAAACTGAAATCGAACCTGCAGGAAGTGCAGGCGCGCGGCGGCGAGCTGTTCGTCTTTGCCGATGCCGATGCCGGCTTCAGTGACCAGCCGGGCATCCGCGTGCTCAACGTGCCGCATGTGCCGGATGTCATCGCGCCGATCATCTACACGCTGCCGTTGCAGCTGCTGTCGTATCACGTCGCCGTCATGAAGGGGACCGATGTCGACCAGCCGCGCAATCTGGCGAAGAGTGTGACGGTGGAGTGAAGAGGGATTTACCCTCCTCTACTCATATCTATCGAAAGTCGTTCTGGCAAATATCGTTGAATATCGAAAGGCATTGGCAGTCTTCAACAGCGTCAGGGTGTTGAAACACTCTTTAGGAGTGAAGGGATAGACCATATGAGCCGGTGTGTTCGCATCAAAACGCTGAATGCCAAAATAATCCGATGTGCATGCATTAATTCTTGTTTTGCAGGCGTGAAAGTTTACTAACTAGTTAGCTATGGAAAGCATCATCTCAGACTTTCTAATAAAAGCTGGCGGCTCCGCTTGGATCGGTGTCGGACTTTTAGCTTTGTTTTGGGTAGCGAAGGAGCCGCTGTCTGCGCTACTTAAGACAAGAGAGATAAAGCAAAAAGATCGTGAAATTCTTCTGGCGATGCTCAAGGAGCCAGAGTTACTAAGTGATGTAGCCAGATCAGCACTTTCAGAAGAATTAGAACGTGAAGAGTTTGCACGCTATACCGGAGTGTCCCGAACCTCAACAGAACGAGCGTTGTTAGTTGCTCTCGTCGAAAAAAATGAACATAGAGTCAGATGGATAGACATAAAACGTGTTCTGCCGCACTTAAATCTATGTGATGACGGTACTCTAAAATTAGAGCTGAATCGCCCCGGGTTTCGTGGAGGCTCCAACTCTTGAGAGAATGGAGCCATGAA
>CAZEVP010000112.1:0-8081 GCA_964515735.1 uncultured Verrucomicrobiaceae bacterium | reverse complement strand
CCGCCCGGCGCGATGATCGCGGTGTTGATGCCGATCAGCTCGCCGCGCAGGTTGACCAGCGCGCCACCCGAGTTACCGGGGTTGATCGACGCGTCGGTCTGGATGAAGTCTTCGTAGCCCTCGATGCCGAGACCGGTGCGCCCCAGCGCCGAGACGACGCCGGTGGTGACGGTCTGCCCCAGCCCGAACGGGTTGCCGATGGCGACGACGAAATCGCCGACCTGCGTCCGCGACGAATCGGCCAGCTTCAGCGCCTTCAGTCTCTCGGCCGGAATCTTCAGCACCGCGATGTCGACCTCGGGATCGGAGCCGACCAGCTCCGCCTTCAGCGTGCGGCCATCCTGCAGGCCGACGCGAATCTCGTCGGCGCCATCGATGACGTGGTGGTTGGTGACGACGATGCCCTTGGCGGCATCGATGATGACGCCAGAACCGGCACTCTGCGTGCGGCGCTGCTGCGGCTGTTGCTGCGCGCCGGGCGGCACCTGGAAGAAGCGGCGGAAGAACGGATCGTTGAGCAGCGGGTTCTGCTGCACGGTGCGGGTCGCGAAGGTCGAGATGTTGACCACCGCCGGCGTCACCTCCTTCAGCACCGGTGCCAGGCTCGGCACCTGATCGCCATTGCCATCGACCATCGGCAGCGCCGCGAAGCCGGGCTGGACCAGTGCCAGCAACAGTGTCGTCAGCGAAAGCATTCGGCTCAAACGCATGAATTGTCTCCTCGATTCAAGATCGCGGCCACGCACCAAGGGGGCGGCAACCGACCCAGCCTTAGAGGGACGACCGCGACGGAATTCTCCGCGTGTGATTTTTTTCCTCGATTGCCGTGCACCACATTCGCCGCGTAGCGGAGGCACGCCTCCGGCGCGGCGACGGGCCGGGGAATCAATACCCCGGGTAGCTGGGCTTGCGCTTCTCCAGGAACGCGGCGACACCCTCGCGGGCGTCGGCACTCTTGGCGGCGCGCTCCTGCAGCGAGCACTCCATGTCGATGGCGGCGCGCAGCGCCAGATCCATCGAGCTGTGCAACGCGCGCTTGGTCAGCTTGTTGGCGATCGGCGACAGTTCGGCAACCTTTTCCGCCAGCACCCGGGCGCGCGCCTGCAACTGGTCGGCCGGCGCGATCTCGTTGACGATGCCGTAGTCGAGGCACTGCTGCGCGTTCAGCGAACCACCCTCGATCATCAGCTGGTAGGCGCGCTTGTAACCCATCGAGCGCACCAGATCCCAGGTCAGGCCGCCGTCCGGAATCAGCGCGATGCGGCTGAAGGCGAGGTTGAGCACGGCGCTGTCACTCATCACGGCGAGATCGCAGGCGGTGACCAGCGTGCAGCCGATGCCGGCCGTGGTGCCGTTGATGGCGGCGATGATCGGTTTGTCGATGTCGCGGATCGGCTGCACCGCCGGCAGGAAGCTCAGATGAATCTGATCCTGCACGCTGTCGGCGAAGCCCTCCTTCAGATCGGCGCCGGCGCAGAACGCCTTGCCGTTACCGGTCAGGATGACGGCGCGTATCGTCTTGTCGAGTTCGATCCGGCGCCAGCAATCGCGCAGTTCGTCGCGCATCTGCTGCGTGATCGAGTTGTAGGCTTCGGGGCGGTTCAGGGTGACGGTCGCAATCGCGCCGTCGATATCGAATTGCAGGCAGTCGGCCATCGCAATGTCCTTGTAGTGTCGAGGCAGGGGTAGTGTCGAGGCGGGCCGTATCTTACCGCGAGAGGCGCAAAGCGAAACGGCTGCAGTCGCGGCGGCGATAGATGTGCGAAAAGCCGGAAACAAAAAGGCCGACTCAATGAGTCGGCCTTTTCGAGAACCCCGAAGGGTATGTTTGGTAGGCACGATTGGACTCGAACCAACGACCCCCACCATGTCAAGGTGGTGCTCTAACCAGCTGAGCTACGTGCCTGTTAATTAATCCGTTAATTGACCCGTTCAATCCGGTGGATAATGCGCCGCCGGGTCACGAGAGCGGCGCATTATAGTGAGCCGACCCGAGGTCGACAACACCTTTTTTCATGACCTGCCATCCATGGCAGCCACCCCTACGAGGACGCCGCTGACGGTGCGTTGAAAATGGCTCCCGGCCATTTTTCAGGAGGCGAGAACCTCGAACTTCAATGCCGCGATCTCGTCGCGCAGGCGCGCGGCCTCCTCGAATTCGAGGTTCTTCGCGCACTCGAACATGCGCTGCTGCAGCCGCGCGATCTCGGCATCGCGCTCGGCCGGCGACATCTCGCTGATGCGACGCCCGCCGTAGGCCGGCGTCGGCTCGGCCACCTGCCGCGCCTTGGCGCCGCGCTTGCCGCGCCCCCCCGGCACGCTGCGCGCCCCTTCGAGAATGTCGGTGACGCTCTTGTGCACCCCTTTCGGCACGATGCCGTGCTCAGCGTTGAAGCGCTGCTGCTTGTCGCGCCGCCGTTCGGTCTCGTCGATCGCGCGCCGCATCGAACCGGTGATGTTGTCGGCGTAGAGAATCGCGGTGCCATTCAGGTTGCGGGCGGCGCGGCCGATGGTCTGGATCAGCGAGCGGTCGCTGCGCAGGAAACCCTCCTTGTCGGCATCGAGGATCGCCACCAGCGACACCTCCGGCATGTCCAGCCCCTCGCGCAGCAGGTTGATGCCGACCAGCACGTCGAACTGGCCGAGGCGCAGGTCGCGGATGATCTCGACCCGCTCGACGGTCTCGATGTCGGAGTGCAGATAGCGCACGCGCACGCCGTGCTCGCCGAGATAGTCGGTCAGATCTTCGGACATGCGCTTGGTCAGCGTCGTCACCAGCACCCGCTCGCCGACCGCGACGCGCTTGCGAATCTCCGACAGCAGGTCGTCGACCTGGGTCTGCGCCGGCCGCACCTCGATCTGCGGATCGACCAGCCCGGTCGGGCGCACCACCTGCTCGACCACGCGCGCGGCGTGCTCCTCCTCGTAGGGGCCGGGCGTTGCCGACACAAACACCAGCTGCGGTACCAGTTGCTCCCACTCGTCGAAACGCAGCGGCCGGTTGTCGAGCGCCGACGGCAGCCGGAAGCCGTATTCGACCAGCGTCTCCTTGCGCGAGCGGTCACCGCGGTACATCGCGCCGATCTGCGGGATCGACACGTGTGATTCATCGACGACAACCAGCGCCTCCGGCGGCAGGTAATCGAACAACGTCGGCGGCGGCTCGCCCGGCGCGCGCCCGGAGAGGTAGCGCGAGTAGTTCTCGATGCCGTTGCAGTAGCCGAGCTCGCGGATCATCTCGATGTCGAAACGGGTGCGCTGTTCCAGCCGCTGCGCCTCCAGCAGCTTGTCGTTGGCGCGCAGCCACGCCAGCCGCTCGCGCAGCTCCACCTCGATCTGGTCGACGGCCTGCAGCATCACCTCACGCGGCGTCACGTAGTGGCTGCTCGGAAAGATGGTGAAGCGCGGCAGCTTCTCCAGCAGCTCGCCGGTCAGCGGGTCGAAGGTGCGGATGCTGTCGATCTGGTCGTCGAACAGCTCGACCCGCACCGCATCGCGCTCCGACTCGGCCGGGAAGATGTCGATGACATCGCCGCGCACACGGAAATGGCCCCGCGCGAAGGTGACGTCGTTGCGGGTGTACTGCAGCTCGGCGAGGCGGCGCAGCAGCGCGCGCTGGTCGATCTGCTCGCCGCGCACCATGTGCAGCACCATCTTGAAGTACTGCTCGGGATCGCCGAGACCGTAGATCGCCGACACCGTGGCGACGATCAGCGCGTCCTTGCGCTCCATCAGCGCCTTGGTGGCCGACAGCCGCATCTGCTCGATGTGATCGTTGACCGACGCATCCTTCTCGATGAAGGTGTCGGAGGACGGCACGTAGGCCTCGGGCTGGTAATAGTCGTAATAGGAGACGAAATACTCGACGGCGTTGTTCGGGAAGAACTCCTTGAACTCGCCGTAGAGCTGCGCCGCCAGCGTCTTGTTCGGCGCCATGACGATGGTCGGCCGCTGCACCGCCTGCACCACGTTGGCGACGGTGAAGGTCTTGCCGGAGCCGGTCACGCCGAGCAGCGTCTGCGCGTGCAGACCGGCATTGATCCCCTCCACCAGCCCCGTGATCGCCGTCGGCTGATCGCCGGCCGGTGCATAGGGGGAATGGACCTTGAACGGCCGGCTCATCGGCGCTCTCCCGCGAACAGCTCAATACGACCGGCGATGGTACCCCGCCCTCCGCCGGAGGCACAGCCACGGCTCTGGCGGATCCGGGTCCGCCACCGGAACGGCAGCGGAATTGCTCGAAATTTCATCACGTTAAGCATCTGAAAAAGCGGTTGACGATACCGGGACGGACCTATATGATGCGCGCCTCACGTGATGAGCGTGACCGACTATTCCGCCTTAGCTCAGTCGGTAGAGCAACTGACTGTTAATCAGTGGGTCGCTGGTTCGAGCCCAGCAGGCGGAGCCAAACATCGACGGCTCGGGAACTTCCGGTTCGGAAGCCGTCAATCAGAGAGGCCACCTTCGGGTGGCCTTTTCTGTTTCTGCAAAGACAAAAAATCGCCGGGAGCGGTTTTGGCGTCACATCAGCGACGACCCGAAGGGTGACCGCCGAAGATGGCAAGTCACGAAAAAGGGGTTGCATCGCTGCAACCCCTTTTCATTTCTCCCGCCGTACCGCAACGGGAGACTGGAACCACTTTTACTTCAGCACGATATTGGCGCGGTTATCCTCGATCACCGCATTGCCGATACCCTTCACCTCGGTCAGCTCCTCCACCGATTTGAACGGCCCGTGCTCCTTGCGGTAGGCGACGATCGCTTTCGCGCGCACCTCCCCCACCCCTTTCAACGACGCCATCAATGCAACCTCGTCGGCCGTGTTGATGTTGACGGGGGTCGCATCGGCGGCGAAACCAGCCGGTGCGGCGAACAGCAGCGAGGCCAGAAATACAGCGGAAAGGCTTTTCTTCAACGTCATGATGTCTCTCCTTGACTCGACGTATGTGAACTCGAACAGCGTGAATACCGCAGGACGCGGCGGCGCAACCTTACTGCAGCGAACGCTCAGCTGCTGAGACCGATTTCACCAATTATCGATTGCAGCGCCTGCAGCGGATCGGGGGCACGCGTGATCGGCCGGCCGATCACCAGGTAGTGGCTGCCGGCAGCCAGTGCCGCGGCAGGGGTCGCTATCCGGCTCTGATCGTCGAGCGCGGCACCGGCCGGACGGATGCCCGGCGTCACCAGTACGAAATCGCGCCCGAACCGGTCGCGCAACAGTTCGGTCTCCTGCGCCGAGCAGACCACACCATCCAGCCCGGCATCGCGGGTCAGGGCCGCCAGTCGCAGCACCTGCTGCTGCGCCGTCGCCGCCACGCCAACCGCCGCCAGCTGCGCATCGTCCATGCTGGTCAGCACCGTCACTGCAATCAACAGCGGCGCCTGTACGCCGAACGGCTCCAGCGACTTGCGCGCCGCTTCCAGCATCTGCGGACCGCCACTGGCATGTACGTTGACCATCCACACACCGAGTTCGGCGGCCGCGGCGACAGCGCCGGCGACCGTGGCCGGAATGTCGTGGAATTTCAGATCGAGGAAGATTTCGAAGCCGCGCCCGCTCAGGCGCCGCACCAGCTCCGGACCACCGCGCGTGAACAGCTCCTTGCCGACCTTGAGGCGGCACAGCGCCGGGTCGAGCCGGTCGGCCAGCGCCTCGGCATCGGCCGCGCGCGGGTAGTCGAGAGCGACGAGAATCGGTACAGCAGACATCGGTTACTCCGCGTCGATACCGGGCACCGGCTGGAAAGTGCCCCACTGTTTGCAGCTCGGACACTGCCAGTGCAACTGGCGCACGGCGAAGCCGCAGTGACCGCATTGAAAGGCGGCGCGATCGAACACCAGCCGATGCAGCTTCGGTTCGAGCAGCGTCCACCACGACTGGTCGCCACCCTCGCCCGGTTTCAGCTCGGACAGCACCAGCGCCGCACGCAGGCTCGGGCGCTGCCGCAGCCGGGCCAGCAGATAGTCGCGCGCGGCGGCTTCGCCCTCCTCCGCGCGAATGTCCGCCACCAGCGCCTCGAGCGTGCCATTGCAGTGGCCGGCATCGAGCAGCGCCTGCAGCACCTCGCGATAGCGCCCCGGCTCGCCGGCGGCGATGCAGACCTCGCGCAGCTTCGGCAGCGCCGTGGCCAGCAGCGCGGGATGCTGCTCCTGCAGTTTCTGCAGCGCGGCGACCGCCGCCGTCGGGTTGTCACCGCGCAGTTCGAGTTCGGCCAGCTGCAGCAGCGCGCGCGCATTGCCGCCATCGCGATCCAGTGCCTGCTTCAGCTGTTCGCGCGCCGCGCGCGTCTCCTGCCGATCGATGCAGCGCTGCGCCAGTTCGCAGTGGTAATGGCCGATCGAACGCAGCAGCGCGGCATCGGGCGGCGGCGAACGCAGCAGCGGATTGCGGCGCGGCAGCAGCTTCTCGGCGACATCGATCGCCTTCTGCCACTCCTTCTCCGCCTGATAGATCTCCACCAGATGACGCCGCGCCGTGGCGCGCAGCTCCTCCGACTGCTGCACCACTTCGAGCAGCAGCTTTTCGGCGCGATCGAACAGGCCGGCACTGATGAAATCGCGCGCCAGCTCCAGGTGCGCCTGCTGCAACCGCTGCGGCGGCAGGTCGGGGCGCGCCAGCAGGTTCTGGTGAATCTGGATCGCCTGCTCGACGACACCCTTGCGCCGCATCAGGTTGCCGAGCGCGAGGTGGGTGTCGAAGGTTTCGGGCGTGACCGGCAGCGATTCGAGAAAGGCGTCGATCGCCTCGTCGGCGCGCTCGTTCAGCAGGAAGTTGAGACCGCGGTAGTATTGGCGGTAGGCCGCCGCCATGCCTTGTGCAAATGGCGGCGCGCCACTGGCATAGCGCCCCAGCAGCCAGCCGCAGGCGATCGCGCAGAACACCAGCAGGAACAGCCAGAATGCGCTCATCGCTCAGTTCACGGCCGGCGCCTTCAGTTGCGCCAGCTCCTTTTCACAGTTGCCCAGCTGACGTCGAAGCTGCATCTGGCGCGCCTGCAGCCGCAGCAGCGCGGCGCTGCCGGCGAGCAGGCCGAACACGCCACCGAGCACGAAGGCGACGATCAGCCAGGTGGCGAGCGGACGCGGTACCGTCTGCAGCACCAGCAGATCCACCGGTACCTCGGTCGTGTTCTGGATCGCGAACAGCAGCCCGAGAACCAGCACACCTAACAGCAGCAGTATCACCAGCAACCGCCATATCCAGCGCATGGCACATCCTTCGTGGTCGGAAAAAACCCGAAAAAAAACGGCATGGTCGGCGACCATACCGTTTCGTTCTACAGCTGACAACTTGCTGCCAGAGGCAGCGCTGCCGTCAGTGGGATTCGATGCCCGCATTGACGCGTTCGCGCATCTCCTTGCCCGGTTTGAAGTGCGGCACGTACTTGCCGGTGAGCTCGACGGCGTCGCCGGTTTTCGGATTGCGCCCCTGCCGTGGCTCGCGGTAGTGCAGCGAGAAACTGCCGAACCCGCGAATCTCGATCCGCTCACCCGAAGCCAGTGTCTGCGACATGTGCTCCAGGATGGTCTTGACCGCCAGCTCCACGTCTTTCTGCGAAAGCTGCGGCTGACGGCTGGCGATACGCTCGATCAACTCGGACTTGGTCATGGCGTCTCGAATCCCTTTCAGAACCGGAGCGGGGCGTTACCGCCCCGCTCCCCGATCGCCCGAGGGCGATTACTGGTTCTGCATCTGCTGCTTGATCAGATCGCCGATGGTGGTCGGCGCAGCCTGCTCGGCTTCCTGTTCACGGTGAGCACGCACAGCCTCTTTCTCATCATCGAAATCCTTGGCCTTGATGGAGAGGCCAATTGCCCGATTCTTGCGATCGACGCTGATGATCTTCACCTCGACGCTGTCGCCCACCTTCAGTGCGTTGCGGGCATCCTCGACCTTGTCGCGGCTGATTTCGGAGGCTTTCAGCACACCTTCGATATCGGTTGCGAGGGTGATGACGGCGGCCTTGGCATCCACTTCCTTGACGGTACCGTTGACGATGGCGCCCTTGTCATTGGTCGAAACATAGCTGGAGAACGGATCCATCTCCAGTTGCTTGACGCCCAGCGAGATGCGC
>CAZEVP010000111.1:8200-8497 GCA_964515735.1 uncultured Verrucomicrobiaceae bacterium | reverse complement strand
TCTTCACCATCTCCGGCTCCGACTTCGTCGAGATGTTCGTCGGCGTCGGCGCGTCGCGTGTGCGCGACATGTTCGATCAGGCCAAGAAGCATTCGCCGTGCATCATCTTCATCGACGAGATCGACGCGGTCGGCCGTCATCGCGGCGCCGGCCTTGGCGGCGGTCACGACGAGCGCGAGCAGACGCTGAACCAGCTGTTGGTCGAGATGGACGGCTTCGAGGCCAATGACGGCATCATCGTCATCGCCGCCACCAACCGCCCCGACGTACTCGACCCGGCGCTGCTGCGGCCGGGCC
>CAZEVP010000111.1:0-8168 GCA_964515735.1 uncultured Verrucomicrobiaceae bacterium | reverse complement strand
GACGGCTTCGAGGCCAATGACGGCATCATCGTCATCGCCGCACCAACCGCCCCGACGTGCTCGACCCGGCGCTGCTGCGGCCGGGCCGCTTCGACCGCCAGGTCGTCGTCGGCCTGCCCGACATCCGCGGTCGCGAACAGATTCTGAAAGTGCACATGCGCAAGGTGCCGCTCGGCGATGACGTCGAGCCGGGCGTCATCGCACGCGGCACGCCGGGCTTCTCCGGCGCCGATCTGGCCAACCTGGTCAACGAGGCGGCGCTGTTCGCGGCGCGCGCCAACAAGCGGCTGGTCGGCATGGAGCAGTTCGAGCTGGCCAAGGACAAGATCATGATGGGCGCCGAGCGCAAATCGATGGTCATGTCCGAGGCCGAGAAGCGCAATACCGCCTACCACGAGGCCGGCCACGCCATCGTCGGCCGGCTGGTGCCGGAGCACGACCCGGTCTACAAGGTCAGCATCATCCCGCGCGGCCGCGCGCTCGGCGTGACGATGTTCCTGCCCGAGGAGGATCGCTACAGCCTCAGCCGCCGCCACATCACCAGCAACATCTGCTCGCTGTTCGGCGGTCGCATCGCCGAGGAGATGATCAACGGCAGCGATGGCGTCACCACCGGCGCCTCGAACGACATCAAGCGCGCCACCGAGATCGCCCGCAACATGGTCACCAAGTGGGGGTTGTCGGAAAAGATGGGGCCGCTGATGTACGACGACGGCGAGGAGGAGGTATTCCTCGGTCGCGCCGCGGCCACCAGCCACCGCGCCGTCTCCGGCGAGACCGCCAAGCTGATCGACCAGGAGGTGCGTCGCATCATCGACGAGTGCTATGCCACGGCGAAGCGCCTGCTCGACGAGAATCGCGACAAGCTCGACCTGATGGCCGAGGCGCTGATGCAGTTCGAGACCATCGACTCGGCGCAGATCGACGACATCATGGCCGGCCGCAAGCCGCGCCCGCCGTCGGACTGGAGCAACAACAACCGCCCGAGCGGCGGGGCGCCGGCATCGGTCGACGACGTTGCCGCCGACGATGGCAAGCGCGCCGGCCCGATCGGCGGCCCGGCCGGTGAGCACTGATCGCCGGCCATGCCTCCCTCGCCACCACCGGCTTCGCAGTCACCTTCCGCACCGGCGCTTAATTGCGCCGGTCGTCTTTTGAGCCTCGACCGCCCGCGCGTCATGGGCATCCTCAACGTCACGCCCGACTCCTTCTCCGACGGCGGTGCGCTTTACGACGGCGGCCGCGTCGATCTGGCGAGAGTGTGTGAGCGTGTTCGGCAGATGGTGGCCGACGGCGCCGACATCATCGACATCGGCGGCGAGTCGACCCGTCCCGGTGCGCCGGCGATCTCCGAACAGCAGGAGCTCGATCGCGTGCTGCCGGTGGTGGAGCGGCTGGCAGCCGAGTTCGACGTGGTGCTGTCGCTCGATACCAGCACGCCGTGGGTGATGCTGGAAGGCGCAGCGCGCGGCGTCGGGCTGATCAACGACGTGCGCGCGCTGCGCCGGCCCGGTGCGATCGAGGCGGTGGCGGCGACCGGCCTGCCGGCCTGCCTGATGCACATGCGCGGCGAGCCGGAGACGATGCAGCAGCTGTGCGACTACGACGACGTCGTCACCGATGTCGCGCAGTTCCTGCAACAGCGCGTTGACGCTTGTACTAGACTCGGGCTCGCCCGCCGCAACCTGCTGCTCGACCCCGGTTTCGGTTTCAGCAAGAGCGCCGAACAGAACCTGACCCTGTTGAATCGCCTGCCAGAGCTGGCGGCGCTCGGTTTTCCGCTGCTGGTCGGCCTGTCGCGCAAATCGCTGATCGGCCATGTGCTGGGGCGACCGGTGCAGGAGCGGCTGGCGGGCAGTCTGGCGCTGGCGGTGATCGCCGCGTTGAAAGGGGCATTGATTCTGCGGGTGCACGACGTGCGCGAGACGGTCGACGCGGTGCGTCTGTGCACCGCTGTTGCAAGGGAGCGTTTTTGATGGGAAGAAACTATTTCGGCACCGACGGCGTGCGCGGCAAGGTCGGCGAGGGGCCGATCAACCCCGAGTTCGCGCTGCGCCTCGGCTGGGCCACCGGCAAGGTGTTCGGCCGCGGTGGCCGTGCCAAGGTGATCATCGGCAAGGACACCCGCATTTCGGGCTACCTGTTCGAATCGGCGCTGGAGGCGGGGCTGGTCGCGGCCGGCGTCGACGTATCGCTACTCGGGCCGATGCCGACGCCGGCGATCGCCTACCTGACCCGCACCTTCCACGCCGATGCCGGCATCGTCATCAGCGCCTCGCACAATCCCTACGACGACAACGGCATCAAGTTCTTCTCGGCCGATGGCACCAAGCTGCCGGACGAGGTCGAGGAGGCGATCGAGGCGCAGCTCGAACAGCCGATGAGAATGGTCGGCTCGGCGCAGCTCGGCAAGGTGGTGCGAATCAACGACGCCGCCGGCCGTTACATCGAGTTCTGCAAGAGCACGGTGCCGTTCAACTTCGATCTGCGCGGCCTGAAGATCGTCGTCGACTGCGCGCACGGTGCCACCTATCACGTCGCACCGGCGGTGTTCGACGAGCTCGGTGCCACCGTCGTGCCGATGGGTACCACGCCGGATGGCATCAACATCAACGACCGGGTCGGATCGACCGCGCCGGAGGCGTTGCAGCAGCGCGTGCTGGCGGAACAGGCCGACCTCGGCATCGCCTTTGACGGTGACGGCGACCGGCTGCTGTTCGTCGACCGCAACGGCGAGCTGGTCGACGGCGACGAGCTGCTCTACATCATTGCCCGCGACCGCATCCGCACGCGCGGCAGCTGCAGTGGCGTGGTCGGCACGCTGATGTCGAACCTCGGTTTCGAACTGGCGCTGAAGGAGATGGAGATTCCGTTCGCGCGCGCCAGGGTTGGCGACCGCTATGTCATCGAGCTGATGAAAGCGCGTGGCTGGCAGCTCGGCGGCGAGAACTCGGGCCACATCATCTGCTCCGACGTGACCACGACCGGCGACGGCCTGATCTCGGCGCTGAAGGTGCTGTTCGCCATCGTCCACGGCGGCGTGCCGCTGCACGAACTGAAGCGCGGCATGAGCAAGTTCCCGCAGGTGATGCACAACGTGCGGGTGGCCGGCCGGGTCGCGCTCGACCAGAACGAGGCCATCCGGGCGGCGGTTGCCGATGTCGAGCGCCGGCTGGATGGGCGCGGTCGCGTGCTGCTGCGCCCCTCCGGCACCGAGCCGGTGGTGCGGGTCATGGTCGAGGGCGAGGACCGGGTGCTGGTCGAATCGCTGTGCCGCGAGCTGTCCGGCGTGGTCGAGAGCGCGCTGGCCTGAGCCCGCGGGCCGGCGCCGTTTCCTTGTTTTTGGCGCACCCGTTTGGGTAACATGCCACGCCTTTCTGGAGGCGGGGGTGGTGATGCGGCGCAGGCTGGTGGTTGGCAACTGGAAGATGCACGGCTCCAGCACCTTCGTCGATCAGCTGCTGCAGGCGCTGAAGCCGCTCACTGCCGGGCTGCAGCGTACCGAAGTCGCGGTCTGTCCCCCGTTCGTCTACGTCGCGCAGGCCGTCCGGCAATTGCAGGGTAGCGGCGTTGCCGTCGGCGCGCAGAACGTCAGCGAACGCGCCGACGGTGCCTACACCGGCGAGGTGTCGGTGGCGATGCTGCGCGATTGCGATTGCCGCTATGCCATCGTCGGCCACTCCGAGCGGCGCGCGCTGTTCGGCGAGAGCGATGAGACGGTGGCGGAGAAAGCTGCTGTCGCATTGGCCGGTGGTGTGACGCCGATCGTCTGTGTCGGTGAAACGCTGGCGCAGCGCGAGGCGGAACAGACGCTGGCGGTGGTCGGCGCCCAGCTCGACGCCGTGCTGCAACGGCTCGACGCGGCGGCATGTGGTGCCCTGGTCTGGGCCTACGAGCCGGTCTGGGCGATCGGCACTGGCCGCACCGCGACGCCGGATCAGGCGCAGCAGGTACACGCCTTCATCCGTGAGCGTCTGCAACGTCACGGTGCCGCGGCGGTGCCGCTGCTCTATGGCGGCAGCGTCAAGGCGGACAACGCGGCGCAGCTGTTCGCCCAGCCGGATATCGACGGCGGGCTGGTCGGCGGCGCCTCGTTGAACGCGGAGGAGTTCAGCGCGATCTGTCGCGCTGCGGAGTGAGGGGCGCGATCCGTCGCGCTGTGGAATTGAGAGGCGTGATCCATCGCGCCGCGGAATGACTTGAGAGACGCGACGACCCGTCGCGTCGCAGCAGACGAGACACGATCGGTCGTGTCGCAGAGAGAGATATGGAAACCCTGATCATCGTAGTGCATGTGCTGATCGCGCTGGCCATCGTCGGCCTGATCCTGATTCAGCAGGGCAAGGGCGCCGACATGGGCGCATCGTTCGGCGGCGGTGCCTCGCAGACGCTGTTCGGCAGCCGCGGCACCGGCAACGCGCTGACGCGCGCCACGGCCATTTTCGCCACGCTGTTTTTCGCCACCAGCTTCGCGCTGGCGGTGATGGCGAAGAACAAGTCGGAGAACGCCGGCATGGTCGATATTCCGGTGCCCGCTGCCGTGAAGTCATCGACGGACGTGCCGATGGAAGCGCCCGCCAAAGCGGTTGACGATGTTCCGGCCGTAGAGCAGAATGCCGCCCCTGCCAGCGACGTCCCGGCCGAAAACAGCGATGTTCCGGCTGGCTGAGCGCAGCAGAAACCCCGTATGCCCAAGTGGTGAAATTGGTAGACACGCTATCTTGAGGGGGTAGTGGCGCAAGCCGTGCTGGTTCGAGTCCAGTCTTGGGCACCAACATTTTCATGCCGCCGGGCAACTCCGGACGGGATGACGAAAAAACCCGCGCAAGCGGGTTTTTTTATGCCCGCCATCCCTGCGGGGGCGTCGCTGACGCAACGTCGAAAATCGCTTCCGGCAATTTTCTGTTTTTGGTCCTCTCCTGCGAAGCAGGGGCAGGGGGAGGAGCTGTGGCTCAGCTCTGCCCGAGCAGCAGCTGGCCATCCTTCGCCGGAATGCGCTCGCCCGGCTGCTGATTCATGCGCACGGTCGCGGTCTTGCCGTCGAGCCTGTAGGTGACGTCGTAACCGATCACCTCGTCGTGCGTGTCGGTCACGGTGTTGCAGACGCGCTCGGTAGTCGTGTAGGTGTCGCCTTTCTGCATGTTCTCCTGCACCTTGTTGCCGGCGTAGCCGCCGGCTGCGGCGCCGGCCACGGTGGCGATCTTCTTGCCGCTGCCGCCACCGACCTGATTGCCGAGTACACCACCGACGACGGCGCCGACGACGGTGCCGGCGACCTGGTGCTGGTCCTTGACCGGTCGTTGACGGGTCACCACTTGGTCGTGGCACTCCTGGCGCGGTGTGCGAATGGTCCTGGTGACCGGTTGCACACCGACCACTTCGGCATAATCGTCGCTCTTCATCATCTGGTAGCCGCCGATGGCGCCGCCGGCGGTGACCGCCACCGCGCCAAGTACCGAACCGATCAGCATCGACTTGTTCATAGCGTTCTCTCCGATTTTTTGCTCCATTGTTCGTCGCGGTGATCGGCATTGCCGGTCGCGCCGTGTGGTGCGCATTCTGCCCGAGCCCTCCGGGCTGCGGCGGTGAACACGTCCCGGACCCGGTGGCGGCAATCGCAAAGTTTGAATCTCATCACGATACGGACACCGGTGATGACCGCCGGAGCAAATGCGCGGTCATTGGTGATAACGGTGGTCGTTGGCGGCTGAATCGATACTGAACGGCAGTTACAAAAAAACGCCCGCGCGAGGCGGGCGTCGTCGTGACGGGGAGTTGTCGTGACCGGAAGCGGTTACGCGAAATTCGCGTTGACGAAATCCCAGTTCACCAGCGCCCAGAATGCCTCGAGGTATTTCGGGCGGGCGTTGCGATAGTCGATGTAGTAGGCGTGTTCCCACAGGTCGCAGGTCAGCAGCGGCTTGGTGCTGGCGTCGGTCAGCGGGGTGGCGGCGTTGCTGGTGTTGACGATGGCCACGGAGCCGTCGCTTTTCTTGACCAGCCAGGTCCAGCTCGAACCGAAGTTGTTGATGGCGGAGTTGGTGAACTCCTCCTTGAACTTGTCGAACGAGCCGAATGCCTTGTCGATCGCCGCGGCCACGGCGCCGGTGGCCGCACCGCCGCCATTCGGCTTCAGGCAGTGCCAGTAGAAGGTGTGGTTCCAGATCTGGGCGGCGTTGTTGAAGATGCCGCCGCTCGAGGTCTTGACGATCTCTTCCAGCGACTTGCCTTCGAACGGCGTGCCGGGGACCAGACCGTTGAGCTTGTCGACGTAGGTCTTGTGGTGCTTGCCGTAGTGGTATTCCAGCGTCTCGGCGGAGATGTGCGGGGCCAGCGCGTCCTGGGCGTACGGGAGCGGGGGAAGTTCGAATGCCATGGTCGTTGTCCTTTGCGCGTTGTTTGAAGTCGATCGTTGAGGGCGATCGTCCGGAACGGATCGGGGTTTTGGTAAAACCGAGGCGTCACTCTAGCAAATTCGATCGCGACGGTGCCATGTCGAAAAGTGGAGAAAATCTCGGGAATTGCTGGTCGAAACCGTGTCCGGGAGGTGCGCGCGCCGGGTTTGCGCGGGCCTCGGCACCATTTCAACAATCGCGTTGGCGATGCCATACTATCGCGCCTTTTTCATGGCGTGCCGTCCATGGCCGCCACCCCTGCGGGGGCGCCGCTGGCGCGGCGTTGAAAATGGCTCCAGGCCATTTTTCAGGCCGCCGTACCTGCTTGCGCGCAAGCCCCCAGCCCTTGGAATGCCTATGTCTCCACACGACGACAATGAGCCGCTGACCGATATTCCGCAGATCATCCCCGAGCGCGACGATGTCGTCTCCTATCAGCGTCAGAAGCCACAGGCCGCCAGGGCGCGGGCCGAACGCGAGCGCGGGCGGGAGCCGGAGATCGAGGAGGATCGCGACGAACCGGCGGCTTCCGGCTCCGGCGGCAATGGCGCCATCGTCTACCTGCTGGCGGTGGTTGCTGCCGGCCTGCTCGGCTGGTGCGGCTGGCAGCAGCTGCAGCTCGGCGACACCCGCTCGGTGCTGGCCGCGTCGCAGGCGCGCATCGCCGATCTGGAGCAGCGGTTGTCGGTGACCGATGAGAGCGTCAATCAGTCGAGCGTGTCGATGCAGGTCAAGATCAAGGATCTGGACGGCGAGATCCGCAAGCTGTGGGACAACGTCCAGAAGAAGAACGAGCAGACGCTGGCGGCGCACCAGTCTCAGCTGGCCGCGCTCGACAAGTCGGTGAAGGCGGTGCAGGCCGAGGTGACGAAGGCGACGCAGGGCCTCGCCGCGCAGCAGAAGAGCGTGGACGGGATGCGCGGCCAGCTGGACAAGATCGAGAAGACCGAGGCGACGGTCGAACTCTCCAAGCGCAAGCTCGACGAGCAGCAGGTGGCGCTGGAGTCGGTCACCGAGAAGCTGAACCGGATCAGCGCCGAGCAGAACAAACTGGCGCAGCGCATCGGCACCAACGAAGAGTGGGTGCAGTCGATCAACAACTTCCGCAAGCAGACCAACCGCGAGCTGGTCAATCTGAAGTCGCTGGTGGCGCCGGCCGCCAGCAGCACGCCGCAGCCGCTGCAATAAGGTCCCCGATCGGTCCTCCTCTGCGTAGCAGGGGAGGTGCCTTGCAACGCGAGGCGAAGGGGTTCGCCCTTCGCCGAAACCCTGGCCCCTTGCCCTTCGGGCACGCCTCCTGGCGCGTAGGGGGAGGCTGGTGGCGCGTCCTCGTGATGTACAATGCCGCGCCCGATTTCCCGCGCCTGCCTGTACCGAGGAACTCCAACATGACCGTGATCCGCCAGGACGACCTGATCCAGAGCGTTGCCGACGCGCTGCAGTTCATCTCCTACTACCACCCCGTCGATTTCATCCAGGCGATGCACCGCGCCTATGAGAAGGAGGTGAACCCGGCCGCCAGGGACGCGATGGCGCAGATCCTGATCAACTCGCGGATGTGCGCGATGGGCCACCGCCCGATCTGTCAGGACACCGGCATCGTCACGGTCTTCGTCAAGGTCGGCATGAATGTGTCGTGGGCCGGTCCGGGTGAAAAAGAAGCCGCGACGATGGGCGTCACCGACATGATCAACGAGGGGGTGCGCCGCGCCTACGCGCTGCCGGACAACGTGCTGCGCGCGTCGATCCTCAGCGACCCGGACGGCGAGCGCA
>CAZEVP010000110.1:0-8504 GCA_964515735.1 uncultured Verrucomicrobiaceae bacterium | reverse complement strand
TGCAGATGCAGGTCGGTGAAGAACAGCGACAGCGCGGTGACGATGATGCCGACGCAGACATCGAAATAGCGTCAACAGGCCCTAGGTGCTCCGCTTCAGCAACATCTTCTGGATCTGCCCGATGGCCGCCCGCGGCCGGAGCTTCTTCGGGCAGAAGGCGATGCAGTTGTGGATCGAGCGACAGCGAAACACGCTGAACGGATCGGCGAGCGCCGCCAGCCGCTCCTCGGTGGCGGTGTCGCGGGAGTCGACGAGGAAGCGATAGGCGTTCAGCAGGCCCGACGGGCCGATGAAGCGATCCGGGTTCCACCACCAGGAGGGGCATTGCGTCGAGCAGCAGGCGCACAGGATGCACTCGTACAGCCCATCCAGCCTGGCCCGCTCCTCCGGCGACTGCAGCCGCTCGATGGCGGGCGGCGGCTCATCGTTGATCAGATACGGTTTTATCCGCTCGTACTGCCGGTAGAACATCGTCATGTCGACGACCAGATCCCGGATCACCGGCAGGCCGGGCAGTGGCCGTATGACGATGTCCGCATCGCCGCGACACGGCCCGACCGGCTGCCCCGACGGCAGCCGCCCGCCGCCGACCAGCATCGAGACGCTGGTGATGCAGGCCAGACAGTTGGCGCCGTTGATGTTCATGCCGTCGGAGCCGCAGACGCCTTCGCGGCAGCTGCGCCGGTAGGTCAGCGTCGGGTCCTGCTCCTTCAGGCGCTCCAGCAGGTCGAGCACCATCATGTCCTGGTCCGGCCGCAGCTCGTACTGGTAATCCTGCATGCGCGGCGCGTCGTCCTGCTCCGGCAGATAGCGATAGATGCGAATCTTCATGCCGCTCGCCTCCGGGCGGGTAACGCCCTTTCGCAACGCCGGCAGCGCCGGCTTCGACGCCCCGCGATGGCGCCGCGGCCGGGCCGGGCGCGATGCCCTGCCCGGATCGCGGCCCACGCGCTCACCTCAACGGTCGGGCTGCGGGGTCAGGCGCAGGTAGGGGCGCACGGCCCGGTAGCCTTTCGGGTACTTGGCGCGGATCACCGCCTCGTCCTGGATCGACGGCGGAATCACCACCTCGTCGCCCGGCTTCCAGTTGCCGGGCGTGGCCACGGTGTGAGCATCGGCCAGCTGCAGCGCATCGATGACGCGCAGCAGCTCATCGAAATTGCGCCCCACGTTCAGCGGGTAGGTCAGCGTCAGCCGCACCTTCTTCTGCGGGTCGATGACGAACACAGTGCGCACCGTCACGGTGGTCGATTCGCCGGGGTGGATCATGTCGTACAGCGACGACACCTTGCGATCCTTGTCGGCGATGATCGGGAAGCCGACCACGGTGTTCTGAGTCGCCTCGATGTCCTTGATCCAGTCGCAGTGCGACTTCGCGTCATCGACCGACAGCGCGATGGCCTTGACGTTGCGACGGGCGAATTCGTCGCAGAGCTTGCCGGTCAGCCCCAGCTCGGTGGTGCACACCGGCGTGAAGTCGGCCGGGTGCGAGAACAGGACGACCCAGGCATCCCCGGCCCAGTCGTGGAAGCGGATCGAACCGAGCGAGGTCTCCTGCTCGAAATCGGGGGCGGTGTCGCCCAGACGAAGTTGGCTCATGCTGCGATCTCCGTTTGCTGCCCCCGCGGGGGCGGATGGTTGAAACAGGCAGCCGCCGTCAGAGGGACGACGACTGCAACAGGGCGTCGACCCGCTCGATGTTGCTGCGGTGGGCGTCGAGCATCTCGGTCAGGTCCGTGTACAGATCGGCGGGCAGATCGGCGCGCGGGCTGGCCTCGCCGACCGCGGCCAGCAGCTCGCGCAGCTTGCGGATCACCCAGCCCTGGCCGCGGTTGAGCAGCACCATGCGCGCGCGCAGGTCGTCGATCGCCATCGCCTTTTCATAGAACGCGCCGGTGCGCGTGCTCGGCTCGCCGTGCAATTGGCGGATGTGGCGCGCCAGCATCGCGCACCATCTGGCTTCGTCGCGGTGCACGGTCTCGATCGCCGCCTGCCAGGCCTGATCCGGCGCCTGCGTCGCCGTGCGCAGCGCGACGCGGGCGCCGGCGCGCTCGGCTTCGAGCAGTTCGTCGAGCGCGGCGATCAGCGCGCGCCGGTGCGCCTCGCGCGTCTCGTCCTGCCGCTCCAGCTCGGCCGCGTAGCAGACCGGCGATGCCAATTCGGCCGGCTCGTCCACGTCGACGCGCAGCCACCTGGCCGCCTCCGCCACGATGCGCGCGATGCGGCGGGCCGCCGGCTCCACCGCGTGGATACGATCGACCCCGGTGCCGGCGTACAGCGCCATCGCCTCGTAGTCGCCACTCATCGAGCGCAGCGGCGAGTCGGTGCTGAACAGATGGATCGGCCGCCCCTCCTCGTCGCCGATCACGGTGCGGACCGTCGTTGCGGGGTCGCCGCGCTCACCGCGCGTGACGCTGTTGCGCAGCACCCGCACCGGCGCGTGCGGCGGCCAGTTGATGTGGAACGCCTCGGTCAGCACCGTCTCGTCGCCGCGCGCCTCGACCAGCCGCCGCTTGTGGTAGTCGTGCGCGAACGACTCCTCGGTGGCGAGCAGCGCGCTGCCGAGCACGGCCGCCTGCGCCCCCGCCGCCAGCACGCGGGCGACGCCCTCGCCATCGGCGATGCCGCCGGCCGCCGCCACCGGCACCTGCGCCACCGCCAGTACTTCGCGCAATACCTGCGCCAGCGGCTGGCGGGCGCGCACGTGGCCGCCGGCCTCGATGCCCTGCGCGATCAGCGCCTGCGCGCCGGCCTGCTGCGCCTGTTGTGCCTCGTCCGCCGAGCCGACCTGATGGACCACGCAGATGCCGGCGTCGCGCAGCCGGCCGATCACCGCCGGTTGCACGTCCCAGAACAGGCCGACCACCGGCACCGCCAGCTCGATGCAGAGGTCGATCTGCCGCGCCAGTAATTCGGCTGGTGTCGCCGCCGGAATCAGGTTGATGCCGAACGGCCGGTCGAGCTGCCGGCGCACCTGTCCGACCTCGCTGCGGATCAGTTCGACCGGCTCGCGCACCATGCCGAGAAAGCCGAACCCGCCCGCCTCACCGACCGCCGCCACCAGTTCGGCGCGGGCAACGCCGCCCATGCCGGCCAGGATCAGCGGATGGCGGCAACCGAGCAGGTCGCACAGCGGCGTGTGCAGCGGCGTTGCGGCATCAGGTGTCGGCATCGACATGCGCCTCCCGCCGTTCCGCGATCGCGTCCGGCGCCTTGAAGTCCGGTCCGTCGCGCACGGCGCTGACGTGGCCAGCGCGCACCAGGTAATCGCCGAAGCGCTCGCCTTGGCGCCGCTCGCGCGCGAAGCGGCCGAGCAGGTCGTCGAGCGCGGCGACGATCGCCGCCTCGGTGGCGTTCTCCAGATGCAGACGGTTCAGCCGCTGGCCGTGGAAACCGCCGCCGAGATAGAGGTTGTAGCGGCCGATCGCCCGGCCGGTCAGCGCGATCTCCGCGATGTAGGGGCGCGCGCAGCCGTTCGGGCAGCCGCTGACGCGCAGCGTGATCGGCTCCTGCGTCAGGCCGTGCCGCGCCAGAATCGGCTCCAGCCGCGCCAGCAGCGTCGGCAGATAGCGTTCGCTCTCGGCCATCGCCAGCCCGCAGGTCGGCAGCGCCACACAGGCCATGGCGTGACGGCGCAGCGCACTGCCGCGCTCGAACGCGAGCAGCTCGTGTTCGCGCAGCAATCGTTCGATCTCGGGGCGCTGCTCCGGCGCGATACCGGAGACGATCAGGTTCTGGTTGGTGGTCAGGCGGAACTGGCCGCGGTGCGCCCGCGCCACCGCCCGCAGCCCGTCGAGCCACGCCTCGCCGGGGCGATTGACGAGGCGCCCGCACGGAATCGACAGCGTCGCGTGCCAGTGGCCGGTCTCGTCCTGCTGCCAGCCCGGCTGGTCGCCGTTGCTGGTGAAGTCGAACGGCCGCGCCGGCGCCAGCGCGCCACCGAGCCGCCGCTCGATCTCCGCCTTGATCCAGTCGAGGCCGTGGTCGTGGATGGTGTACTTGAAGCGGGCGTGGGCGCGGTTGCTGCGGTCGCCGTGGTCGCGCTGCACCCCCATCACGGCGTCGCAGACGGCCAGCACCTGCGCCTTGCCGACGAAGCCGATGACCTGCGCCAGCGCCGGCCAGGTGGCGTTGACGCGGTCGGTATGGCCGAGGCCGCCACCGATGGCGACGTTGAAGCCGACCAGCTCGCCCGCTTCGACGATGGCGATGAACCCCAGGTCCTGGGCGTAGACGTCGATGTCGTTGCCGGGCGGGATGACGAAACCGATCTTGAATTTGCGCGGCAGGTAGGTGCGCCCGTAGAACGGCTCTTCCGGTTCGTCACCGGCGACGCGCTCCTCGCCATACCAGATCTCGCGGTAGGCGTTCATCCGCGGAATCGCGTGGTCGCTGGCCTGCTGCGCCAGTGCGTAAACCTCGGCGTGCAGCGCCGACAGCGCCGGATTGACCGAGCTGACCACGCCGCGGGCGTCGTCGCCGCAGGCCGAGATGCTGTCCAGCCCCACCTCGTGCAGCCCCTGCAGAATCTCGCGCAGGGCGTGCTTCAACACCCAGTGGAACTGGATCGTGCCGCGCGTGGTGATGCGCAGCGAACCATTGCCGTAAGCCCGCGCCAGTTCGTCGAGCCGCAGCCACTGCTGCGGCGTGCAGACACCACCCGGCATCCGCACCCGGATCATGAACTGGTAGGCCGGCTCCAGTTTCTGGCCGCGGCGCTCGTCGCGCAGGTCGCGATCGTCCTGCTGGTAGATGCCGTGGAACTTGAGCAGCTTGGTGTCGCGCTCGACGACAGAGCCGGTGATGCGGTCGAGCAGGCTCTGCGCGATGGTGCCGCGCAACTGGTCGCTGTCAGCCTTCAGGCGCTCGTCGGCGTCGAGCCGCTCCAGCGGCTGGCTGATGTCGCGGCTGCGATCGGGCGCGACCGGCGCTGCGGTGGCTGAAGAAGTCAGTGATGCTGTCATCGGATTCGGCGCTCCACTCAATAGACGTCGCACTGGTAGCGATGGCTTTCCTGCAGCTGCCGCAGGTAGGCGTGCGCCGCCTCCCGATCGCGACCGCCGTGCTGCATGACGATCTCCGCCAGCGTGCGGTGCACGTCGGGGGCCATGCGCTCGGCATCGCCGCAGACGTAGAGATGGGCGCCCTCCTCCAGCCACGCGTAGAGATCGCGCGAGCGCTCCAGCAGCCGGTGCCAGACGTAGGTCTTGCCGGCATCGCCGGTGGCATCGCGCGAGAAGGCGACGTCCATGCGTTCGAGCACGCCCTCCTTCAGCCACGCCTGCCACTCGGTCTGGTACAGGAAATCGGTGCGGAACTGGCGGTCGCCGAAGAACAGCCAGGCGCGGCCCGGCGCGCCGCGCGCCTCGCGCTCCTGCAGGAACGCCCGGAACGGCGCGACGCCGGTGCCGGCGCCGATCATGACGATCGGAACGTCATCGGCCGGCAGACGGAAGTGGCGGGCCGGCTGCACATACACCGGCACCCGCGCATCGGGCGCGGCGGCGGCCAGATACCGCGACGCCACGCCGGTGCGCGGCAGCCCGTGCAGCTCGTAGCGCACGCTGGCCACCGTCAGGTGCACCTCGTCCGGCACCGACAGCGCGCTGGAGGCGATCGAATAGAGACGCCGCTGCAGCGGGCGCAGCGCCGTCGCCAGCGACTGCGCGTCGAGCCCCGGCACCGGCCGGCTGCGGATGACGTCGGCGACATGGTGGCCGCGAGCAAAGGTGGTGCGCTCGCTGGCGCAGGCCGGCTGGCAGAGCTGGCGCAACGCGCCGTCGCCCGACAGCTGCGCCCACTGTTCGAGGAAGCGCGGCGTCACCGCGACGATGTCCAGCTCGCTGGCCAGCGCGCGGCCGAGCGGCAACGTCTCCCCCTTCATTTCGACCGGCGCGTCGTCGGACAGGCCGGTCAGGTCTAGCAGCGTGCGTACCAGCGTCGGGTCGTTCTGTGGCACCAGGCCGAGCGCATCGCCCGGCTCATAGCTCAGCCCGGATCCCTCCAGCGACAGCTCGATGTGCCGCACCTCCTTCGACGAGCCGCGACCGCTCAACACCCGGTTGTCGATGACGGTGGCCGCGAACGGGTGGTTCTTGTCGTAGCTGGTCGCCGCCGCGACCGGCGCCGTACGCACCGACACCGCCACGATCGGGGTGGCGCTGGTGCTCAGGCGCTGCAGCACCGCTGCCTGCCACGCCGCCGCGGCCTCCTCGTAGTCGACGTCGCAGTCGACGCGCGGCAGCAGCCGCTCCGCGCCCAGCGCCTGCAGCCGCTCGTCCAGCCGGCGCCCGGCCGCGCAGAAGTGTTCGTAGGTGGAGTCGCCCAGCGCCAGCACGGCAAAGCGCACCGCATCCAGCCGCGGCGCCCTGCGCCCCTCGATGAATTCGAACAGCGTCGTGGCCGGCTGCGGCGGGTCGCCGTCGCCGTAGGTGCTGGTGACGATCAGCAGATCCTGCAGCGCGCCGAGCTGCCGGGGCTTGCAGTCGGCCATGTCGAGCAGCGACACCGCATACCCCTGCTCGCCGAGCCTCGCCGCCAGCGCCTGCGCGACGGCAGCGCTGTTGCCGGTCTCGGTGCCGTAGAGCACGGTGACGTGGCGCGCCTCGCCGCCCGCCTGCTGCGCCGGCGCCGCAACCTCGGTTGCCGACGGCGCGCGCCCGGCACCGCTCCGGCCATGCGCGACGCCGACGAAGAAGCCGCCCAGCCAGCGCAGCTGTTCGCTGGTCAGGCCATCCGCCAGCGCGCGAACGGCGGACCATTGCGCCTCGTCCAGCACGGATTCGATCGGTGTTTCGAGTTTGCCCATGGATTGCCCCGACGGCCCGCCGTGCAGCGGCGGGCCGTCATCTGTTCGTTCGTCGAAAGAACGCCATGGTCGGGCAGCGATTGAGCACAAGCAAATGAAACATTATTCTTGTTTACATCAATTATTTTGCATTTAAAGCATGGATATCGACCTCGCCCGCACTTTTCTGGAGATCGTCGACGGCGGCAGCTTCGGCGCCGCCGCCGAGCGCATGCACCTGACCCAGACCGCGGTCAGCGCCCGTATCCGTTCACTGGAGCAGCAGCTCGGCCGCTCGCTGTTCGTCCGCAACAAGGCCGGCGCCAGGCTGACGCCGGCGGGCGAACGCTTCGTGCGCCACGCCACGCGTCTGGTGCAGGGCTGGGAACGGGCGCGCCAGCACGTCGCGCTGCCACCGGGGCGCGAGGACGGGATCAGTCTCGGCGGAGAGCTGAGCATCTGGCATCCGCTGCTGGCCGACTGGCTCACCTGGATGCACTACATCTGCCCGGAGGTGGCGCTGCGCACCGACGTCGACGCGCCGCAGCGGCTGCTCGACCGCATCGAGGACGGCTCGCTCGACATGGCGCTGCTCTACAACCCGCCGCAGCGACCGGGTCTGGTCTGCGAGCTGCTGCTGGAGGAGAAGCTGGTGATGGTGACCACCGACCCCGGAGGCGAACTCGACATGACGCGCTACGTCCACGTCGACTGGGGGCCGAGCTTCGCCGCCAACCACGAAGCGGCATTCCCGGACCACCCCAACCCGCCGGTGGCCATTTCTCTGGGGCCGCTGGCCCTGACCTACGTGCTGACGGTCGGCGGCGCCGGCTACTTCCGCGCCGGCACCGTCGCCCCGTTCCTGGAGAGCGGCGAACTGTTCCGGGTCAATGGCGTGCCGGAGTTCTCCCACTCCATCTCCGTGGTCTATACGGCGGCACACAGCGGCGAAGCGCTGGCGCGCGCACGCGAAGGGCTCCATGTCATCGCCCGCCAGAAACAGCTGCCCGGCGCCAGCCAGCCGATCGCGGCCCGCTCGAAACTGTTTCCCGAGGCGTGAAACGCGGCCACCGCAAACGCGAAGGGCCCGGCATTGCTGCCGGGCCCTTCGCACGCCGCACCGCCAGACCTCAGGCCGGCAGCGGCACCAGCGGGTTGCCGTACATCGGGTCATCCTTCTTCGACGCCAGCGCCTTCTGCAGGTCGATACCCAGCGCCTTGGCCACACCGGCACCGTAGGCCGGGTCGGCCGCGTGGCAGTTGCGGATGTGGCGGAACCTGATGAACTCCGGCGCATCGCCCATGGCGCGGCCGGTGTTGCCGAACAGCACCTCCTGCTGTGCCGGCGTCATCAGCTGGAACAGCTTGCGCGGCTGCTCGAAGTAGTTGTCGTCGTCCTGATGGTAGGACCAGAACTTCGCCTCCCCGGTCAGGCGCAGCGGCGGCTCCTCGAACTGCGGCTGCGCCTGCCACTGGCCGAAGCTGTTGGGCTCGTAGTGCGGCAGACCGCCGTAGTTATCGTCCACCCGGCCCGTGCCGTCGCGGTGGTTGCTGAACACCGGGCAGCGCGCCTTGTTGACCGGAATCTGGTGGTGATTCACGCCCAGACGGTAGCGCTGCGCATCGGCGTAGTTGAACAGGCGCGCCTGCAGCATCCGGTCCGGGCTGACGCCGATGCCGGGCACCAGGTTGGCCGGCGAGAAGGCGCTCTGCTCGA
>CAZEVP010000109.1:0-8605 GCA_964515735.1 uncultured Verrucomicrobiaceae bacterium | reverse complement strand
GCTCGCCGAGGATCATCGAGTCGAGCCCGCTCGCCACCTGCATCATGTGGCGCAGCGCGTCGCGCTCCGGGTAGGCGTAGCAGCAGCCGTGCAGCTCGTCGATCGACAGGCCGTGATAGTCGGAAAGCCAGGCCAGCGCGCGCCGCCAGCCATCCTCGTAACTGGCGGCGGCGGCGAAGATCTCGGTGCGGTTGCAGGTCGACAGGATCGCCACTTCGTCGAGCGCGGCGTCGCGCAGCGCCCGCAGCAGAGCCGCTTCGAGCTGTTCGGGCGCGAAGCTGACCCGCTCGCGCAGCGCGACCGGTGCAGACTTGTGGTTGATTCCGACGACCAGCAGGCTCATTGATCGGTGGTGTGCCCTGGGCAAAAAAGCGCGTAATTCTATGGCGCGGCACTTCGATTTGGCCATGAGCGCGATCAGCCGCGCCATGCGTATCGACCGCAGGCGGGCGCCACCGGCAATCGTGCTAGACTGCCGGCCTCGACGTCGACCCCCGGCAACACCACCCGCCACGCCATGAAATCACTCTACGGCCCCGTGCTGTTCGGCTGCCTCTGGCTGGCCGGTTGTACCCTCACGCCGCCCGCGACCGAGCCTGCGCCGCCACCCGAGCCGGAGCAGGTCGCCGCGGAAAAACCCGCCGAACTGCCGACCCGCCCGCTGCCGCCCGACAGCGTCTACGACCTGCTGGTAGCCGAGGTGGCGGTGCGGCGCGGCGACTACCCGCTGGCGCTGAACAACTACCTGCAGCAGGCGCACGATACGCGCGACGTCGAAGTGACGGCGCGCGCGGCGCGGCTGGCGCAGTACCTGCGCGCCGACAGCGAGGCACTGGAGGCGTCGCAGCTGTGGGTGGAGCTGGCACCGGACGACGTCGAGGCGCGCTTCACGCTGGCCAGCCTGCTGGCCAAGGCGCAGCGGCCGCAGGAGGCGCTGCCGCACATGGTCAAGGTGATGGAGGCCGGCGCCCGCGCCAACTTCGCCGCCATCGCCGCCAGCGCGATGGAGCTGCCGCCCGCATCGCAGCAGCAGTTGCTGCGGCAGCTCGATGACGCCGCCGCCGACCACCCCGACAACACCGAACTGATGACCGGCAAGGCGCTGCTGCTGCAACAGCTCGACCGCCGCGACGAAGCGCTGACGCTGATCCGTCAGGTGCTGGAGAAGGCGCCGGACGACACCCATGCCATCATCGTCGAGGCGCGGCTGCTGCAGGAGATGGGGCGCCAGGACGAGGCCTTCGCGCGGCTGTCGCAGATGGTCGAGCAGTACCCGTACAACCGCCGGCTGCGGCTGCAGTACGCGCGGCTGTTGACCGAGAGCGACATCGGCAAGGCGCAGGAGCAGTTCGAGATACTGGTGCGGCAGTCGCCGAACGATGGCGATCTGCTGCTGTCGCTGGCGCTGATCTGCCGCGAGCGCGGCGAGCTCGAGAGCGCCGGGCAGCACTTCAACACGCTGATCGCGCGCGGCCAGCATACCGATGCGGCGCACTACTACCTGGGGCAGATCGCCGAACAGCGCGGCAACCGCGACGACGCCATCGGGCACTACGAGCAGGTGACGCCAGGCGAGGAGTTCCTGCCGGCGCTCGGCCGCACCATCGAACTACGGCTGGCGCGCGGCGACATCGACGGCCTGCACCGCCATCTCGCCGCGCTGCGCAGCAGCCATCCCGATCAGGCGGTCCGGCTCTACCTGCTGGAGTCGGAGCTGATGATGCAGCGCAAGGATTACGCCGGCGGCCACAAGCTGCTGAGCGAGGCGCTGCAGCGCCACCCGGGCCAGCACCCGCTGCTCTACGCGCGCTCGATGTTCAGCGAGAAGCGGCGCGACCTGCCGTTGCTGGAGCGCGACCTGCGCGAAATCCTCGCCACCGAACCGGACAACGCGGTGGCACTGAACGCGCTCGGCTACTCGCTGCTGAACATGAGCAACCGCCACGGCGAGGCCTACACGCTGATCCAGCGCGCCCACCAGATCCGGCCGGACGACCCGGCCATCCTCGACAGCCTCGGCTGGGCCGAATACCGCCGCGGCAACCTCGCCGAGGCGCGCCGGCTGCTGCAACAGGCCTACGACCAGTACCCGGACGAAGAGGTCGCCGCCCATCTCGGCGAGGTGCTCTACCGGCTCGGCGAGCGCGCGGCGGCGCGCGAGCTGCTGCTGAAGGCACAGCAGAAAGATCCCAACAGCGAGCTGGTGCGCGAGGCGATCCGGCGCTTCGTCGACGCGCCGGCCGACAGTAAATAAGAAGCATGAAGCGCCCGCCCTGCCTCCGCTTCGCACCGCTGCTGGCACTGGCCGCGGCGCTGCTGTGGCTGGCCGGCTGCACGCCCGGCGGCATCCAGCCCGGCGTCGACGACGAACGGCGCTGGCAGCTGAACGGCCGCCTCGGCCTGCGCGGCGACGGCTTCGCCGAGAGCGCATCGATCCACTGGCGCCAGTGCGGCCCGCACTTCGACATCCGCCTCAGCGGCCCGATCGGCCAGACCGTCGCCCGCATCGAGGGGCGCGGCGACCTACTCAGCGTCTGGATCAACGGCGAAGCGCCGGTGGTGACGCGCGACCCCGAGCTGCTGCTGCAACAGCGCCTCGGCTGGAGCATTCCGGTGCGGGCGCTGCGCTACTGGGTGCGCGGCGAGGCGGCGCCGGGTGCGACCGCGCAATTCAGCGGCGACCAGCGGCAGCCACAGGCGATCGAACAGCTCGGCTGGCACATCGACTACCTCGACTACCACAGCAGCGGCGACCTGTCGCTGCCGGCCAGGCTGCGCCTGCAGGACCCGAACCTGACGGCGACGCTGATCGTCCGCGACTGGCGCCTCGGCGATACCGTCAGCGGCTGCCCCGCCGCGTGAGCTGCCGGCCATGCTGACGCTGCCCGCCCCCGCCAAGCTCAACCTGTTCCTGCACGTGACCGGCCGCCGCGCCGATGGCTATCACACGCTGCAGACGCTGTTTCAGCTGCTCGACCACGGCGACACCCTGCACTTCACGGCGCGCGACGATGGCGTCATCGCGCTGACGCCGGAGCTGCCCGACGTGCCGGCCGAGCAGAACCTGATCGTGCGCGCGGCGAAGCTGCTGCAACGGTTCAGTGGCTGCCGGCTCGGCGCCGACCTCCATCTGCAGAAACGGCTGCCGATGGGCGGTGGCATCGGCGGCGGCAGTTCGGACGCGGCGACGACGCTGCTGGGGCTGAACGCGCTGTGGCAACTGGCGCTGTCGATCGACACGCTGGCCGAACTCGGCCTGCAGCTCGGCGCCGACGTGCCGGTGTTCGTGCGCGGTCGCAGCGCGTGGGCCGAGGGCGTCGGCGAGGCGCTGACGCCGGTCGATCTGCCGGCCCGTAACTATCTGATTCTGGTGCCTCCGTGCAGCGTTTCGACCGCCGCTATTTTTTCTTCCGAGGCGTTGACACGTCATACCTCGGCCATCACAATAGCCGCCTTTCGCGAGCAAGGGGGTCGCAACGATTGCGAACCCGTGGTGCGATCGCTCCATCCTGAAGTGGCTTTTGCCCTCGACTGGTTGAGCCGTTTCGCACCATCTCGGATGACAGGCACAGGCGCCTGTGTTTTCGCCGCGTTCGATGATCGCGCCACTGCCGAGAGCGTTCTCGCGCAGAAACCCGCCGGGTACGACGGGTTTGTGGCAACGGGTGTCAACCACTCACCGTTGCACCGGGCACTGAACATCGACGCACGCGACAAACGAAATTGACCTTACAGGGGTGTCGCCAAGTGGTAAGGCAGCGGGTTTTGATCCCGCCATTCGGTGGTTCGAGTCCATCCACCCCTGCCATATTCTCCAAGCGCCTTGTGATCCGCCGCCGGCGGCCAGGGGCTTGATGCGGTTCAGATAACAACCCTCCGTGTCTTTCGCTCAACACCAACCGAACGCAGGAATCGACGCCGTGTCCCGCATGATGGTCTTTACCGGCAACGCCAACCCGGAACTGGCCCGCAAGGTGGTCGACCGCCTGCACATTCCGCTCGGCAGCGCCTCCGTCGGCCGCTTCTCCGACGGCGAAGTGACGGTTGAAATCAACGACAACGTGCGCGGCGGCGACGTGTTCGTGCTGCAGTCCACCTGCAACCCGACCAATGACAACCTGATGGAGCTGATCCTGATGGTCGACGCGCTGCGCCGCAGCTCGGCCGGACGCATCACCGCCGTCGTCCCCTATTTCGGCTACTCGCGCCAGGATCGCCGCGTGCGCTCGGTGCGTGTACCGATCAGCGCGCGCGTCGTCGCCGACATGCTGACCACCGCCGGCGTCGACCGCGTACTGACGGTCGATCTGCACGCCGAACAGATCCAGGGCTTCTTCGACAAACCGGTCGACAACGTCTACGGCTCGCCGGTACTGGTCGACGACATCGAACGCCAGGACTACGACAACCTGATGGTGGTATCGCCGGACATCGGCGGCGTCGTGCGCGCCCGCGCCATCGCCAAGCAGCTCGACGACGCCGACCTCGCCATCATCGACAAGCGCCGCCCGGCGGCCAACGTCGCCCAGGTGATGCACATCATCGGCGAGGTCTCCGGCCGCAGCTGCGTGCTGGTCGACGACATGGTCGACACCGCCGGCACGCTGTGCAAGGCCGCCACCGCGCTGAAGGAGCACGGCGCCGCCAGAGTGGTCGCCTACTGCACGCACGCGGTGCTGTCCGGCAAGGCGGTCGAGAACATCGTCAATTCGCAGCTCGACGAGCTGGTCGTCACCGACACGATTCCGCTCAGCGCCGAAGCGCAGAAGTGCGGGCGCATTCGCGTGCTGACCATCGCCACGCTGCTGGCCGAGGCGATGCGCCGCGTCAGCAACGAGGAATCGATCAGCGCCATGTTTCGCTGATCGCTAACAGCTTTACCCACGCGCCGCCAGACTGGTCGCAGGTCCGGCGGCGTTTTCACGAGAGGGCCACGTGCCCACAGGAGCAACACCATGGCGAACTACAGCCTGCAAGCAGCAGTCCGGAATGTCGTAGGGAAAGGTGCGAGCCGCCGCCTGCGCCGTCTGGAAGGGACCATCCCGGCCATCATCTACGGTGGCGAGAAGGCCCCGCAGAACATCACGCTGATCCACAAGGATCTGGCCAAGGCGCTGGAAGATGAAGGCTTCTACAGCCACGTCATCGCCCTCGACGTCGAAGGCGCCGGCACCGAGAAAGTGGTGCTGAAAGCCCTGCAACGTCACCCGTCGAAACCGCAGATCCTGCACGCCGACTTCCTGCGCGTCGACGACACCCACTTCATCACCATGCGCGTGCCGCTGCACTTCCTGAACGAAGAGAAGTGCCCCGGCGTCAAGCTCGGTGGCGGCTCGGTCAGCCACTCGATGACCGAACTGGAAGTGCGCTGCCTGCCGCAGAACCTGCCGGAGTTCATCGAGGTCGACCTGGGCGAGATGACCGTCGGTCAGATCCTCCACATCAGCGACCTGAAACTGCCGGCCGCCGTCGAGAGCGTGCAGCTGTCGCACGGTGCCGAGCACGACCTGCCGGTCGTCAGCGTACTGGCGCCGCGCGGCGGTGCCAGCGAGGAAGGCAGCGAAGGCTGATCCTCCCTCGCGGGTGCCGGTCGTGAGCGCGCTTCGACTGATCGTCGGCCTGGGCAATCCGGGCCGCGAATATGAAGAGACCCGCCACAACGCCGGCGCCTGGCTGGTCGAGCAGCTGGCGCGCAAACACAACTGCGCGCTGGCTGCCGAACCGAAATTCCACGGCCGCAGCGGCCGTATCCAGCTGGCCGGTCGCGACCTGCGGCTGCTGATCCCCACCACGTTCATGAACCTGAGCGGCAACGCGGTGGCGGCACTGGCCAACTTCTACAAGATTCCGTCCGACGCCATCCTGGTCGCCCACGACGAGCTCGACCTGCCACCCGGCAGCGCGCGCTTCAAACAGGGCGGCAGTGGCGGCGGCAACGGCGTGCGCGACATCATCGCCAAACTTGGCAAGAACGACTTCCACCGGCTGCGCATCGGCATCGGCCACCCCGGCAGCGCCGACCGCGTCACCGGCTACGTGCTCGGCAAGCCGACCGGCGACGACCGCATCGCCATCGAACGCAGCCTCGACGCGGCGATCGACGTGCTGCCGCTCGCCATCGACGGCGACTGGGCGCGCGCGATGAACCAACTCCACGCATTCAAGATCGGCTGACACGCCGGTCGCACAGACAGGACACCACCATGGGCTTCAACTGCGGCATCGTCGGCCTTCCCAACGTCGGCAAATCGACGCTGTTCAACGCGCTGACCAAGGCCGGCATCGCCGCCGAGAACTTCCCGTTCTGCACCATCGAGCCGAACGCCGGCGTGGTGCCGATGCCCGACCCGCGCCTGCAGGCGCTCTCCGAGATCGTCAAACCCGAACGCGTGGTGCCGACGACGATGGAGTTCATCGACATCGCCGGCATCGTCGCCGGCGCCTCGAAAGGCGAAGGGCTCGGCAACAAATTCCTCGCCAACATCCGCGAGACCGACGCCATCGCCCACGTCGTGCGCTGCTTCGAGGACGACAACGTCATCCACGTCGCCAACGCCGTGAACCCGGCCAACGACATCGAGATCATCAACATGGAGCTGGCGCTCGCCGATCTCGACAGCGTCGACAAACAGCTGCTGAAAGCGACCAAGCAGGCCAAGGGCGGCGACAAGGATGCGATCGCGCTGAAAGCCGTGCTCGACAAGGTGCATCCGCACCTGAGCGAAGGCCAGCCGGTGCGCTCGCTGAAACTTTCCGCACCGGAGCTGCTGGTGCTGAAACCGCTGAACCTGCTGACGACGAAACCGACGATGTACATCGCCAACGTCAGCGAGGACGGCTTCGACGCCAACCCGCACCTCGACACCGTGCGCCGCATCGCCGAATCCGAAGGCGCCGTCGTGGTGCCGATCTGCAACAAGATCGAAGCCGAGATCGCCGAACTGGAGGATGACGAGAAGGCCGAATTCCTCGATGCCCTCGGCATGACCGAACCGGGCCTCGACCGCGTCATCCGCGCCGGCTACGCACTGCTCGGCCTGCAGACCTACTTCACCGCCGGCGTCAAGGAAGTGCGCGCCTGGACCGTCCGCGTCGGCGCCACCGCACCGCAGGCCGCCGGCGTCATCCACACCGATTTCGAGAAGGGCTTCATCCGCGCCGAAGTGATCGCCTACGACGACTTCATCGCCTGCAAGGGCGAACAGGGCGCGAAGGACGCCGGTAAGTGGCGACTGGAAGGGAAGGATTACGTCGTGCGGGATGGCGACGTGGTGCATTTCCGGTTCAACGTCTGAGCGCCCTTGCTGCAACCCAGAGAAACCAAATGGTGTTCCATGGACGGTTGTACCATTTCGAACCGGGAACGCTGCATCTGCCCGCACGGCCCGGCGTGCCGGAGATCAAGGTTTTCAGTCTCCAACTCAAGACGCCGGAATTGCACCGCGACCCGCGTTGAACAGGCGCAAGCCAAGCAACGCGAGCTGGACAAGAGGCTGGCGAAGGAAAAGCAGTTCAACCGCAAGGTGGAAATCAACGCCACCGTGCGGCAATTCAAATCCGAACTGAATGGACTCAAACAATGACCGACCACACCATACAGCTACTCAAATCCCGCTTCGATGCCCTGAGCCAGCGCCTGCCCGAGGAAAACATCGAGTTCTGGTTCGCCCGAGACCTGATGGAACCTCTGGGCTACGCCCGCTGGGAGAACTTCATCACGGCCCTTCATCGGGCCATAGAGTCCTGTAAATCAACTGGTTACGATGCGTTCGACCATTTTCGTGGCGTCACGAAAATGGTCAAGGTCGGCAGCGGTGCTGATCGCCCGGTGGACGACTTCATGCTCACCCGCTATGCCTGCTACCTGATCGCCCAGAACGGCGACCCGCGCAAGCAGCCCATTGCCTTCGCCCAAAGCTACTTCGCCATCCAGACCCGCAAGCAGGAGCTAATCGAAGATCGCATGCGTCTGCAAGCCCGGTTGGACGCACGCGACCGGCTGCGCGAATCGGAAAAGACGCTGTCGCAGAACATCTACGAGCGCGGCGTGGACGACGCCGGTTTTGGCCGCATCCGCGCCAAGGGCGATGCGGCCCTGTTTGGCGGCAGCACCACCCAGATGATGAAAGAACGCTATGGCATCGTGCAGACCCGCCCGCTGGCTGACTTTTTACCCACGCTGACCATCGCCGCCAAGAACCTCGCCACCGAGATGACCAACCACAACGTCATGCAGGACAACCTGCAAGGCGAACAGGCCATCACCCGCGAACATGTGCAGAACAATCACAGTGTGCGCGACATGCTGGGCCAGCGCGGCATCAAGCCCGAACAACTGCCAGCGGAAGAAGACATCAAGAAGCTGGAACGGCGTGTGAAATCGGACGAAAAGAAACTGGAAAGACAATCCGGCAAGCTGCCGAAAAAGAATAGTGAGAAGTGAAATGGACAAACTGAAAATGCACTCGCCCAACCTGACCGAAGACAACATCGCCCGCATTCGCATTGCCAGCGGGCGTGGTCGGCGTCGGCACCGCGGGTGATCCCGCCGTACCAAACGCAGCGTTCAGGGCCGCGCTCTAACCTCCACCTCAGCCGCCACCCA
>CAZEVP010000108.1:0-8616 GCA_964515735.1 uncultured Verrucomicrobiaceae bacterium | reverse complement strand
AACTGCTCTACACCGTCGGCCAGACCGGCGGCCACTTCGGCGCCGGCCTCGGCGTGGTCGAACTGACGATCGCGCTGCACTACCTCTACGACACACCGAATGATCGGCTGGTCTGGGACGTCGGCCACCAGACCTATCCGCACAAGATCCTGACCGGCCGCCGCGAGCGCATGGGCACGATGCGCCAACTCGGCGGGCTGGCCGGCTTTCCGAAGCGCGGCGAGAGCGAGTACGACACCTTCGGCGTCGGTCACTCCAGCACCTCGATCTCGGCCGCGCTCGGCATGGCACTGGCGGCGCAGTACGAAGGCAAGGGCCGCAAGACGGTTGCCGTCATCGGCGATGGCGCGATGACCGCCGGCATGGCGTTCGAGGCGCTGACCCACGCCGCCCACACCGGCACCGACATGCTGGTGATCCTCAACGACAACCAGATGTCGATCTCGCGCAACACCGGCGGGCTCAACACCTACTTCTCGAAGATCTGGGCCTCGAAGGTCTACAACAACCTGCGCAGCGGCTCGAAGAAGGTGCTCTCCAAAATCCCGCCGGCGTGGGACTTCGCCCGCCGCGTCGAGGAGCACATGAAGGGGATGGTCTCCCCCGGCACGCTGTTCGAGGAGCTCGGCTTCAACTACGTCGGTCCGATCGACGGCCACGATCTGCAGACGCTGGTGCCGACGCTGCGCAACATGCGCGACCTGCCCGGCCCGAAACTGCTGCACGTCATCACCACCAAGGGCAAGGGCTTCGCGCCGGCCGAGCTAGACCCGGTCGGCTACCACGCGCTGTCGAAGCTGGAGCCGGTCGCCGAATCAGCACCACAGAAGACGGGGCTCCAGAAAAAAGGACCGAAGTACCAGGACGTGTTCGGCCAGTGGCTGTGCGACATGGCCGAGAAAAATACGAAGCTGGTCGGCATCACGCCGGCGATGTGCGAAGGCTCCGGCATGGTCGAGTTCGCCGAGCGCTTCAAGGAGCGCTACTTCGACGTCGCCATCGCCGAACAGCACGCGGTGACGCTGGCGGCCGGGCTGGCCTGCGACGGCATCAAGCCGGTGGTCGCCATCTACTCGACCTTCCTGCAGCGCGGCTACGACCAGCTGATCCACGACGTCGCGCTGCAGGAGCTCGACGTGCTGTTCGCCATCGACCGCGCCGGGCTGGTCGGCGAGGACGGCCCGACCCACGCCGGCGCCTTCGATCTGAGCTACCTGCGCTGCATTCCGAACATGGTGGTGATGGCGCCGTCGGACGAGAACGAAACCCGGCAGCTGCTGACCACCGGTTTCCTGCACGAAGGCCCCGCCGCCGTGCGCTACCCGCGCGGCACCGGCCCCAACGCGGCGATCGACCCGGCGCTGACGCCGCTGCCGATCGGCAAGGGCGTCGTGCGCCGCGACGGCGCGAAGGTGGCGATCCTGAACTTCGGCACGCTGCTGCCGGCGGCGCTGGCCGCCGCCGAGCGACTCGACGCCAGCGTTGTCGACATGCGTTTCGTCAAACCGCTGGATACGGCGCTGATCGACGCCATGGCCGAACGCCACGCGCTGCTGGTGACGCTGGAGGAGAACGCCATCGCCGGCGGCGCCGGCAGCGCGGTGGCGGAGTACCTGAACCAGCAGGGGCGGACGCTGCCGCTGCTGCAACTCGGCCTGCCGGACCACTTCATCGACCACGGCAAACACGGCGAGCTGCTGTCGGCCTGCGGTCTCGATGCCGCCGGTGTCGAAGCGTCGATTCGTCGGCGGATGACGCAGCTCGGGCTGCTGACATTGCAGCCGTTGCGGGCGCCGTAACCCTTTCAAAATCGAAGTTGGCACATCACTGAAAGCAGGCCGCGCCGAGCTCTTGTCTTGGCACGGAGTGATTTTGAAAGGGTTACGGTGAGCGCCCGTCAAACCCCATCGTTTTCGTGCTGGTGATCGATCATGTGGCCGAGCTTGCCGGCCTTGGTCGCGAGGTATCGGGCATTGTGCGGGTTGTGGCCGGTCTGCAGCGGCAGCCGCTCGACCACGTCGATCCCCTCTTTCTTCAACGCATCGACCTTGCGCGGGTTGTTGGTCATCAGCCGCACCGCCTCGATGCCGAGGTGGTCGAGCATCTCGCGGCAGATGCCGTACTCGCGCAGATCGGCACCGAAACCGAGCTGCTCGTTGGCCTCGACCGTGTCGGCACCGGCATCCTGCAGCCGGTAGGCGCGGATCTTGTTCATCAGGCCAATGCCGCGCCCCTCCTGACGCAGATAGAGCAGCGCGCCGCGCCCCTCGGCCGCGATCCGCTCCAGCGCCGCCTGCAACTGGAAACCACAGTCGCAGCGCAGGCTGAACAGCGCATCGCCGGTCAGGCATTCGGAGTGCAGCCGCGCCAGCACCGGCTGGCCGTCGCCGACCGCCCCGAGCGTCAGCACGACATGCTCCTTGCCGCTGTCGATCTCCTCGAAACCGTGCATGTCGAACACCGCCCACGGTGTCGGCAATCGGGAGGTGGCGACGTAACGGAGAGACAAGGGCAGCTCCAGCGGAGAGAAAACGGGGCCGGCATTCTATCAGGTGACCGCCCGGCAGGTGACCGACAGCGACTGACGCGTCAGAACTTCTGCTGCAGCACCATGACGCCATCCTGCTCGCGCAGGTTGACGTGCTTCAGGTAGGACATGCCGAGCAGCACCTCCTCGGGGAAAGCGCCCGACAACACCATCGCCGGCACATGGTGCAGTGTGATCGGGCCGACCGCGACCTTGTCCAGCGTCACCCTCCACGCCGGCACCACGCCGCCCGCAGTGCCGGCCTGCCCCGGCTTGCCGGTGCGTTTGTAATCGATGCCGACCATCGCGGCGTGCTGCTCGTTCAGCGCCACCATCGTCGCGCCGGTGTCGACCAGCATCAGCAGGCGGCGGCCGTTGACCTCGCCATTGGTCAGGTAGCGGTTGTAGGCGTTGCGGCTGATCCGCACTTCGCCCTGCTCGGCCGCCTCGAAGCTGGAGGAGATGCGCTGACTCAGCGTCAGCGTGTGGCGGCGGCCGTCGATCTCGACTACCGCCTGCTTCGGCGTCGAGCTGACCAGCTTCACCCCCTCGCTGGTGCGCTGGCCGGCGCGCAGAGTCTGCTGGCGACCGTCGATGCGCAGCACGGCGACGTCGCGCATCAGCGCCTGTACCTCGACCTGCACGTCGGCCCAAACGGACACCGCGAACAGGCAGGACAACACCGCGAAACGGCGAACGATAGTGAGAAAACGGCTATCCATGGCGCTCACTCGGAAGAAACGAGCCTTAACACATAGCCGAAGTCGGCATCCCGCGCCAGCGTCAGCCGACGGGCTGCACATGCAATGCCAGCAGCTCGCGTGTCGCCGCCTGCCAGTCCGGCGCCTCGGTGATCGCCGTCACCAGCGCGATGCTGCCGACGCCGGTCGCCAGCACCTGCGGCAGACGCTCGCGGTTGATGCCGCCGATCGCCGTCATCGCGTAGTGCGGTTTCAACAGCCGCACCCACTCCTGCAGCCTGTCGATCCCTCTCTGCGAAAACCGCATCACCTTGGTCGTGGTCGGATAGATCGGGCCGATCGCGATGTAGCTCGGTCGCAGCGCATGTGCGCGCGCGATCTCGTACCAGGCGTGCGTGCTGACGCCGAGCCGCAGCCCGGCGCGGCGGATCGCGTCGACATCGGCCGTGTCGAGATCCTCCTGGCCGAGATGCACACCGTAGGCACCGTGCTCGATCGCCAGCTGCCAGTGGTCGTTGACGAACATCCGCGCGCCGTGACGGCGACTGGCGGCGATCGCGCGCACCACCTCCGCCTCGGTCTGCTCGGGGCTCAGGTTCTTGCTGCGCAGCTGCACTGTCGTCACACCGAGCGACAGCACGCGCTCGACCCACTCGGCGGTCGGCAGCACCGGGTAGAGGCCGAGTTCGCCACCGCAATCGGGGAATGGTTCGACACCGTCACTGCGACCACGCCGCAGCATCGGCAGATCGGCGAGATGGCGCGGATAGCCGGTATGCGCCACCGGCCCCGGTCCGGCGCCGAACTGGATGGCAGCGCGCAAACCGGCCGTCACGTACATCTTCGCCAGTACCAGCGCATCGGCCAGCTCGAAACCGCGCGCCAGACAGGCCGCGATCGCCGCCGACAGCGTGCAGCCGGTGCCGTGCGTGTGCACGGTGTCGATGCGCTCGCCGGTGAGCCAGAAGCCATCGCCGCCATCGCACCAGTAGTCGCCGCTGAAATTACCTGTCAGATGACCGCCCTTCACCAGCACCGAACGCGCACCGAGCGCGACCAGATCGCGTGCCGCCTGCTCCATCTGCTCGGCCGTTTCGACCGGGCGGCCGAGCAGAGCGGAGGCTTCGGCCAGATTCGGTGTGATCACCGTCGCGCGCGGCAACAATTTCTCGCGCAGCAACCGGCCGCCAGCACCGTCGAGCAGCGACGCACCGGTAGTCGACACCATCACCGGATCGCAGACGACATGACCGTCGTAGCCATCGAGAAAGTCGCAGACGGCAGCGACCACATCGGCGTCGCCGAGCATGCCGAGCTTCAGCGCCGGTGCCGGCAGGTCATCGGCCAGCGCAGCCAGCTGCGCACGCAGGTTGCGAATCGGCGTCACCGCAACATCGGTGACGCTCTTCGAATTCTGTGCCGTCAATGCGGTGATGACACTGCAGCCGTGCACGCCGAGGTCGCGAAATGTATGCAGATCGGCCTGAATGCCGGCACCGCCGCCGGAGTCGGAGCCGGCGATGGTCCAGGCGATCGCGGGTTTTTCGGTCATTGCTGATGCCAGAAGGGAGTGCCAAGCGTCGGCGTGGAAGGTTGTGCCGTCTGCCGCTCCGGCATCGCGCCGGCCAGATAGCCGTTGCGGCCGGCCTCGATCGCAGCGCGAAAGGCCTGCGCCATCAGCACCGGGTCGGCCGCCTGCGCCACCGCCGTGTTCAGCAGCACGCCGTCGTAACCGAGCTCCATCGCCTGCGCCGCGTGCGACGGCTTGCCGATGCCGGCATCGACGATCAGCGGCACGTCGGGAATGCGTTCGCGAATGGCCTGCAGCGCATACGGGTTCATCAGGCCGCGACCGGTGCCGATCGGCGCGCCCCACGGCATCAGCACTTCACAACCGGCATCGCGCAATCGCTGACACAGAACCAGATCGTCGGTGCAGTACGGAAACACCTTGAAGCCGAGCTTCAGCAACTGCTGCGCGGCATCGAGCGTACCGAACGGATCGGGCTGCAGGTTGTAGTCGTCACCGATCACTTCGAGCTTGATCCAGTCGGTGGCGAAGATCTCGCGCGCCATCTGCGCCAGCGTCACCGCCTCCTTCGCCGTGCGACAGCCGGCCGTGTTCGGCAGCAGATCGCAGCCGAGCTGGCGAATGTAGTCCCACAGCGTATTGCCGCCCCCCTGCGCCGGATTCTGCCGACGCAGCGACACGGTGATGATCTGCGCGCCGCTGGCGCGGATCGCATCGCTCATCACCTGTGGCGACGAATAGAGGGCCGTGCCGATCAGGAAACGGCTATGAAACGATTTTCCATACAACGCCCAGGGGTCATGCTTGTTCGCGCTCATGCACTCCACCAACACTGGCGCGCCGTAGCGCGCCCAAACATCTATTTGTTGACAGCCAGGAAATAGAATCCAGTCATGGCCGGGGTGGCATTGACATTCCACACCGTGACCGTGAAATCGTCGGCCGTTACCGACTCGACATTTGCCACAGTCATCGATTGCGTCGTCGTCACCACTACCCGCAGATCATGCGGCCTCTTGAGATTCAGGCCGTGATGAATTTTGAAGATTTCGGTCTGTCCCATCTTGTCGACAGTCCATCCGTGGGGGCCATCAAACGGCACGGGGCCGTTGAAACCGTCGTCCTGCCCTACATATCCTGAATATACGCGCTTCATGTTCACTCTCCTTAGTTTCCAATCGTGGTCGGTTTCCAATCGCAGCTACCTGCAACGAAAACCCGATGTCGCTCAACCACCCGCGACCGGAGCCACGATATCCACTTTGTCCCCCGCTGAGAAGCGACGACTTTGATACTCCGCACGCGGTAAAAATTCACTGTTAATCGCCACGGCGATACGTTCGCAGGCATACGACCACTGCTGCAGGGAAGCAGCAACTGTCATCCCTGCATCTACCCATTTGCTCTCACCGTTGACCACGATTTCGATCATTTCGCACTCCACCTGACGATAGGGCTGTGGTCATCGCCAGCCAACGCCGCCAGCGCGGCATCGACGACGAACGGACTCAACAGATAACCGTGCCGAAAAAGACCATTGACGCGCAGCAGCCCCGGTGCCGCATCGATACGCGGCAGGTTGTCCGGAAACGCCGGCCGGCAGTTGGCGAAGGCGTCGAGCACCTCGGCCTCGGCGAAGCCGGTGTGAATGCTGTAGAGCGCCGACTGCAGTTCGAGACTGGAGCGCACCGTGATCGGCGCCAGCGATTCGCTCTCGATCTGCGTCGCGCCGATGACGAAGACGTGATCACGCTTCGGCGCGATGTAGAGCTGGTAGCGCGGGTGCATCAGCCGGATCGGGCGCGAGAAATTCACTTCCGGCGCATGTACCCACAGCACTTCGCCGCGCACACCACGCAAATCGCCGAGCTGCACCTTCGCGCCGAATCCGCGCGCGTCGATGGCGAGATCGCAGTCGATACGCTCACCGTTTTGCAACGTCAACACACGCTGCCCGACCGACTCGACGACGACCGGCGCACGCCACTGACCTCCGAGCGTATCGATCGCCGCTTCGAGTGCCGACAACAATTCACGATTGTCGAGCGTGCCCTCGTCTTCGAGGTACATGCCGCTGTCAAAACGCTCCGCCAGCTCAGGCTCCAGCTCGCGCAGTTGTTCGCGGTCGAGATGCCGCACGGCGTCGAGATGCTGCGGCACGTAGTGATCGAGCAACCGCTGGAAATGCAGCAGATTGTTTCGATCCGGCGCATGCGCGACGACGACGCTGCCGCGGTGCTGGAAATAGACATCGCGACCACTGTCCGCCTTCAGCTCATCGAGCAGCTGCGGCCAGCGTGCCAGCGATGCCAGCCCCCACTCGAAGACCTCACGCTCGCCCGCCACCACCTCGCTGTACGGCGCGATCATCGCCGCCGCCACACGCGCTGCCGACTGCCGCGCCTCGCGCGCATCGCGATCGCACAACGTCACACGATGACCGGCACGCAGCAGCCGCCAGGCGAGCAACCTGCCGACCAGTCCTGCACCTGCGATGGCGATGTTCATCTGGTTATCTCGTACAGCCTGGCGTTGTGCCAGAGGGGGAGTGAACCGTTGTTGTGGGTTTGGCAAGCAGGACTTCGTTTCGACTTCGTCAGAAACGGTCCAAAGGGCAAGCGATCATGTTTCTGTTGACCGTCGCGACCCACAACAACAATCCACTCCCCCTCCGAATGTCGGTGCCAAATCCGTTTGAATGCTCTTTCCGATTTCACCTGTGCGCGTGAGGGTGGGGGTGCCCTGCTGTCGTCGGCCCCGGCAGCTCATCGAAGTGACGGTAGCCTGTGTCTTTGGGCCCTTTCTTACAACGCGCCGAGGAAGTCCTGCTTGCAAGGTCGACAACAGCAGGGCACCCCCGCCACTGCCGACGCCCACACCATCCCCATCAAACCTTGTGGTAAATCTGCGACCCCTGCGCCTTGAACTCCTCGGACATGTGCTTCATCTCCGCCTCGACATCGATCATGCGGATCTCTTCGGCACCGTCGACGTCCTGACCGAGCGAAGCTGCATAGTCGCGCACATCCTGCGTGATCTTCATCGAACAGAACTTCGGACCGCACATCGAGCAGAAGTGGGCGATCTTGGCCGACTCCTTCGGCAGCGTCTCGTCGTGGAACGAGCGTGCGGTATCAGGGTCGAGACCGAGGTTGAACTGATCCTCCCAACGAAACTCGAAGCGCGCTTTCGACAGGGCATTGTCGCGCAGCTGCGCGCCTGGATGCCCCTTGGCCAGATCGGCGGCGTGCGCGGCGATCTTGTAGGTGATGATGCCGGTCTTGACGTCATCTTTGTTCGGCAGGCCGAGGTGCTCCTTCGGTGTCACGTAGCAGAGCATCGCGCAACCGAACCAGCCGATCATCGCGGCGCCAATGCCACTGGTGATGTGGTCGTAGCCGGGCGCGATGTCGGTGGTGAGCGGGCCGAGCGTGTAGAACGGCGCTTCGTCGCAGCATTCGAGCTGCTTGTCCATGTTCTCCTTGATCATGTGCATCGGCACGTGACCCGGCCCTTCGATCATCACCTGCACGTCGTGCTTCCACGCGATTTTGGTCAGTTCGCCGAGCGTCTCCAGCTCGCCGAACTGCGCGGCGTCGTTGGCATCGGCAATCGAACCGGGACGCAGGCCGTCGCCGAGCGAGAACGAGACGTCATACGCCTTCATGATCTCGCAGATTTCCTCGAAGTGCGTGTAGAGGAAGTTTTCCTTGTGGTGCGCCAGACACCACTTCGCCATGATCGATCCGCCGCGCGAGACGATGCCGGTGACGCGCTTGGCGGTCAGTGGTACATAGCGCAGCAGCACGCCGGCATGAATGGTGAAGTAGTCGACGCCCTGCTCGGCCTGCTCGATC
>CAZEVP010000107.1:0-8637 GCA_964515735.1 uncultured Verrucomicrobiaceae bacterium | reverse complement strand
GTACGCTGGACAAATGGCTGGGCGGTCGCGAGGGGATCGTCAACCTCGCGATCCTGGCCGCGGTGATCTTCGTGGTGATGCCGCTCTGCTTCGACATCTTCCGTCTCAATCTGATCGGCAAGTACCTGACCTACGCCTTCGTCGCGGTCGGCCTGGTGTTGTGCTGGGGTTACGGCGGCATCCTGAGCCTCGGCCAGGGCATCTTCTTTGGCCTCGGCGGCTACTGCATGGCGATGTTCCTGAAGCTGGAAGCATCGAGTCCGGAAAACACGTCGATTCAATCGACGCCGGGTATTCCCGACTTCATGGACTGGAACCAGCTGACCGCGCTGCCGTGGTTCTGGGAACCCTTCAACAGTTTCTTCTTTACCGTGATCGCGGTGGTGGTGGTGCCGGGCATCATGGCGTACATCGTCGGCGTGGCGATGTTCAAGCGCCGTGTCGCCGGCGTCTACTTCTCGATCATCACGCAGGCGGTGGCGTCGATCCTGACCATCCTGATCGTCGGCCAGCAGGGCTACACCGGCGGCATCAACGGCATCACCGACCTGCGCACGTTGCACGGTTGGGATATCCGCACCGACAGTGCCAAATACATCCTCTACTACATCAGCGGCGTGCTGCTGATCGGCGTGATCCTGCTGGCGCGCGCCGTCACCTCGTCGAAACTCGGCAAGCTGCTGTTGGCGATGCGCGACCGCGAGGACCGCGTGCGCTTCTCCGGCTACGACGTCGCCAACTTCAAGACCTTCGTGTTCGTGCTCGGCTGTGCCATCGCGGCGATCGGCGGCGCCATGTTCACGCTGCAGGTCGGCTTCATGTCACCGTCGTTCGTCGGCATCGTGCCGTCGATCGAGATGGTGATCTTCGCCGCGGTCGGCGGCCGCATGTCGCTGATCGGCGCGGTCTACGGCACGCTGCTGGTCAACTTCGCCAAGACCTACTTCTCCGAGAGCTTTCCGGCGCTGTGGCTGATCTTCATGGGCGCGCTGTTCATCAGCGTCGTCATGTTCTTCCCGAACGGGCTGGCCGGGCTCTATGCCACCTACGTGCGGCCGAAGGTGCTGGCGTGGCTGGCGCGGAGTAAGGGCGGCGGCGCGACGCCGGCGACACCTGCGGCCGAACCGACCGTCTCCCCTTGAACGCATCACGCTGACTGAACCAGGAGCAGGCGATGGAACACAGTACAGAGAGCGTCGCGAAGGCCGGGCCGAAGGAGTTCGTGCTGACGGTCGAGGGGCTGACGGTGTCGTTCGACGGCTTCAAGGCGGTCGATGGCGTCAACCTCTACGTCGACAAGAACGAGCTGCGCGTCGTCATCGGCCCCAACGGCGCCGGCAAAACCACGGTGCTCGACCTGATCTGCGGCAAGACCAAGGCGACCGCTGGCAGCATCAAGTTCAAGGGCAGGGAGCTGACGAAGATGGCGGAGCACAACATCGTGCGTGCCGGCGTCGGCCGCAAGTTCCAGAATCCGTCGATCTACGAAAACCTGACCGTGTTCGAGAACCTCGAAGTCTCCTATCCGAAGGGCCGCTCGGTGTTCGGCGCGCTGGCGTTCAAGCGCACGGCCGAGGTGGTGGCGCGGATCAACGACGTGGCGAAGGAGATCATGCTCGACGAGTTGCTCGACACCGAAGCCGGCCTGCTCAGCCACGGCCAGAAGCAGTGGCTGGAGATCGGCATGCTGCTGATCCAGGACCCGGAGCTGCTGATGCTCGACGAGCCGGTAGCCGGCATGAGCGCGCGCGAGCGCGAGCTGACCGGTGAGCTGTTGAAGCGCATCTGCAACAACCGCTCGGTGATCGTCATCGAGCACGACATGGAGTTCGTCAAGAACATCGCCCACCGCGTCACCGTGCTGCACCAGGGCAAGGTGCTGAAGGAGGGGTCGATGGAAGTGGTGCAGAACGATCCGAAGGTGATTGAGGTTTATCTCGGGCATTGAGGGGTTATTCCCTCTCCCTTCAGGGAGAGGGTTAGGGAGAGGGCGGTTGTGAGTAACCGAGGCCCCTCTCCCCCGGCCCCTCTCCCTGAAGGGAGAGGGGAGAAAACCAGCGCTGTTGGAGAAGAGTGATGTTGACCGTCGAAAACCTCGCCGTGAACTACGGCCAGAGCGAGATCATTCGCGACCTCTCCTTCTCGGCGAAGCCGAAGGAGACACTGGCGATCATGGGCCGCAACGGCATGGGCAAGACCACGCTGTTCAAGGCGCTGATGGGCGTCATCCCGAGCCGCGCCGGCAAGGTGTCGGTCGCCGACAGAGCGGTCGGTGCGATGCCGAGCCACCAGCGCGTCGCCAACGGCATCGCCTACGTGCCGCAGGGGCGGATGATCTTCCCGACGCTGACCGTGCAGGAGAATATCGAAACCGGTCTGGAGACGGCGAAGGAGAAGAAAATCTCCGACGACATCTTCGCGCTGTTCCCGGTGCTGTTCGACATGCGCAAGCGCAAGGGCGGTAATCTCTCCGGTGGTCAGCAGCAGCAGTTGGCGATCGCGCGCGCGCTCGCCTCCGATCCGAAAGTACTGCTGCTCGACGAGCCGACGGAAGGGATTCAGCCGTCGATCATCAAGGACATCGCCAAGGCGCTGAACGAGATCCGCCGGATGCGCGACATCACCATCATCGTCTCCGAGCAGGTGCTCTCTTTCACACTCGATGTCGCCGACCGGCTGCTGGTGATCGAGCGCGGCAGCTTCGTGCATGAGGATCTGCGGGAGAACGTCGACGCCAAGAAGATCACGCAATACCTGTCGGTGTGACAGACGAATATCGTCCTAGCGAATGATCAACGGGTACTGCTCGTGGGGCGAGACCTTGTGCGTGTCGCGGTAGGAGGTCGGCCTTCTTCCATCCCGGTCCAGGATTCCGTACTTCGCGCCGAGCTCGGCGCCGATCAGCGTCTTTCCGCTGATTTCCATCAGCGCCGGATCGTTGAACAGTGCCCAGATCACATGCCCGGTGAATTCCGGGGTCTCGGTGCTGTTCCTGACGTGCTCGAACTTCTCCGGCGCCGACGCCATGATCATTTCGAGCCGCTCCGTCTGCAACGCACCCATCCAGATGGAGACCGACGCGACGTTGAACGCCTTCAGGTCGACGGCCATGTCCGCCGCGAACTTGTCCATGCCCGCCTTGTGGGCACCGTAGACCGGCCCGAACACGTAGTGCACCGACCCCGAGGCGGACGTGAACACGATCAGCCCCTTGCGCTGGCGCGTCATCAGCGGGGCGCCGTGGTAGCTGGCGATGAAGCTGCTGCGCAGACCGACGTCCAGCATGTCGACGATCTCCGCCGGCTTTTCCCAGAAGTGGCCCGGTTCGGTCAGCCGGTCGTGGAGGAAGCAGGCATTGTTGACCAGGATGTCGAGCCGGCCCTGCTCGCGCTCGATCTGCTCGAACAGTGCCTCGACCTGACGGTCGTCGCGATGGTCCACGCGCACGGCGATGCCGCGGCCGCCGGCATCGGTGACGGCCTGTGCGGTCTCGCCGATGGTGCCCGGCAGGTTCGCGTCGCCGGCCTTTTCCGATCTGCCGGTCACATAGACCGTGCAGCCGTGACTGCCGAGCGCGACGGCGATGCCGCGGCCCGCGCCACGGCTCGCGCCAGTCACCAGTGCAACGGGTTTGCTCATCGGGAATGCTCCTGGGTGTGTCGACCGGTCGGTGTGGCCGGTATCAGCTGAACGGCTCTTCGCCCTGGAGTTTCGTCCGGTGCATCATGCGGCCGCTGTTGAAATCGTAGGGGCAGGCGCGGTGCATGGTGCCGGTGTTGTCCCAGACCACGAGGTCGCCCACCGACCATTCGTGGCGATACACGAAGCGGGGTTGCGTTGCATAGTCCCGCAACTGGCACAGCAGCGCCGAGCTCGTTTCGGGACTCAGGCCCTGCACATAGGCGGCGGTCGAACCCAGCACCAGCGACTTGCGCCCCGACCGGTGTTTCCAGACCAGCGGCAGGACATTGCTGCCCTTCGCCTGCCATATCTTCAGCTCGGCATAACTTGGCTCGGGGTTCACGTAACGCTGCGTCGCTTCGAAGGAGTGCACAACCTTGAGCTGCTCGTACTCCGCCTTTTCGGTTGGCGATAACTGATCGTATGCGGCATACGTATTGCTGAATTCCGTCTCGCCGCCCACCAGCGCGAGATGCCGTGCGCTCATGACGGATGCCAGGATCGGAACATCCGACATGGTGCCGTCGATATGCCAGTAGAAGGCGCCCTTCAGGTACTCCGCGTTGGCGTTCTCGCCGGGGTCCATCGTGATCTTGTAGATGTTGTTTTCGCCCTCGTCGACGATGGTTCCGAGGGTCTTCGTGAAGGCCACCTGCTGCGTGTCGCTGAGGTTGATCCGGCGAAACACGATTACCCCTCTTTTTTCGAGGAGGTCGCGAATCTCGGCCGTATGGACACCGGACAGAAGCTGCTCCGGGTCGGCCTGGATTTCGGCGCCGATGTATGGCGACGGCAGCGTTACCGCGAGCGCGCTTTGCGTGGACATGGAGTCACCTTTCGTTTTGCGATGGTTTGCATGCAGGTTCCGCCGGTCACCTGCTGAATTCGACGTGGAGATTCTCCAGGCCGCGAATGATGAAGCTCGACTCGTAGTCGAACTGCCTGCTGCCGGGGGCGCCGTGTTTTTCGGTCGAGAGCGTGATGGCGGAGGTCGACCGCAGGAAGCACTCCAGCAGCACGCGCACTTCCGCGCGCGCCAGCGGCGCGCCGATGCAGGTGTGCGCGCCGCGGGAGAAGGCGAGATGTTCCTGAATCCGCTTGCGCCCGAGCTGGATTTCCGTCGGCGATGCCCAGCGGCGCGGATCGCGGTTGGCCGCCGCCAGCGCCACGACGATCTTCTGCCCCGCCGGAATCTCCCGGCCGGCGATGACGGTCTTTCTGCGGGCGACGCGGAACGTGACCTTGGTCGATCCTTCCAGGCGCAGAATCTCCTCGATGAAGCCGGGAACCAGCTTCGGCTCCTCGCGCAGCCGCTGCTGCAGCTCCGGTGAATCGGCCAGGATGCGCATGCAGTTGCCGAGCAGCTTGGCGCTGGTGTCCTGACCGGCTGCGAACAGGAAGACGGACAGCCCGATGATCTCCGTGAGCTCGGGCGTCGAGCCATCCGGATACGTGGCGGTCGCGAGCTCCGTCATGATGTCCGCGCGGGGCTGCGCCCGTCGCTCGACGATGTACTTGTAGAAATAGCCGGCCAGCTGTTCGAGTGTCGCGCCCGAGTGCGGATTGTCCTCGGCATCCACGTTGCCGGGCGGCGGCCCCGCGTTGATGATGGCGCGGAACGCCTCGCGATCGTCGTCGGGAACTCCGAGCAGGTCGGCGATGACCAGCGTCACGAACGGGGCGGAAATCTCCTGGATCAGTTCGCAGTGACCTCGGGCGACGACCTCGCCAACCATCTGCTCCGCGAGCTGCCGCATATAGGTTTCATTCGCCTTGAGCCGCGACGGCACGAACAGACTGGTCAGCAGCGATCGGGTCGCCATGTGTTGCGGGGCGTCATAGGCGACCAGCAGGTTCGAGCCCGGTATTTCGTGGCGATGCCGTTCCAGCTGATCCGAGATGTCATCGCCTTCCGGTGTGAACGGCAGCGGCAGGGCGGCACCGGAAACGGCGATGGACGACGAGAAATCCTCCGAGTTCCGCAGTATCTCGTTGGCCTCGGCGAATCCGGTCACGAATAGCACGTCGCGGTTCGCCGGCTGGTAGATCGGGTCCTTCGAGAACAGTGCCTCGAAATAGTCGTAGGGGTCTTTCAGGATGACGTGGTCGGTGAAGTAATCCCGCTCTTCCAGTTGCATGGTCAGGCTCTCCGGTTCGCAGTGTCTGATTTTTTATGGCCTGCCATTCACGGTGGCCACCCTTCGGGTCGTCGCTGGGCGCGACGCTGAAAATTGCTTCCGGCAAATTTTTATCGATCGGAACTCGGCGCGCCTTCGGAGGAGCGCTTTGGGCATCACTCTTCCGGCGCGATCGTGACCCTGAGCCCGTCGACGGCGTCGATGACGCGCAGCTGGCAGGAGAGGCGCGACCATTCGGTACGGTTCTCCACGCCATCCAGCAAACCGATCTCATCGTCCGAGGGCGGAGGCAGCATCGCTGTGAACTCGGGCTCGACGTACACATGGCAGGTGGCGCACGAGAGGCAGCCGCCGCAGATCGAAAGCAGCTCGCTGATGCCGCCGTCGCGGATCACTTCCATGACTGTCGGGCTGCCCTGCACGTTGAGCGCCAGCTGATCGCCGTCGCGCGTGATCACGTGGATTGTCGTCATCCGTCCCTCCCGGCAAGGGTTTGTTTTAAATGTGACATTTAATATGTCATATCTTTTTTGGTTGTCAACAGGATTGAGATAGATGCTTGAATACTCGATTAATATATGAATTAAAGCTCATATTCGATCCGCCCCTGCACTGATTGAGTAGGACATTTAAAATGTCATATCTTGATCGATAACCATTCCTGCCCCACCATGAGGCCGAGCCATGCTGCCGCCAGATCCCCCCGCCCGCCTGTCCCAGGTGCGAACGGAAGCGCTGACAGAGGAGATGACGCTTTTTCTCTCGAAGTGGACGGGAGGCATCTTTCAGGATGCCGACAGCAACCCGGTGCTGTTGACCATTGCGCACAACCCGAAGCTCGCGGATGCCTTCTCGCAGTTCAACATCCATCTGCTGAGTGCGAATTCGCTGCCGGTTAGGCAGCGTCAGATCACCATTCTGCGCACGGCCTGGCTCTGCAGGGCGACCTATATGTGGTCGAGCCATCTGCGCACGAGCCTGCGCTGCGGGATCGAGCCGGAGGTTTTCGGCGAAATCCGGCTCGGTGCCGGGAGTTCATATTTTTCCGGGTTCGAGCAGACGATCCTGCGCGCGACCGATGAGCTCGTGAACGAAAGGCAGGTGAGCGATGCGAGCTGGAATGATCTGCGGATCGTCTGGTGTGACGAGCAGATCCTCGACTTTCTGTTCACCGTCGGCGCCTATGCGATGCTCGCTGGCGTCATGCGCAGCATCGGGATCGAGCGCAGGCAGGAGTTGCGTGATCTGGCGGAGCGCTACGGGGCGCCTTAAAGCCCCGAGGGGCCTTCGTATACAATCGCGCGACATTTCGCGGAATCCGACAGGTCATGGCCCACTACCGCCCCCATTTGAAGACTGCCACCGATGCGCGGGCGGTGCGCACGCGAACGGCTCTGCGCGCGGCCATCTTGCGGCTGGTGGGGCTCAGGTCGCTGGACGAAATCACGGTCCAGGACATCTGCCAGCAGGCTGATGTGGGTTACACAACCTTTTTTCGCCACTATCCGGCCAAGGAAGCCCTGCTCGACGATGTTGCGGTGGAACAGATTGCGCAGCTGGTCGGCCTTGCGCTGCCGATTGCCGATGAAAAGGACCTGCATACCGCCGCGATGGCGCTTTTCACCTACGTGGAACAGCATCGGAAATTGTGGTCGGCGCTGCTGACGGGTGGTGCGGAAATCGCGATGCGCAAGGAGTTCCTGCAAATTGCCCGCCAGCTGGCGGCGACCCGGGCGCGCCCCGATATCTGGCCCCCTGCCGATATCTCGACGATCCTGATCGTCAGCTCGACGGTTGAGCTGGTGTCGTGGTGGCTGCAACAGAAGAAGCCTCTGTCGATCGACGAGGTCGTTTCGATCTACGAGAACTGCATCATCAGGCCCAATCTCGGGGGCAAGGCTTTTCAGAAGCCGGCCTGAGCGAGCGGCGACGTTTCACACCACCGCCAGCGTCGAGCGCCGCGCGATCAGCTCGACCGGACAGATGACCTTGCGCCCGTCGCCGCCATTGCGCGGCTCGGTCAGCAGCGCGACCGCCGCTTTCAGCATCTCGTCCAGCGGCTGGCGCACCGTCGTCAGCGGCGGCCACACCGTCTTCGCCGGTTCGCCGTCGTCGTAACCGACCACTGACAACTCCTTCGGCACGCAGACGCCGTGCTCCCACGCATAGCCGATCAGCCCGGCCGCGACTTCGTCGTTGAAGGCGAACACGGCGGTCGGGCGCGGATCGAGCGCCAGCACCGCGGCGCCGAGTTCGCGGCCGGCCTCGATCGGCGCCTTGCGCCAGCTCAGCGGCACGTCGACGATCTGATGAGGGGCGGCGCCGAGTGCGATCAGCTCCTGCCGCAGAGTGCGCTGCCGGCCCGCCGCTGGTGTGGCGATGGCGATGCGGCGATGCCCCTGCTCCCACAGATGCCGCGCCAGCAGTTGCGCGCCCTGTTCGAAATCACTGGTCACCGCGTCGAAGCGCCGGTCGTCGGCTTGTGGTGACAGCCGTACGCAGCCGATCTGCGTGCGCTCGATCACCTGCAGCACCTCCGCCGAGTCGGTGACGGAGGCGGTCAGGATTACGCCCTCGAAGCGCATCTGGCGGATGCTGTGCTCCAGCTGCCGGATCGAGCCGGGGTCGTCGATGTCGACCTCCTCGACGATCAGGTGCAGGCCGCGCTCGCGGCAGGCGCGCACGGCCAGCGTGTGGATCTCGCGCACGTAGTGGTTGTCGAGGCGGGCGGTGACCAGCCCGATCAGAAAGCTGCGCGAGGCCGCCAGCGAGCGCGCCGCCAGATTGGGCTGATAGCCGAGTTCGGCAATTGCCTGCC
>CAZEVP010000106.1:0-8687 GCA_964515735.1 uncultured Verrucomicrobiaceae bacterium | reverse complement strand
AGGAGCAGTCGCATCGCTGCCTCGCCTGCGGCAACCCCTACTGCGAGTGGAAGTGTCCGGTTCACAACTTCATCCCGAACTGGCTGCAGCTGATCGCCGACGGCAATCTGTTCGCCGCCGCCGAACTGAGCCACCAGACCAACACGCTGCCGGAAGTGTGCGGCCGCGTCTGTCCGCAGGATCGCCTGTGCGAGGGCGCCTGCACGTTGAACGACGGCTTCGGCGCGGTGACGATCGGCTCTGCCGAGAAGTACATCACCGATACCGCATTGTCGATGGGTTGGCGCCCCGACCTGTCGAAGCGCGTCTGGACCGACAAAAAAGTTGCGATCATCGGCGCCGGTCCGGCCGGTCTCGGCTGTGCCGACATCCTCGTGCGCGCCGGCGTCAAGCCGGTGGTGTTCGACAGATACCCGGAAATCGGCGGCCTGCTGACCTTCGGCATCCCCGAATTCAAGCTCGAGAAATCGGTGATGGCGCGCCGTCGCACGATCTTCGAGGAGATGGGCGTCGAGTTCCGGCTGAACACCGACGTCGGCCGCGACGTCACGATGGACGAGCTGCTGCGCGACTACGACGCCGTGTTCCTCGGCATGGGCACCTACACCTACATGAAGGGCGGTTTCCCGGGCGAGGATCTGCCGGGCGTCCACGACGCGCTGCCGTTCCTGATCTCCAACGTCAACCACAACCAGGGTTGGGAGAAGGATCCGTCGGAGTTCATCAGCGTCAAGGGCAAGCGCGTGGTCGTGCTCGGCGGTGGCGACACGGCGATGGACTGCAACCGCACCTCGATCCGGCAGGGCGCGCTCAGCGTCACCTGTGCCTATCGCCGCGACGAGGAGAACATGCCCGGTTCGCGCCGCGAAGTGTCCAACGCCAAGGAAGAGAGTGTGCAGTTCCTGTTCAACCGCCAGCCGGTGGCGATCGTCGGCAGCGACCGCGTCGAAGGGGTCAAGGTCGTCACCACGCAGCTCGGCGAGCCGGACGCCAATGGTCGCCGCCGCCCCGAGGTGGTTCCGGGCTCGGAGGAGACGCTGCCGGCCGATGTCGTGCTGATCGCGTTCGGCTTCCGCCCGAACCCGCCGGAGTGGCTGGCGACGGCGAAGGTCGACGTCAACGACTGGGGCGGTGTCGTCGCGCCGGAGCAGCAGAAGTTCAAGTTCCAGACCAGCAACCCGAAGGTGTTCGCCGGCGGCGACATGGTGCGTGGCTCCGACCTCGTCGTCACCGCGATCTGGGAAGGGCGTCAGGCCGGCGAGGGAATTCTCGATTACCTCGGTGTCTGATAGTTTCCGTCGATTGACGGGGGTGGCGCAAAAAGGCACGGTGACGTGCCTTTTTTATTGGGTGGGCGTGGATACCGTTTGCGTCTCTGCCGGGCGGAACGCCACGAAGCCCGCCGGGGCACGCAACGACGTCCATCCATGGACAGGCTCGGGTGTCGCCGTCCCTGGCGACACACGGTCCCGGCAAACCTCATGGCATTCCGCCTGCCAGGTGCGGTGCCGGATTCCGAATGACTGATTCAGCGGTAAATGTGAATGACTGAACTGAAAAACGACCGTTTCCTGCGCGCGTTGCTGCGGCAACCGGTCGATGTCACGCCGGTGTGGATGATGCGTCAGGCCGGCCGCTACCTGCCTGAGTACCGCGCCACGCGCGCGCGCGCCGGCGATTTCATGGCTCTGTGCATGAATCCGGAGCTGGCCTGCGAGGTGACGCTGCAGCCGCTCGACCGCTACCCGCTCGACGCCGCGATCCTCTTCTCCGACATTCTGACCGTGCCCGATGCGATGGGACTTGGCCTCTATTTCGAGACCGGCGAGGGGCCACGTTTCCGCAAGACGGTGCGCACCGCCGCCGATGTCGACGCGCTGCCGGTGCCCGATCCGCAGCGCGATCTCGGCTACGTGATGGATGCGGTGCGCACGATCCGCCGCGAGCTGAATGGCCGCGTGCCGCTGATCGGTTTCTCCGGCAGCCCGTGGACGCTCGCCACTTACATGGTCGAAGGCGGCGGCTCGAAGGATTTCCGCGCGGCCAAGGCGCTGGCGTTCGACCAGCCGCAGGTGATGCATGCGCTGCTCGACAAGCTGGCGCAGAGCGTCATCACTTACCTGAACGGCCAGATCGAGGCCGGCGCGCAGGCGGTGCAGATCTTCGATACATGGGGCGGCGCGCTGAGTCACTCGGCCTATCTGGAGTTTTCGCTGGCCTACATGCAGCGCATCGTCGCCGGCCTGATTCGCGAGCGCGAAGGGCGCAAGGTGCCGGTGATCGTCTTCACCAAGAACGGTGCGCCATGGCTCGACCAGATCACCGCTTGTGGTGCCGATGCGATCGGCCTCGACTGGACCGTCGACATCGGCGACGTGCGCCGCCGCTTCGGCGATCGCGTCGCGCTGCAGGGCAACATGGACCCGGCCGTGCTCTACGCCAGCCCGACGCGCATTCGCGCCGAGGTGGCGGCGATCCTCGAAAGCTACGGCCATGGCAACGGGCACGTCTTCAACCTCGGCCACGGCATCACGCCGGAGGTCGATCCCGAGCACGCGCGCGCCTTCATCGAGTCGGTGCACGAGCTCTCCGCCCGCTATCACGCCTGAGTCGTTCCCTCCCCGCGCCGGTCGCTTTGCGGCCGGCTGCCGCTGCAGTAAGGTGACGCATCACCCGCAACGGAGGATTTCGTCGTGCGTCGCCTGCTCACCGCTCTGCTGGTCGTCTCTGTTTCGCTGCTGTCGGGCTGCGCGATGATGCGCGGCGATTTCGCCGAACCCGACGTGGCGATCGCCGCGATCCGGATGGGGCAGGCCGAGGGCCTCTACCAGCCGCTGTTTGTCGATGTCGTCATCACCAACCCGAACCGCACTGAACTGGCGCTCGACGGCATCACCTACAAGATTGAGTTGCAGGGGCACGAGCTGGTGAAAGGTGTCAGCCGCGAACCGCTGCAGGTCGCCGCCGGCGGCACCGCCCGCTACACCATTCCCGCTTCGCTGAACCTGTTCAATGGCGTCGGCCTGCTGCGCGACCTGATGATGCAGCAGGGCAAAGGGGGCGGCAGCTTGAACTACAAGTTCGAAGCGCAGCTCGATCCGACCAGCTGGTGGATGCCGAAGATCAATGTGGATCGGAGTGACGAGATCAGGTTGAGTCGGTGACGTGAGTGATGGTATCTGCCTTGCGTAAAGCGCGTTTCAATCTTTCAGTCGCGACATCGCAACGTCGTAAATTTCATTGCGGTCGCGCTTGCCGACAGCAACGACCGTCACCGTGACGATCCGATCTTCAACCTCATAGACCAGCCGATAACCTGCCTGACGCAGTTTGATTTTGTAGAGGTTGGTTGCGCCTGAAAGCGCGGCGCCCGGTACATGCGGATTTTCGAGACGCTCTTTCAGCTTTTTCTTGAACTGCTCGCGCACAGTGCGCCCGAGTTTCTGCCACTCCTTCAGGGCCGAAGCCTTGAAAGCGAGTTCATAGGTCATCGAGAGAGACCTTGATCGACGCCTCGCTTTGGCGCTTCTTCACCAGCTTCAACAGCTCCACGTCGTCAATCAGCTCCATCATCGCTTCGTAGGCTTCGGCCGGCACGCAGTAGAAGGCCGGCTCATTGCGGTTCAGTACGACGATGGGCATGCCGTCGCCGCTGGCGACGACCTTCATCGGGTTGGCTTTCAGTTCCGAGATGCTGGCGGCGATCTCGGCGAGCAGCTGGTGGGTCATGGCGGGTGCCCTGCCGGAAGTCGATGGAGACCTGATAATCGTCCGTTTAACAGGTCTCTGGCAAGCTGGCTGCCCACCGGGGTAAGTCAGCTGCGTTTCGCCAGCAACGGTTTCAGGAACCGCCCGGTGTGTGAAACCTTGTTCGCCCCAATCTGCTCCGGCGTGCCGGTCGCGATGATCTCGCCGCCACCACTGCCCCCCTCCGGCCCCAGATCGATGATCCAGTCCGCCGTCTTGATGACGTCGAGGTTGTGCTCGATGACGACGATGGTGTTGCCGTGGTCGCGCAACCGGTGCAGCACGGTCAGCAGCTGCTGGATGTCGTGGAAGTGCAGGCCGGTGGTCGGTTCGTCGAGGATGTAGAGCGTCTTGCCGGTGTCGCGCTTCGACAGTTCGCGCGACAGCTTGACGCGCTGCGCCTCGCCGCCGGACAGCGTCGTCGCGGCCTGACCGAGCTTGATGTAGGACAGGCCGACATCCATCAGCGTCTGCAGTTTCTTGAAGATCGCCGGCACGTTCTCGAAGAACTTGTGCGCATCCTCGACCGTCATCTCCAGCACTTCGTGGATGTTCTTGCCCTTGTAGCGGATCTCCAGCGTCTCGCGGTTGTAGCGCTTGCCCTTGCAGACGTCGCACGGCACGTAGATGTCGGGCAGGAAGTGCATCTCGACCTTGGTCACACCGTCGCCCTCGCACGCCTCGCAGCGGCCGCCCTTGACGTTGAAGCTGAAGCGGCCCGGCGCGTAGCCGCGCGAACGCGACTCCTGCGTACCGGCGAACAGTTCGCGCACCGGCGTGAAGATGCCGGTGTAGGTGGCCGGGTTCGAGCGCGGCGTGCGGCCGATCGGGCTCTGGTCGATGGCGATGCACTTGTCGATCTGACCGAGGCCGTGAATCGCTTCATACGGCGCCGGCTGCAGCGTTTCGGCGCGGTTCAGTTCGGTCGCCGCCAGCGGGTAGAGCGTGTTGTTGATCAGCGTCGACTTGCCGGAGCCGGAGACGCCGGTGACGCAGGTCATCAGCCCGAGCGGCAGCTCCAGCGTCACCGACTGCAGGTTGTTGCCGGTCGCGCCTTTCAGCGTGAGCATGTGTTGCGGATTCGGCGCGATGCGCTTCTTCGGTACGGCGATCTCTTTCTTGCCGGAGAGGTACTGGCCGGTCAGCGATTTCGGGTTGGTGACGACGTCGCTCACCGTGCCGCAGGCGACGATGCTGCCGCCGTGCACGCCGGCGCCGGGGCCGATGTCGATCAGGAAATCGGCGCTGCGGATCGCATCCTCGTCGTGCTCGACGACGATGACGGTGTTGCCGAGATCGCGCAGGTGATTCAGCGTCGCCAGCAGCCGCTCGTTGTCGCGCTGGTGCAGGCCGATCGACGGTTCGTCGAGGATGTACATGACGCCGACCAGGCCGGCGCCGATCTGGCTGGCGAGGCGGATGCGCTGTGCTTCACCGCCGGAGAGTGTTTCGGCAGAGCGGTCGAGCGTCAGGTAGTTGAGACCGACGTCGACGAGGAACTGCAGCCGCTCGCGAATCTCCTTGAGGATCTTCTCGGCGATCTTGCCCTGCCGCCCTCGCAATTTCAGGCCGCTGAAGTAGTCGAGCGCATCGCCGATCGGCAGCTGCGTCAGCGACGGCAGGTTGCGCTTCTGGATGAAGACGTGGCGCGCCTCCTGTCGCAGACGCGAGCCGCCGCAGTCGGGGCACGGCTGCGTGCTCAGGTATTTCGCCAGTTCGTCGCGCACCATCTGCGATTCGGTGTCGCGGTAGCGGCGCTCGAAGTTGGGGATGATCCCCTCGAAGGCGTGGGTGCGCTGGTAGACGTCGCCGCGGTCGTTGATGTAGCTGAAACAGATCTCCTCGCCGCCGGAGCCGTGCAGCACGGCGCGCTGGTGTTTCTTGCTCAGTTTGCGGAAAGGCGTGTCGATATCGAAGCCGTAGTGGTCGGCCAGCGACGTCAGCAGATGGAAGTAGTAGACGCTGCGGCGGTCCCAGCCGCGAATGGCGCCGCTCGACAGGCTCGCGTCGGGGTCCTGCACGATGCGCGATTCGTCGAAGTACGAGTGCGCGCCGAGGCCATCGCAGGTCGGGCAGGCGCCGGCCGGGTTGTTGAACGAGAACAGGCGCGGTTCCAGTTCGCTGATCGAGTAGCCGCAGTGCGGGCAGGCGAACTGCGACGAGAACACCAGCTCGTCGCGTTTCGGTTCGTCCATGAAGCCGACGATGGCCAGCCCGCCGGAGAGTTCGAGCGCGGTCTCGAACGATTCGGCGAGGCGCTGCTGCAGGTCGGCGCGCACCTTGAAGCGGTCGACGACGGCTTCGATCGTGTGCTTGCGGTTCTTGTCGAGCTTCGGCAGGTCGTCGAGTTCGACCACGCTGCCGTCGACGCGCGCACGCACGAAGCCCTGCGAGCGCAGCTGTTCGAAGATTTGCAGGTGTTCGCCTTTGCGCTCGCGGATCATCGGCGCGAGCAACATCAATTTGGTTTCTGCCGGCAGCGCCAGCACGGCGTCGACCATCTGGCTGACGGTCTGCGCCGCCAGCGGCACGTCGTGTTCCGGGCAGCGCGGTTCGCCGGCGCGGGCGAACAGCAGGCGCAGGTAGTCGTAGATCTCGGTGATGGTGCCGACCGTCGAGCGCGGGTTGTGCGAAGTCGATTTCTGCTCGATCGAGATCGCCGGCGACAGCCCTTCGATGTGATCGACGTCGGGCTTCTCCATCATCGACAGGAACTGGCGCGCATAGGTCGACAGCGATTCGACGTAGCGGCGCTGGCCCTCGGCGTAGAGCGTGTCGAACGCCAGCGACGACTTGCCGGAGCCGGACAGGCCGGTGATGACGACCAGCTTGTCGCGCGGGATCTCCAGGTCGACGTTCTTGAGGTTGTGGGTGCGCGCACCGCGGATGACGATCTTGTCCATGAGGGCTCACTGCTGCCGGACGGGCGAAACGACGGAGTATAAGGCAGCGCGCCGTTGGAGGCCGGTTCCGGGGCGGGGTATAGTGGCCGCCTGCCGCGGGGCGGCGACGCGAAAGCCGGGATGGCTTCGCGGTCAATCGAGAGCAATGGCTGAACGACAGGAGAGAGCGATGGCGCGTGGCGTGAACAAGGTAATTCTGATCGGCAACCTGGGGGCGGACCCCGAGACCCGCTATCTGCCGTCGGGCGGTGCCGTCACCAACGTCCGCCTCGCCACCTCCGAGAGCTGGAAGGACAAACAGACCGGTCAGCAGCAGGAGCGCACCGAGTGGCATCAGGTGGTCTTCTTCAACCGGCTGGCGGAGATCGCCGGCGAGTACCTGAAAAAAGGCTCCAAGGTTTTCATCGAGGGCAGCCTGCGCACCCGCAAGTGGCAGGACCAGTCCGGCAATGACCGCTACACCACCGAGATCGTCGCCGCCGAGATGCAGATGCTCGACGGCCGCGGCGAGGGTGGCGGCATGGGTGGTGGTGGCATGGGCGGGGGAATGGGTGGCGGCGCGTCGCAGCAGCGCCCGCAGCGTCAGGCCCCGGCCGGTGGTGGTCGTGAAAATGCGCCGCCGGCACCGCCGCCGCCCGCCTTCGACGATTTCGACGACGACATTCCGTTCTGAGCCGCGCCGTCATGGCCAAGGCGATCGATGGTCCGGCACAGCCACTGCGCATCGCGGTGCTGACCGTCTCCGACACCCGCACGCCGGACAACGACACCTCCGGTGACTATCTGGTCGGCGCGCTGCAGGCGGCCGGCCACACACTGGCCGATCGCCGCATCGTCATCGACGACATCTACCGGCTGCGCGCGGTGGTGTCGGCGTGGATCGCCGATCCCGACATCGATGCCATCATCAGCACCGGCGGCACCGGCTTTTCCGGCCGCGACTCGACGCCGGAGGCACTGGCGCCGCTGTTCGACAAGGCGATCGACGGCTTCGGCGAGCTGTTCCGCCATTTCTCGCTCGAAGAGATCGGCACCTCCACCGTGCAGTCGCGCGCGCTGGCCGGTCTCGCCAACGACACCGCCATCTTCTGCCTGCCCGGCTCGACCGGCGCCTGCCGCACCGGCTGGGAGCGCATCCTGCAGTCGCAGCTCGACAGCGGCTATCGCCCCTGCAACTTCGTCGGCGTGCTGCGTCACCGCCGCGGCGGCTGAGATGGCACTGACCCCCGCCGCCGACGCACTGGCGCAGATCCTCGCCGCCACCGAGGCGGCGCAGGCGGTGGTGGAAGAGGTGGCGCTGAGCGCAGCGCTCGGCCGCTACGCCGCCGCCGACATCGACTCCCCGATCGACGTACCGCCATGGGCCAACTCGGCGATGGACGGCTATGCCGTGCGCGCCGCCGATCTGGCCGCCAGCCTGCGCGAGCAGCGACCGCTGCCGGTCAGTCAGCGCATCGCCGCTGGCCAGTCCGGCACGCCGCTGCTGCCGGGCACCGCTGCCCGCATCTTCACCGGCGCGCCGCTGCCGCCCGGCGCCGACACCGTCGTCATGCAGGAGGATTGCCGGCTGGTCGACGGCGCGGTGCAGGTCGAGGTGCCGGTGGCGGTCGCCGCCAACGTGCGGCCGCAGGGCGACGACATTCGTGCCGGTGCCCGGCTGGTGACGCGTGGCGAGCGGCTCGATGCCACGCTGATCGCGCTGCTGACGGCTGCCGGCATCGAGCGGCTGCCGCTCTACCGGCCGCTGCGGGTGGCGATTCTCAGCACCGGCGACGAGCTGATCGAGCCGGGCCGGCCGCTGGCGCCGGGACAGATCTACAACGCCAACCGGCCGCTGCTGGCCGGGCTGCTGCGGCAGGCCGGCTTCGAGGTGGTCGACGCCGGCATCGTGCCCGACGACGCACAGGCGACCGAGCGGGCGCTGCGACAGGCCGCCGACGCGGCGGACTGCGTCATTTCCAGCGGTGGTGTTTCGGCCGGCGAGGAGGACCACGTGCGCGCGACGCTGGAGCGGATCGGCGAGCTGCGGCTGTGGAA
>CAZEVP010000105.1:0-8728 GCA_964515735.1 uncultured Verrucomicrobiaceae bacterium | reverse complement strand
TCATGCCGGTCTCGACCATCTCCTTCAGATCGCCGCCGGCGCAGAACGCCTTTTCGCCGCTGCCGGTCAGGATCGCGACGCGCAGCGCGTCGTCGCGCTCGAAGCGCTCCCACGCCGCGCGCAGACCTTCGCGCACCTCGCGACTCAGGCAGTTGCGCTGCTCGGGGCGGTTGATGGTGATGATCGCGATGCCATCGTCGCGCGCATCAAAGAGAACGGCGTCGCTCATTTAAAAGCCTCGCTGCTGAATGTCGTGGGCGGCCCGCGACAACTCCTCGCGGAAATCGGGATGGGCGATAGCGATCAGCCGGCGCGTGCGCTCGGCCAGTGTCTGGCCGCGCAACTCGGCGGCACCGAATTCGGTGACGATGACATCGACGTCGCTGCGCGCCGTCGTCACCGGGCCGGACAGGCCGACGCAGATGCGGCTGATCGCACCGCCCTTCGCCGTCGCCGGCAGCGCGATGATCGAGTGACCGCCCGGTGAACGCACGCCGGCGCGAACGAAATCGACCTGACCACCGGTGCCGCCCAGATAGGCCGCGCCGCTCTGCTCGGCGTTGACCTGACCGGTCAGATCGACCTCGAGCGCCGAGTTGATCGTCACCAGCCGGCTCAGTTGCGCCAGCACCGCCGCGTCGTGCGTATAGCTGGTCGTGCACATGCGGATCAGCGGGTTGCGGTGCGCGAAGTCGTACAGTTTCTTCGTGCCGATCAGCGCGCCGTTGATCGAGATGCCCCTGTCGATCTCCTTGCGCGCGTTGGTGACGACGCCGGCCTCGAACAGGTCGACGAGGCCGTCGCCCAGCATGCCCGAGTGGACGCCAAGATCCTTGCGGTCGTGCAGCAGCCGCAGGATCGCGTCGGGCACGGCGCCGACGCCGGTCTGGATCACCGAGCCGTCCTCGATGTATTTCGCAGCGAAGCCGGCGATTGCCTGATCGGTCTCGCCGATCTTCGCCGCCGGCACCTGCACCGGCGATCGCGAAACGTGCACGGCGACGTCGATTTTCGAGGCCGGCAGCATCTCGCCGAAGGTGAACGGCACCTGATCGTTGACCTCGGCGATGACGACGCGCGCCGTCTCGACCGCCGCCTTCACGTGGTCGCTGATCAGGCCGAAGCTGTGGTTGCCGTTTTCGTCGGCCGGGCTGACCTGCACGAAGGCGACGTCGCAGCCGATGGTGCCGCTCTCGATCATGCGGCCGATCTGGCTGACGTGGCACGGAATCACGCCGAGCTTGCCGGCCTTGGTCATCGAGCGCAGCGCGCCGATCGCGCCCATGCTGTTCAGCGCGAAGTTGTCGGCGCTCTCCGGCGTGAAGATGCCGGAGAAGCTGGTGGCGACGAACGCCGACAGCTCGCCAATATCTTTGCCCTGCGCGATCAGCGCTTCGATCAGCGTGGTCGGTTCGCCACAGGCCTGACCGATGACGATGCGGTCGCCGCGGCGCAGGTATTTGCCGAGATCGAGCCCTGCGGCATCCGTGGTGATCGTCATGATTTGCTCACCAGCTTCAGCAATGACTGCGCGCGCGCGAGGTGCGGGCGGTCGAGCATCGCGCCCTTGTAGCCGATGGTGCCGACGCCGGGATTGGCGGCGAACAGATCGACGATCTCCTGCGCGGCGGCAACCTCTTCCGCGGTCGGCGTGAATGCTTCGTTGATGACGTCGACCTGTGCCGGGTGGATCGCCAACATGCCGCGATAGCCGTCGCGCCGTACTTTTTCCGCGCGCTTGCGCAGGCCGTCGAGATCCTTGAAATCGCCCTGAATGGTTTCGATCGCCAGCACGCGCGCGGTGGCGGCGCCGAGCAGGCACATCGTGCGCGCCAGTTCGTAGGTGAAGCCGTAGCTGCCGTCCGGGTTGCGGTTCTCGCTCGCGCCGAGATCGTCGGCGAGGTCTTCCGCGCCCCAGCTCAGCGCGACGACGCGCGGCGCATCTTTATAAACACCGGTATTGAGCATTCCTTCGGCCGTTTCGGTGACGAGCACCAGCACCTTCGTCGAACCCTGCTCGATGCCATTGGCCGCTTCGAACGCCGACAGATAGTGATCGAGCAGTTCGACGTCGGCGCGGCCGCGCGATTTCGGCAGCATGATGCCGCCCGGCCTGCCGGGCATGACGGCGGCGAGGTCGGTCAGCGTGTGCGGGCCGTCGAGCGGATTGACGCGCACCCACAAACGGTCGAGGCCGCCGTTCTGCGTTTTCAGAAAATCGACGACCATCTTGCGCGCGGTCGGTTTGTTCTCCGGCGCCACCGCATCTTCCAGATCGAAGATGACGATGTCGGCCGCACTGCCGGTCGCCTTCGCCATTTTCTTTTCGCTGTCGCCCGGGGCGAATAGCCACGAACGTGCGTTGAATGCTTGGTTTGTCATCTTGTTCTCCGGTGGGTTCGGGCGTTGTGCGGGCAGCGCGTGCCGGGAGTCGTTCCAGCACCGGCGCAAGTACATCCCTGTAGCCTTCGTCGGTGACGTCCTGTCACCGACGATGCTGGAACGACTCCCGGCACGCTCTGCTTCAAGCACAGTGCCACTTCGCAATCAGGTCCTTATCTGAACTCGTGCTGACATTCGCAGGCGCGCTGCCGTGCGTTGTGCCCTTCACCGAGCCATCAATACGACTTCGGCAACTCCAGCACCCGCTCTGCAATGAAGTTCAGGATCATGTGCGGGCTGACCGGCGCGGTGCGCGGAATCAGCACTTCGCGCAGGTAGCGCTCGACGTGGTACTCCTGCGCGTAACCCATGCCACCGAGGGTCAGCATCGCGGTGTGGCACGCCTCGAAACCGGCCTCGGCGGCGAGGTATTTGCCGGTGTTGGCCTCGGTGCCGCACTCCATGCCCTTGTCGAACAGCGTCGCCGCCTTCATCACCATCAGGTTGGCCGCCTCGACCTGCGCCCAGCATTTCGCCAGCGGGTGCTGGATGCCCTGATTCATGCCGATCGGGCGATCGAACACGACGCGCTCGCGCGCATAGCGCGCCGCTTTCTGAATCGCGACGCGGCCGAGGCCGATCGCCTCGGCACCGAGCAGGATGCGCTCCGGATTCAAGCCTTTCAGAATGATCTTGAAACCGTCGCCTTCCGCACCGATGCGATCGGCCTCGGGAATGAACAGATCCTCGATGAACAGCATGTTGGAGCCGACCGCGTGGCGGCCCATTTTCTTGATCAGCTGGTGCTCGATGTGCTCGCGATCGAGGTCGGTGAAGAACAGCGACAGGCCGTCGGTCTTGCGCTTGCACTCCTCCAGCGGCGTGGTGCGCGCCAGCAGCATCATCTTGTCGGCGACGTGGGCGTTGGTGATCCAGATCTTCTCGCCGTTGACGCGATAACCGCCTTCAACTTTTTCCGCGCGCGTTTTCAGTTTGGTGGTATCGAGGCCGACGTTGGGCTCGGTCACCGCGAAACACATTTTCTGCTCGCCGGAGAGGATCGGCGGAATCATCCGCAGCTGCTGCTCCTCGGTGCCGAACAGCGCGATCGGTTCGAGGCTGAACACCGGGCCGTGGATCGACGACGCCGCCGTCATGCCGCCGCCCGACTCCGACACCGCCTGCATCATGATCGCCGCCTCGGTGATGCCAAGACCGGCACCGCCGACCGACTCCGGCATCGCCACGCCGAGCCAGCCCGCTTCGGCCATGGTCTTGTGGAACTCGAACGGCCACTCGGCCTTGTGATCGATCTCCAGCCAGTATTCGTCGGAAAACTGCGAGCAGATCTTCAGCACCGCATCGCGGATGTTCTGCTGGTCGTCAGTGAGCAAAAAGTCCACGTCGATTACTCCTCTCGACCCGCGGTCGGGTCCAGTTCTTCAAGAATTTGTCGGGTATCGGCGCCGAGCGTCGGCGCCGGGCCGGCGACCCGGCCCGGCGTCCTCGAGAACCAGGTCGGCACGCCGGGGAAACGCATCTTGCCGTAGGGCGCCTCGACCTCCTCGAAGAAGCCGATGGCGTTCAGGTGTTCGTTGTCGAACAGTTCGTCCGGTGTGCGCAGCGGCGCCGCCGGGATGCTCAGTTCGCGCAGCAGGTCGAGCCACTCCTGCGTGGTGCGTTCGAGGAAGGTTTCGCCGAGATGGCCGTAGACGACGTTGATCTGCCTGGCACGCTTTTCCAGCGTCGAGAACTCGTCGCTGGCCCAGACCGGCTTCACCGCATCGACGAAGGCGCTCCAGTGCTTGTCGTTGTAGACCAGCGCGGCGATGTAGCCATCCTTCGTGCGGTACGGGCGGCGGTTCGGCGCGACGGCGCGGTGGTAGTTGGCGGGGCCGAGCGGCGGTTCGAACAGCGCGCCGTTGGCGTGCTCGACGAGCATGAACGAGGCCATCGTCTCGAACATGCCGACCTCGACCTCCTGCCCCTCGCCGGTACGCTGGCGGTGGAACAGCGCCGCCAGCGTCGCGTACAGCACGGTCAGGCCGGCCACCTTGTCGGCCATGATGGTGCCGACGAAGTTGGCCTCGCCGGTCAGCATCTGCTGCACCACCGGCAGGCCGCACTCGGCCTGGATGGTGTCGTCGTAGGCCGGCAGGTCGCCGTCGGGGCCGCGCCGGCTGTAGCCGTAGCAGTTGGTGTAGATGATCGACGGATTGATCGCGGCGACGGCCGCGTAATCGAAACCGAGTCTGGCGATCGCCTTGCCACGCATCGAGTGGATGAAGACATCCGCCGTGCCGATCAGCTCGCGCAGCGTCGCCTTGTCGGCCTCGACCTGCAGGTCGAGCACGATGCTGCGCTTGCCACGGTTGACGTTGACGAAGACGCCGCTCATGCCGGCCACCGGGCCGACCGAGATGAAGCGCGTGTTGTCGCCGGCCGGCGGTTCGACCTTGATCACGTCGGCGCCCATGTCGGCCATGATCTGCGTCGAATAGGGACCCATCACCATCGCGGTCAGATCGACGACGCGAATGCCCGACAGCGGACCTGATCTGTTCACCTGAAATCACTCCGGAATTGCACTGGCAGAAAGACCGCACTGGCGAAGCGCCGGCGCAACGCCGCGCCGGCCTCAACGAACACGGGTGGAGTCACCGCCCGGGCCGGACACGCGCCCGAACGGCTGAAAAAACGCCCGGGTGCCGGCACCCGACAGCGCTCACTTGAGTTTGCGTACCTCGCCGGCACCCATGTACCGCGCCAGATTGCGGTGCAGGTTGGCGGTGCTGCGCTCCATGTACGGGTTCGGTTTCGGGCCGCTGAAACCGGCCGATTTCATCCCCTGCTGCACCGCCGCCATGTTGCCGAAGTCCTGCGACAGCACGTAGCACCACGCCTCCTCGGTCGCCGGGCAGAACTCCCACTCGGTTTCAGGCGCCTCTCCAGCCGGGTAGAGCTGATAGACCGCCGCCTCGAAGATGCACTTGTCGGGGTCATTACCATACGGGCGCGCGGCGTAGCAGAGCATGTTGTTGACGGCGTGGCCGATCTGGAAATTGGGGAAGATCTGCCACGCGGTGCCGCTCTTGCCGACATGCGCCGGATCGACGTTCGGCCAGATCACGCCACGCGCTTCGTCGTCGCGCCGCGCGGAGGCGATCCAGTGCGCCAGCACTTCACCGGGCGGCGTCTCCGGCGGCAGCTCATCCTTCAGCCGCAGCGCCGCGTCGACCATCGTCTGCGTGGTGTTGGTGTTGGCCTTCTCCCACGTGTAGACCTGCATCTCCGCCGTCGAGAGGCGCGCGTCGCCGGTGCCGATGCGCAACTTGCCGGCCTGATTGCCGTCGACGTTCTTCGGCGCCTCGTAGCCGATGTGGCTGTGCAGCCCCTGCGCGCGCGCCCAGCCGCGGAATTCGCCGAACTTGTTGAACTCCGGGTGCGTCTGCTGCACGTGGTAGGTCTCGTTGAACGCCTCCAGCGCCACCTTCCAGTTGCAGTCGAAGATGCCCCACTTGCGCCAGCGGAAACGCATGTTCTGCAGCTGGAACGGATCGAGCATCTCCGGCACCACGCCGAGATAGTCGCGCAGCGGTTCGCAGTCCGGGTCGAGGTTGATCCAGAGCCAGCCGCCCCAGCTGTCGAACCTGACCGGCGTCAGGCCGGAGCAGTCCGGCGTCATCTGCCCCTGCCAGTCGTCCTGATGCGGGATGTGGGTGTTGTCGCCGTCGAGATTGAAGCGCCAGCCGTGGAAACCGCAGATGAACTGGTTGCGGCGGCCGCGCGCGTTGCGCTTGCCCGGCGGCACGTCGACCAGACGGCGGCCGCGGTGCGGGCAGACGTTGTGGAACGCGCGAATCTGATCCGGCGCCGAGCGCAGCAGGATCACCGAGTCGTCGAGGATCTCGTAAGTGATGAAATCGCCGACCTCGGGAATCTCCTCGATACGGCCGGCCTGCAGCCACACCTTGCGCCACAGCCTGTCGCGCTCGGCGCGCGCGTACTCCTCGGAAATGTAGGCCTCGGCCGGAAAGATGACCGGCTGCTCCAGCTCTTCGACCTGCTCGACGATCTTGCCGGGGGCGCTCTTGCCAGAATGACTCATCGCCTCTCACCTCTCAGAAATTGACCGCTCGCACGGAATGACGACCACCGGCCACTGCCCGACGGCGTCCGATTGCGGCAATATGTCCAGACTTGTACGGGCACATACTTTCGCAGCTCCTCCTGCAATTCTCAAGCTTGAATGGCATCACTTGACTTTATTGTCCGGACATATTTAAAGTTCGCCGACTATTGCGATCCCACCCGCCCGACGGCGCCGGAGACGAACAGGCATGGAACCCAAGACCGTACCCAGGAGCGACCGCGCCGGCCCGCAGCGGCTGCCCGGCCGCAGCGGCGCCAGAGGCGATGCCCCGCTCTACCTGCAGGTCGCGCGCACGCTGAAGGAAGAGATCGTCGGCGGCACCTACATGGTCGGCTCGCTGCTGCCGACCGAAGAGGAGCTGTGCCGGCGCTTCTCGGTCAGCCGCTACACGGTGCGCGAGGCGCTGCGGCTGCTGCGCGACGACGGGCTGGTGTCGTCGCGTCAGGGCGCCGGCACCATCGTCGTGCCGCCGCGCGCCACCGGTTCCGACATCCATCAAGTGATGTCGATCAACGACCTGCTGGCGATCGGCGCCGGCACCCGCTTCGTCATCGAGTCGATCCGCACCGTGACGATCGACGCGCGGCTGGCGGCCCGCACCGGCCTGCCGGCCGGCGAGGAGTGGCTGGAGGTGTGCGGCCATCGCCATGCCGACGGCGCCGGCACGCCGCTGTGCCGCGCCGAGTACTACATCAACCGCGAGTTCGCCGCCGTCGGCCGTTTGCTGCAGCACCACACCGGCTCGATCTTCGCGCTGATCGAGAACATGTTCGGCGTCAGCATCGCCGAGGTGCAGCAGCAGATCTCGGCGACGCTGATCGCGCCGGCGCTGGCCGCCAGTCTCAATGCCCGCGAGGGGTCGGCCGCGCTCGAAGTGCGCCGCGCCTACAAGACCGCCGACGGCCGCATCGCGCAGGTGACGATCAACACCCATCCGGCCGCCAGCTTCCAGCATTCAATGACGATGCGGCGGGTGCGGGCATGAGCCGTTTCGACCGGGAAATTCACGCTATTGAACGGGCCGTGGCGGTATTTGACCGCCCCTGCCCCGCCCTCTAGCATTCGCGACCAACGCAATTTCACCCTGTAAAACGACTGGGGGTACGGTGAGCAAGAAAATCTACCCGAATGCCGAGGCCGCGCTCGACGGGCTGCTGTTCGACGGCATGTTGATCTGCGCCGGCGGCTTCGGCCTGTGCGGCATTCCCGAGCGGCTGATCGACGCGCTGCTGGCCAACGGCGTCAGGAACCTCACCGTCGCCTCCAACAATGCCGGCATCGACGGCGTCGGCCTCGGCAAACTGCTGCGCTCGCGCCAGATCCGGAAAATGATCAGCTCCTACGTCGGCGAGAACAAAGAGTTCGAACGGCAGTTTCTCTCCGGCGAGCTGGAGGTGGAGTTCTGTCCGCAGGGCACGCTGGCCGAACGCTGCCGCGCCGGCGGCGCCGGCATTCCCGGCTTCTATACGAAAACCGGCGTCGGCACCCAGGTCGCCGAAGGCAAGGAAGTGAAGGTATTCGACGGCCAGGAATACATTCTCGAACGCGGCATCTTCGCCGACCTCGCCATCATCAAGGGCTACAAGGCCGACGAATCCGGCAACCTGATCTTTCGCAAGACCGCGCGCAACTTCAACCAGCCGATGGCGACCGCCGGCAAGGTCTGCGTCGCCGAGGTCGAGGAGATCGTGCCGGTCGGCAGCCTCGACCCGGATCAGATCCACCTGCCCGGCATCTTCGTCAATCGTCTGATCTGCGGCGCGCCGTACGAGAAGAAGATCGAATTCCGCACCACCCGCCCGAGAGAGAACGCATAAATGGCCTGGACCCGCGATGAAATGGCAGCGCGCGCGGCGAAGGAGCTGCGCGACGGTTACTACGTCAACCTCGGCATCGGCATTCCGACGCTGGTGGCCAACCACATTCCGGCCGGCATGGAGGTGACGCTGCAGAGCGAGAACGGCATGCTCGGCATCGGCCCGTTCCCGTACGACGACGAGGTCGACCCCGACCTGATCAACGCCGGCAAGCAGACCATCAGCGAACTGCCGCAGTCGGTCTACTTCTCCAGCGCCGACAGCTTCGCGATGATCCGCGGCGGCCACATCGACCTGACCGTGCTCGGCGCGATGGAGATCGCCGAGAACGGCGACATCGCCAACTGGATGATCCCCGGCAAGATGATCAAGGGCA
>CAZEVP010000104.1:0-8797 GCA_964515735.1 uncultured Verrucomicrobiaceae bacterium | reverse complement strand
TCGAGCAGAACCAGATCATCAAGATCTTCTCGATCGCCGCCGTCGTGTTCCTGCCACCGACGATGGTGGCCAGCATCTACGGCATGAACTTCCAGTTCATGCCGGAGCTGGCCTGGCACCTCGGCTACCCGTTTGCGCTCGGGCTGATGATCCTGTCCGGCATCGCGCCGTTCTGCTACTTCAAGAGCAAGGGCTGGCTGTAACCCGCCTCCGGTCGCCCGGCGTGGAGAGACACCAGGCTCTCATCTAGACTGGCTGTCGTGCCGCCTGACGTGAAGGCGCACGAGACAGCCGTCCGGATATATCAATAATGTCGCCTCCGCGCTCGCTGCAACTCGCCGTCGCCGACCTGAAGGTCGGCATGACCGTATGCGACCTCGACCGGCCATGGCTGGAAACGCCGTTCGCCCTGCAGGGTTTCACGCTGCATTCGGCTGCGGATATCGCCGAGATCGCCCGTTACTGCCAGTTCGTCTGGGTCGATGCCGACGACCACGGCCGGCCGCACCTGGCGCAGATACAGGCACAGCCGCTCGCCGCCTTCCCCGGCGCGACGCCGATGACCGGCAAGTCGCTCGGCGAGGCCTACGCCTCGCACGGCCGCGCGCGCGAACTGACGCGCTCGTTCCTCGACGACGTCCGCCTCGGCCGCGCCATCGACATGAAGACGGTCAAGGCGACCGTTTCGGAGCTGGTCGCCAACGTCCTGCACGACCCCGAAGCGCTCGCCTGGGTGGCGCGCATCCGCGATCGCGATCAATACACCTCCGAGCACTGCCTCAATGTCGGCCTGCTGGCGATCATGTTCGGCCGCTACCGCGGCGCCAGCGAAGAGGATCTGCACCGGATCGGTGTCGCCGGCATCCTGCACGACGTCGGCAAGATGCGAACGCCGCTGGAGATACTGAACAAGGAGGGCCGGCTCGAAGGCGAGGAGCTGCAGATCATGCAGCGCCACGCCGCCCATGGCCGCGACATCCTGATCGCCCACCGCAACGTCGCGCCGGGCGCCGTCGACGTCGCCTTCTCGCACCACGAGGCGCTCGATGGCAGCGGCTATCCGCGAGGACTGAAGGCGAACGGTATCTCGGAGCTGGCCCGCATCGTCACGCTGTGCGACGTCTACGATGCGATGACGTCGGACCGTATCTACAAACGCGGCGTCGCCTCGCTGTCGGCGATGCAGGTGCTCTACAAACTGCGCGGCAGCAAGTTCGACGAGCGCCTGACCGAGCAGTTCATCCAGTGCATCGGCATCTACCCGCCCGGCACGCTGGTCGCGCTGACCAGCGGCGAGGTCGGCATCGTGCTCGGCGGCAACCGCCGCCACCGCCACCTGCCGCGCGTGCTGGTGGTGCGCGATGCCGACGGGAAACCGATTCCCGAGCGCGTCGTCGATCTGGAAAAGCTCGTCGGCGCAGACCCGACACTGCAGCCAATCCGCACGCCGCTGCCGAACGGCAGCCACGGCATCCGGCTGGAAAGCTACATCGAGAAGGGGCTGGCGCTGACCTGAGAGACGCGCCATCTCCCCTCTCCCTTCAGGGAGAGGGGAGATAAGGTGCTCACTGCACCGCGCCGGCCGCGAACAGCGCCTCGACACGATCGTCAGAGAGGCCGAGATCGGTCAGCACCGCGCGCGTGTCGGCGCCCGGCAGCGGCGGTGCCCAGCGCACCGCGCCCGGCGTGCGGTCGAAGCGCGGCACCGGCCCCGGCTGCTGCACGCCGTCGACCGTGATGAAGGTTTCGCGCGCGACATTGTGCGGATGATGCGGCGCCTCCTCCATCGTCAGGATCGGCGCGACGCAGGCATCGGTGCCCTCGAAGATCGCCGCCCATTCGTCGCGCGTGCGCTGCTTGAATGCCTCGGTCAGCCTGGCCTTGTAGCCCGGCCACTTCGCCGGGTTCTCCTGATCGGCGAACTCATCGGCGTCGACGCCGACCTTCTCGATCATGACCTTGTAGAACTGCGGCTCCAGCGGACCGACCGACAGGTATTTGCCATCTTTCGTCTCGTAGGTGTCGTAGTACGGGCGCTCGCCGTCGAGCCAGTTCGACTCGCGCTCCTTCGCGTTCCACGTTCCCTGCGCGAGGAAGGTGTACATCATCGTCATCAGCGACGACGCGCCGTCGGTCATCGCCGCGTCGACCACCTGCCCCTTGCCGGAGCGCGACGCTTCGAGCATGCCGGACAGCACTCCCATCACCAGCACCATGCTGCCGCCGCCGAAGTCGCCGACCAGATTGAGCGGCGGCACCGGGCGCTCGCCCTTGCGACCGATCGCGTGCAGCGCGCCGGTCAGCGAGATGTAGTTCATGTCGTGGCCGGCGGTGTGGGCCAGCGGGCCGAACTGGCCCCAGCCGGTCATGCGGCCGTAGACCAGCTTCGGATTGCGTTCGAGGCAGACGTCGGGGCCGAGACCGAGCCGCTCCAGCACGCCGGGGCGGAAGCCCTCGATCAGCGCGTCGGCCGATTCGATCAGCTGCAGCGCCAGCGCCTTGCCCTCGGCCGACTTCAGGTTCAGCACGACCGAGCGCTTGCCGCGCTGCCACAGCTCCAGCTTCTTGCTCGCATCGTCGCTCTTCGCGCGGTCGATGCAGATCACCTCGGCGCCGAGGTCGGCCAGCAGCATGCCGGCATACGGGCACGGGCCGAGGCCGGCAAATTCAATGACGCGGAATCCGCTCAACGGTCCCATCTATCTCTCTCCCGATATTCGTGAAAACCCATCTCGAAATCGAACTGGCACCGACGTTTGAGCGTCCCATGCCGCACTACACCATCAATGTGGCACGACCCGATTTCGAGATGGGTTTGACCTTGAAAGAAACAGGGCCTCCGCAGAGGCCCTTGTCGAAACGCTACAACTCAGCGCGGCGGCATCCGCAGTGCGCCGTCGAGGCGGATCACCTCGCCGTTCAGGTAACCGTTCTGCACGATGTCGCGCACCAGCGTCGCGTAGTCGCTGGCTTCGCCGAGACGCTTCGGGAACTGCACGTTGGCGATCAGGCCGGCGCGGGCTTCGTCGCTGACGTCGTTGGCCAGCATCGGCGTCATGATGATGCCGGGAGCGATGCACATGACGCGGATGCCGTTCGGCGCGAGGTCGCGCGCGGCCGGCAGCGTCATCGCCAGCACGCCGCCCTTCGAGGCGCCGTAGGCAAGCTGGCCAACCTGCGCTTCGAGCGCGGCGACCGACGCGGTGTTGATGATGACGCCGCGCTCGCTGTCATCGCCGACCGGCTCCTGCGAGGCCATCACTTCGGCGGCCAGACGCATGACGTTGAAGGTGCCGATCAGGTTGACGTTGATGGTGCGGGTGAAATCGGCCAGCGACAGCGGACCCTTCTTGCTCAGCGTCTTGCCGGCGGTGGCGATGCCGGCGCAGTTGACGCAGATGTGCACGCCGCCGAATTTGTCCTGTGCGGCTTTCAGGCCGGCCTTCACCGAATCTTCGTCGGTCACGTTGACCTTGACGAACAGCGCACTGGCGCCGAGTTCGGCCTGCGCCTTGGCGCCCAGCTCCTCGTTCAGGTCGAACAGGACGACCCTGGCGCCCTCCTTGACCAGCAGCTCGGCGGTGCCGCGACCCAGACCCGAAACGCCGCCGGTGATGACGGCCACTTTGCCTTGAACTTTCATACACACCTCAATCGTGTTGAATCAGTCGTGGATGGGAGCTTCGCCACCAGTGCCCGCAACGGAACTGCCGATGGCGAATCCGGTTACTTCTTCTTGCTCTTGTCGATGAACGCCTGCATCGCCGCCTTCGCTTCCGGCGTCAGCAGCAGGCCGAGGAATTCGCGCGATTCGATCTCGAGCGCGCCGTCGACGTCGGTCGCCAGCGAACCGGCGGCAACGCGCAGGATCGCGCGCTGCGCCGGCGGCACATTGCCATTGAACTGCTCGTCGAGCTGCGCCGGGCAGCCGTCGATGAACACCTTCACGGCGGCGCTGCTGTCGGGGGTGCCGCCCGGAATCTGGTAACCGGGACGGTTCCACGGCTGCACATGGCCGGGGTTGGCCTTGATCCACGCGCGCGCCTTCGCCAGCAGGTCGTCGGCATCGCTGGCCAGCTCGTCGATCTGGCTGCGCTCGAGCGCCTTCGCCGCCGGCGCCACCGCGCCCTTCAGGATCAGCGGCAGCGCCTTCTCGACACCGAGCAGGCGGATCGAACGGACGATGCCGCCGGCGCCCGGCAGCAGGCCGAGCGTCGACTCGGGCAGGCCGATCAGCGTCTTGTCGCTGTCGATGGCGATGCGGCGGTGGCAGCACAGCGCGATCTCGAGACCGCCGCCGAGCGCGGCGCCGTTGATCGCCGCCACCACCGGCACCGGCAGGCTCTCCAGCGCACGCAGGCTGGCGCGCATGCTGGCGAGGAAGTCGCGCCACTTCGGCAGCGTCTCGTCGTTCGCCGCCGCCATCGCCTTGATGTCGCCGCCGGCGAAGAAGGTCGATTTGGCCGAGGCGAGGATGACACCGGCCAGGCCCGGCTCCGCCTGCAGCCGCGTCACGAAATCCCGCAGCAGCGGCGGGAAGTCGTCGTTCATCGTGTTGACCGGCTGGCCGACCATGTCCAGCGTCACGGTGACGATGCCGTCGGCATCCTTTTCGTAGAGGTATCCGCTCATCCAAAAACTCCACAGTGCGGCTGCGCGGACCCGGCCATGGCCGGACCTCGCACACATCAATGACCATGCCGGAAACGGCAACGGAGGGGCGCCGAAACGAGGGAGGGCCGGAGCCTTCGGCGACAGGGCGGCGAGTATACCCGACCTCGCCGGCGCGTTGACCGGCGCGCCGGCGCGGTGCCTAGCCCGACGAGAACAGCCAGCGCCCGCTCCACATGCCGAGCGCGGTCAGTGTCAGCGAGCCGCCGACGTGCAGCAGCGTGGTCAGCAGCGCCCAGCCGTACTGGCCGCGAAACATCTGCGTCATCACCTCGCTGGAGAAGGCCGAGAACGTCGTCATGCCGCCGAGGAAGCCGGTGATCAGCAGCAGCCGCAGTTCCGGCGGCAGGCCCGAGCGCTCGGCGAACCAGATCGACGCCAGCCCGATCAGATAGCCACCGGCCAGGTTGACCAGCAGCGTGCCGAGCGGCAGATGCTTGAGCACCGGGTTGAACTGCAACGCCACCTGCCAGCGCACCACGGCACCGACGCCGGCGCCGACGAAAACGGCGAGCAGTGGATAGACCGGCGCGACGTTCATTCGGTGACTCCGGAAAGAACGTTGGCGACACCGGCGGCGCGCACCGCCTCGAACTGCTCGGCCGAGCGCAGCAGCAGGCTGCCGGCGAAACCGAGCGCGTTGACCGACAGCTTCGTCTCGCCCTGCTCCCAGCACTCGCGCGTGCGCGGCACCAGCAGCAGCCAGCGCCGCGTCATCAGCAGGTTGTACGGCGTCAGCGCGCCGTCGGTCACGGTGATGCCGGCGCTGTCGCAACACTGTTCGAACCGCTGCAGCAGCCGCTCGGGATGCTCCAGATCGGTTTCATCGAGCGAGGCGAAGGCGTGCCGGAACGGCAGCTGCGGCAGCCGCTGCGCGCGTTCGACGCGCTGCGCCGGCAGCACCGCTTCGATCGGCGCGGTCAGCGGCGCCAGCTGGAAATGCTTGTGGCGCTGGCTGGCGCCGGCCTGCCTGCCGCCGTTCAGGAACACCAGCCCCTCCATCGACCGCAGCAGATCGGCGACGGCGCCGAAGTCGGCCGCATCGAGCGGCGCGGTCTGCTCGGCGAAGGCGCGCGTCACCAGCAGCACGTGGTTCGCCGTCGCCGGAAACTTGTTCAGCAGCACGACGTGGGTCGGCGCGATGTCGGCGACGAACAGCGCCTCGTCGTAGGGCAGGAACGGGTTGTAGTCCGGATCGGGCGGCGCCGCCGGCTTCGCCATCCGCGCCAGATCCTTCAGCCCGAGGCTGGAGACCCACTTCAGCGCGAAGGGAATACCGCCCTCCTCCACCAGCGCCGTCTCGCTGTCGATCGGCAGCAGCGCGCCGCTGGCCAGCGCGCGGGCGCCGACCGCTTCAATGCGTGCGATCAGATCGGGTATCACCATGATTTCACTCTCCGGATACGGGCAGGGGGAGCCGGGCCGTCAGTCAGGGGGCCGAACCGGCAATGGTAAGATCGCCGGCCCGCGACAGGAAACCGGAATCGGCCACACCATGAGCAAATTCATCGGCGCCCACGTCAGCGCCAGCGGCGGCGTGCAGAACGCGCCGCTCAACGCCGCCGCCATCGGCGCCAACGCCTTCGCGCTGTTCACCAAGAACCAGCGCCAGTGGCAGGCGAAACCGCTCGACGAGGCGACCATCGCCGAGTTCAGGCGCAACTGCGCCGAGCACGGCCTGCTGCCCGAGCAGGTGCTGCCGCACGACAGCTACCTGATCAACCTCGGCCACCACGAGGCCGAGGCGCTGCAGAAATCGCGCGATGCGTTTCTCGACGAAATGCAGCGCTGCGAACAGCTCGGCCTGCCACTGCTGAACTTCCATCCCGGCAGTCACCTGAACAAGATCAGCGAGCGCGACTGCCTGGCGCGCATCGCCGAGTCGATCAACCTCGCGCTGCAGCAGACCACCGGCGTCACCGCCGTGCTGGAGACCACCGCCGGTCAGGGCAGCAACCTCGGCTGGCGCTTCGAGCAGCTGGCCGAGATCATCGAACAGGTCGATGACAAAACGCGCGTCGGCGTCTGCGTCGACACCTGCCACATCTTCGCCGCCGGCTACGAGTTGCGCGACCTGGAAGCGTGCGAGCGAACCTTCGCCGAATTCGACGCCGTGGTCGGCTTCGACTACCTGAGCGCGATGCACCTGAACGGCAGCAAATCGACGTTCGGCTCGCGCGTCGACCGCCACCACAGCCTCGGCCAGGGCCACCTCGGGCTCGCCGTGTTCGAATACATCATGAACGACGCGCGTTTCGACGACATTCCGCTGGTGCTCGAAACCATCGACGAATCGCTGTGGGCCGAGGAGATCGCCTTCCTGCGCAGCCTGGAAAATTTCCGGGAGAAATTTCCATCGCCGCGCCAGCGGCGGCCCGAAGGGCGGCAGGCCACGGATGGCCTGCCATGAAAAAATAGCGCGCCGCTCGGTGGCGGCGAATCGATAACGATAACGACGACAGGAAACACGCCATGACATTCGACACGATCTGCCGCGGCGTCTATCTGGAAGGGCTGTGCGCCGAAGCCGACACGGTGTGGGTCAGCGACCCGGTGCGCGGTGGCCTGCGCCGCATCGATGCCAGCGGCATCTCCGACAGCTGGCTGCCCGAGCGGCGCTGGATCGGCGGGCTGGTGCCGAACGCCGACGGCCGGGTGCTGCTGTCGGGCGCCGGCGGCATTCTCTGGCTCGACGGCGCGACCGGCACCAGCGGCGTGCTGATCGACAGCTGCGACGGCGAACCGCTGGCCGGCGTCAACGAGATGGTCGCCGACGGTCGCGGCGGCCTCTACTTCGGCAGCCTCGACGCCGCGGCGGTCGCGCGCGGCGCGGCGCCCGCGCCGGCATCGCTCTACCACCTCGACATCGACGGCCGCGTGCGCGAACTGTGCCGCGGGCTGCGCTTCTCCAACGGCATCGCGCTGAGCCCCGACCTGCGCACGCTGTACCACTGCGAAACCTTCAACGGCCTGTTCGCCTATCCAGTCGCCGCAGACGGCAGCCTCGGTGAGGGCCGACGGCTGCTGAAGAAGTGGGATTGCGACGGCATCACCGTCGATGCCGACGGCACGCTGTGGGTGGCGGGCTGCGCCTCACCGGCCATCACCTGCCTGCACCCCGACGGCAGCCTGAAAGAGGAGATCGCGATTCCCGGCGGCGGCGCCAGCAACATCCGCTTCGGCGGCGCCGACCGGCGCGACCTCTACGTCACGTCAGTGCCCGCCGGCATCGCCGAGCAGATGAAGAACGGCATCTGGCCAACCGGCGAAGAGTCGCTGCTGTGCAAGGCGCGCGCTGCCGTGCCGGGGTTGCCGTACCGCTGCGCGGACTTCAAAAAACGGTAAGGTCCATTGCCACTCCACACGCAGTCGCGGAACCCGTGGTCACTGCATCCAACGGCATGGATTCTGCGACTGCGCTCTGCTCCGCGCAGAATGACGAATAACGGAGACGAGGCTTGTCCAATGTGCCCTAGAGCCCGAGCTCATCCTCCAGCGCGTCCTGTTCGGCCTTGAATTTCTTCTGTTCGGCCGCGCTCTTCTCCTTCAGCACCGGCGCCTCCTGTGCCTTGCGCTTGAACGCTTCCAGCGCGTCGGGGTCGTTCTTCAGCTTTTCCGCCTGCGCCTGCGTGGCGCCGTACTGTCTGGCCACCTGGGCGTTGGTCTCGGTTTCGAGCTGCTCGCGCAGCGCGTCGGCGCGCTTGTCGTCGCCGGCCAGCTGGAAAAACCGGGCGGCCAGCGCCAGCTGATTGCGTTTCTGCGCGGCCTCGCCCTGCGCAGTGGCGGCCTTGCGCACGGCGGGAACGCGATCGTCGGCGCCGGTCATGCCGAAGTAGTCGGTGGCATCTTCGAGCAGCTGTGGCGCGCCGGCGTATTTCGCCAGCAGCCGCTCGCCGCGCTCGCGCCCGCGTTTATCGACGCTCTGCCGCAGCGATTCCTCCTCGTCACCGGCGCGTCTGGCCCACTCGCCGGCCTGTCGCAGAACCTCGCGCGACGCCTGCATCGGATCGGTTTTCCACTTCGTCTGGAAAGCCGCCTGCGCCTGCTGTGCCTGCATGCCGACGACGAAATCGATGCCGGCATCGCGCTGCGACTGCGCCAGCTGCACCAGTTCGCGCGCGTAGTT
>CAZEVP010000103.1:0-9041 GCA_964515735.1 uncultured Verrucomicrobiaceae bacterium | reverse complement strand
ACCATCTCCCACATGTCGCGCCGCAGCTCGACGTCGACACCGGCGGTCGGTTCGTCGAGGAACAGTATCTCCGGCTCGTGCGCCAGCGCCTTGGCGATCATCACCCGCCGCTTCATGCCGCCGGAGAGTTCGAGGATGCGGCTGTCGCGCTTGTCCCACAGCGACAGATCGCGCAGCACCTTTTCGATCCAGGCCGGGTTGGCCTTCTTGCCGAACAGGCCTCGGCTGAAGGTGGCGGTGGCGAGCGGCGTCTCGAACGCCTCGGTGGTCAACTCCTGCGGCACCAGCCCGATCTTCGCGCGGGCGGCGCGGAAGTCGCGCACGATGTCGTGGCCGTCGACGGTGGCACTGCCGCCGCTCGGATTGACGATGCCGCAGATGATGCTGATCAACGTGGTCTTGCCGGCGCCGTTGGGGCCGAGCAGCGCGAAGATCTCGCCGCGCCGGATGTCGAGATCGAGCGGTTGCAGCGCGGTGTGGCCGGAGGCGTAGGTCTTGGTCAGCTGGTTGATCGAGATGATGGGTTGCACGATGGCCCTCTGTGTCGATTGAACTTGGCATTGGCACTGTGCGTGAAGCAGCTGGTGCCGTGAAGCTCTCCAGCATCGTCGGAGACACGATGTCTCCGACGAAGGCTACAGGGATGTACTTGCGCCGGTGCTGGAGAGCTTCACGGCACCGGCTGCCGGCACTGCGCCGGAGCGCTCCACTGGCGCCGAAATGTCAGAGCATGGCGGAAACACCCGGCCCCAGCGGCCACCCGAGCGCCACCCATACGGCCAGCAGCAGCGACCAGCCGATCAGGAACACGATCGAGAATGGCAGCATGTTGGCGATCAGCGTGCCGACACCGGCGTTCCTGTCCCAGCGTTGCACGAAGGCGACGACGACGCCGAAGTAGGGCATCAGCGGCGTGATGATGTTGGCGACGCTGTCGCCGATGCGGTAAGCCATCTGCGTCGCCTCCGGCGAGATGCCGAGCAGGTAGAACATCGGCACGAACACCGGCGCCATCAGCGCCCACTTTGCCGAGGCGCTGCCGACCAGCAGGTCGATCAGCGCGCTGATCAGGATCAGCCCGCCGATCAGCAGCAGCGGCGCCGGCGTCAGCGTTTTCAGGAAGTCGGCGCCGTGCACGGCGGCGATGGTGCCGAGCTGGCTCCAGCCGAACCAGCTGACGAACTGCGCGGCGAAGAACATCAGCACCAGATACGAGGCCATCGTCGCCATGCTCGCCTCCATGCCGGCGACGCAGTCGTCGGCGCGGCGGTAGAGACCGCTGACGCGACCGTAGATCAGCCCGGCGACGGCGGCGTAGAGCGCGATGACGGTGACGATGCCGGACAGCAGCGGCGATGCCAGCACGGCCGGATTGGCGCGGTCGCGCAGGAAGCCGTCCTGCGGCAGCACGCCCCACAACAGCAGCGCGATCAGCAGCAACGTCCAGACGCCGACCGCGCGCAGCGCGCGCCGTTCCGCCAACGTCGGCGGCTCGGGTACGGCGGCCTCGGTGCTGACACTACCGCGCAGGCGCGGTTCAATGACGCGCTCGGTGATGATGGTGGCGAGAATGCTCAGCAGCAGCGCCGAGGCGAGGCTGAAGTAGTAGTTGCCGGCGGCGCTGACGGTGTAGCCGGCGTCGACCAGCCGCACCGCCTCGGTGGAGAGGCCGGCCAGAATGGCGTCGACCGGGCCGATGACGAGGTTGGCGCTGTAGCCGCCTGAAACACCGGCGAAGGCGGCGACGATGCCGGCCAGCGGCGGCCGCCCGGCGGCGGCGAACAGCAGCCCGGCGAGCGGGATCAGCACCACGTAACCGGCGTCGGCGGCGACGTGCGACAGCATCGCCGCCAGCACCACCATGAAGGTCAGCAGCCGCGGCGGCGCCGCCATCACCACCCGCGTCAGCACCGCCTTCAGCAGCCCCGAGTGCTCGGCGATGCCGATGCCGAGCATCGCCACCAGCACTGTGCCGACCGGCGCGAAACCGGTGAAGTTGCTGACGGTGTGGGTCAGCAGCCACTGCAGGCCGTCGACGCCGAGCAGGCTGCGCGCGGCGACGCCGTCGCCGTTCGGCAATGTCGCGCGCAGGCCGAGCCATTCGCCGAGCGCCGACAGCACCAGCATCAGGGCGCACAGCCAGACGAACAGCCAGGCCGGCGCTGGCAGGCGGTTGCCGGCGCGCTCGATGGCGCCGAGGGCGCGCTGCAGGGTGGTGGTGTCGCTGTGGGCCATCGGGGAGGCGGTTCCGGGGTCGAAGCGCCGCAGTGTACCAGCGCGTCGCCAGCCGGCAGCGTCGCCGCGGGCGGCTTGTCTTGCGTCGCGGCGTGCGGGTAATGTGTCTAACATTCAATGTTGTATCTATTTCTTCCCGGAACGGCCCGTGTCCACTGATTCCTTTACTCCGGTGCGTCCCGGCGCAGCCGGCATCGCGGCGCTCTACCTCGGCATGCTGGCACTCGGCATGGGGCAGACGCTGATCTACACGATCATCCCGGTGCTCGGGCGCGAGCTGCAGCTGCAGGAGCTGACGCTGTCGCTGCCGTTCGGTCTGGAGTGGCAGCCGCGCGAGCTGATCATCACCTCGCTGTCGGCGCTGTCGGCCTTCATCGTGGCGCAGACGATGCCGTTCTGGGGGCGCGCCAGCGATCGCTTCGGCCGCCGCACCGTGATCCAGATCGGGCTCGGCGGCTATGTGGTGGGGGCGCTGCTGTTCGCCGTCTGTGGCTGGATCGGCCTGCTCGGCGTCGTCACCGGCTGGGCGGCCTATCTGGCGCTGGTGGTCGGCCGCTTCTTCCACGCGCTGGTGATGTCGGCCGCGCACCCGGCGGCGATGGCCTACATGGTCGACATCACCACGTCGCGCCAGCGCGTTCGCAGCCTCGGGCGGCTCAACGCGGCGATTCAGGCCGGCGTCATGACCGGGCCACTGCTGGTCAGCTTCGCCGCGTTCCACCTGCTGCTGCCGCTGCTGGTGCAGGCGGCGATGATGATGGTGGCGCTGCTGCTGATCCGGCGCTATCTGCCCGATTCCGCTTCGGGCTACCGCGAGCACGGCGAGCAGAAGCGGCTGAGCTATTTCGACCCGCGCTACCGCTACTTCGTCGTCGCCAGCTTCTGCACCTTCACGCTGATGGGCGTGGTGATGACGACGCTGGCCTTCTATTTCCAGGATCTGCTGCAGCTGACGCCGGCGGCGGCGGCGCAGCGCTTCTCGGTGTCGATCATGTGTTCGTCGGCGGCGATGATGGTGGCGCAGCTGGGGCTGGTCCGCTTCGTGCGTTCGCCGATCACGCTGATGCTGATCGGCCTGCCGATCGTCGGCGTCGGCTACGCGCTGATCGCGGCGGCGACCGGGTTCGACCTGCTGACGGTGGGCATGGTCTGCTACGGGCTCGGCATGGGGCTGGCGTCGCCGGCGTTCGGCACCGGCGCCAGCCTGACCGTGACCGGCGACGAGCAGGGCGCGCTGGCCGGCATCATTGGCTCGGTCGGCGCGCTCGGCTTCCTGTTCGGGCCGCTGCTCGGCGGCTTCCTCTACGCGCTGCACCACTCGCTGCCGTACTGGCTGGCGGCGGCCCTGATCGCCGTGCTGATGGTCTACCTGTGGCGCCAGCGCAACTCGCTGGTGCTCGACCGTTCCGCACTCTGAGTGCACCTCGCGCTTCAATGAGCGTGGTCGTGCAGCTCTCCACCGGGAATCATCGACAGCACCCGTTGCACGAACGGATCGCGCTCCATGTCGCCGAGATCGGCGTAGTCGATGATCCGGTAGTCGCGGCTCGGCGGCCGTTGCCACGGCGCCGCAGCCAGCGGGTGCAGCGCCCGCAGCGTGATCGTGGTGGTCCTGTCGCCGCTGCGGCGCTGGATGCGCGCCGGCAGTTTGTCGTCGACCAGCCAGTCGATATCGATCCGCTCACCATCGATCTCACCGCGGTAAGTGATGGCGCGGCGGCCGTGCAGCGTGCGGCCGGCAACCGGCCGCAACTGCTGCAGCGTCTGCGGGCTGACCAGCAGCTGCGCGCGCTGCCAGTCGCCGGCCATGCCGAGCGCCGCCAGTTCCGTCGGCGCGTATTCGATGGCGGTGCGGTCGGCGTGGAACAGGCGCAAGAAGAACAGCAGCTCGCGGTCGCCGGTGGTGGCGCCGCTGCGCTGCCACGCCTCGCCGCTGTCGCTGTCGAGCTGCGCCACATCGACGCGCTGGTCGTCGCGCCAGACGCGCCAGACCTGTTCGTCGCGCTGGCCGCCGCGCTGCGCGAGCGTGGTGATGTACTCCGCGGCCCGCGGCGGCGGGTCGGTCAGGTCCGCCGCGTCGAGGGCGACGCGGCCGGACGGGTTGCTGCAGGCGGCGATCAGCACGCAGCCGGCCGCGATCAGCGCGGCGAAGAACGGTCTCATGGCATGGCTCCGGGTGGCGTTGGCTGGAACGGGGGTTCCGGGGGCGGGGTGTGAAGCGGGTGGAGCGCTGAGCGCTCCACCCGTGGGCGCCGTCAGTGCTGGTTCAGGAGCTTGCTGCCGTAGTGGTAGTCGTACCAGCGCGGCGGCACCTTGCGCTCGAAACCGAGCGCGTTGGCCATGACGTGATAGATCACGTTCTGCTCCTGGGTGCCGTGGAACAGGTGCGCGCTGGGGCCGCTGGCGTAGATTGCGACGTCTTCACCGGCGTGCGTTTCCGCACCCATCGGTATCGTCGACTCCTGCAGGTAGCCGGGGGCGGCCGTATCGACGTCGGTCAGATCCGGGCGCAGTTCGCCGCCGCTGTAGTGGGCGGCGACGTAGCTCTCGTCGGCGGCCATCTCGCGGCGCTGGAAGCCGCCGGTCCAGCCCGGGCCGTTGGCGTAGCCGAGCGTGGTGTAGGGCAGGCCGAGGCTGTCTTTCTGCAGCACGCCCTCGACGGCCGCCTTGCCGAGGATCGGGTTGCCGCGATCCGGGTAGCCGCCGATCGTGAAGACGTGGCTGTGGTCAGCGGTGACGATGATCAGCGTCTCGTTCGGGTCGGTGGTCTCGTAGGCCTTCCGTACCGCCTCCGACAGCGCGATGGTGTCGTGCAGCGCGCGGTAGGCGTTGCCGGCGTGGTGGGCGTGGTCGATGCGGCCGGCCTCGACCATCAGGTAGAAGCCCTTCTCGTTGGTGCGCAGCATCTCGATCGCTTTTTCGGTCATCTCGGCCAGCGACGGTTCGCCGGCGGCGTCGTCGGCGCGGTCGCTCTCATAACGCATGTGCGAGCGCTCGAACAGACCGAGCAGGTGTTTGGTCTCGCTCGGATTGATCGCATCGAACTGTGCCTTGTTCCAGACGTAGGTCGAGTTCGGGTACTTGCGGACCCACTCCTGATGCAGGTTGCGGCCGTCGGTACGGTTGCCGGTGCGGCCCGGGTACTCGGGGTCGGTGGTGGTGTTGCTGTAGAAGTAGCTGCGGCCGCCGCCGAGCACGACCTCAATGCCGTCGCCATACGGGAATTCGAGCAGCTGGCGGGCGATGTCCTTGACCGTGGCGCCGGCCGGCAGGTTGTTGTTGGCCTCCCAGTCGCGGTTGCTGATGTGGGCATAGTTGACCGCCGGCGTGGCGTGGGTGATGCGCGCGGTGGTGACGATGCCGGTCGACAGGCCGCGCTCTTCGGCCTGTTCGAGAATGGTCTTGACGCTTTTCGACGCGGTCACATCGGCGCTTGGTTCGAAGCGGTTGATGGTCTCGTCGACCGAGATCGCGCCGTCGTTGCTCTTGATGCCGGTGACCATCGCGGTGGCGGTCGGCGCCGAGTCGGAAGTCTGCTGGTTGGCGCTGGCGGTCACCGAGTGGGCGAGGTAGGGAAACTTCTCGAAGAAGAGGCGGTTGCCCTCGCCGTCGGCGTCGCGCAGCTGGCCTTCGAGAATGCGCGCGGCGGTGACGGTCGAGATGCCGAGGCCGTCGCCGACGAACAGGATCACGTTCCTGGCCTTGCGCTCGTTCGGGCGCAGTTTCCGGGCGTCATTGATCGCATCCTGACCGAGTTCGTACCAGTAGGCGGGGCCGCCGTCGGTATCGGCGCTGGCGGTGCCGGTGAACAGGGCGGTGGCGATGGCCAGGCCGAGCAGTTTGCGAGTGGTGCGTCGTGCGTGTCGCATGGGGCGTCTCCGTCGTGGGTGATGGTCCGTGGGCGGGAAGGCGCGGCCATGTTGGGTGGAGAATTTGACAGGCAGATGAACATTGCATGATGTCCGCGCTGGTCGCGGGCGAAGCCGCACCGCTACCATGCGTTCGCCGGCATTGGTCCGGCCGATGGCAGGTATGCAGTGGAAGCCGATGACGTGAATAAGAACGGGGAGCGGGCGTGAAGAAAAAACTGATCGTTGCCATGGGTATCGCGCTCGGCGCGGTGTTGCTGGTCGCCTGGATGCTGCGGCCGGAGCCGCTGGCGGTAGCGGTGGTGGCGGTGGAGCGGGGCAGCGTCGAGGCGACGGTCGCCAACACCCGCGCCGGTACCGTCAAGGCGTGCCGCCGCGCCGGCGTGTCGATGCCGATCGGCGGCGTCGTCGACCGGCTGCTGGTCGACGAGGGCGACCGCGTCGAGGCCGGCCAGCTGCTGCTGGAACTGTGGAACCGCGACCGCCGCGCCGACGTGCTGCGCGGCGAGGCGGCGCTGCTGGCGGCGCGCCATGCGCGCGAGCAGTCCTGCGTCATGGCGCAGCGCGGCGAGCGCGAGGCGAAGCGGCTGGAACAGTTGCTCGCGCGCAAGCTCGCCTCCGAGGATGTCGTCGACGCCGCGCGCAGCAACGCGCTGGCCGCGCGCGGCGCCTGCGAAGCGGCGCAGGCGCAGGTGGAGGTGGCCGCGGCACAGCTGGAGAGCGCCCGCGCCGTGTTCGACCGCACGCAGTTGAAGGCGCCGTTCGCCGGTGTCGTCGCCGAGATCAACGGCGAGGTCGGCGAGTACATCACGCCGTCGCCGCCCGGCGTGGCGACGCCACCCGCCATCGATCTGATCGACACCAGCTGCCTCTACGTCACCGCGCCGATCGACGAGGTCGACGCCGCCGCGCTGCGCATCGGCCTGCCGGTGCGGGTCACGCTCGACGCCTTTCGCGGCCGCAGCTTCGACGGTCGCCTGACCCGCATCGCACCCTATGTGCTCGATCTGGAAAAACAGGCGCGCACCGTTGACATCGACGTTCACCTCGATGCGCCGCCGGGCGGCGGTGACGGCGACGACGTTGCGCTGCTGGTCGGCTACAGCGCCGATGCCACCGTCGTGCTCGACAGCCGCGCCGACGTGCTGCGCGTGCCGACCGAGGCACTGGTCGACGGTGACAAGGTGTGGGTCGTCGACGGCGGCCGGCTGCGTCAGCGCCAGCTGAGGCTCGGCATCGGCAACTGGAGCTGGACCGAGGTGATCGACGGTCTGGCCGCCGGCGAGCTGATCGTGCGCAGCCCGGACCAGCCCGGCATCGGCGACGGCGTCGCCGCTGTCGGCCGCGACGAGAGCGCGCCATGATCGAAGTGTCAGAGGGGGCGGCGGTACCGGTCATCGAACTGCGGGCGGTGCACAAGCGCTTCCAGCTCGGCGACCAGCAGGTGCACGCGCTGGATGACGTTTCGCTGCGGGTCGAGGCCGGCGAGTACCTGTCGGTGATGGGGCCGTCCGGCTCCGGCAAGTCGACGCTGCTGAACATGCTCGGCCTGCTCGATCGTCCCGACAGCGGCAGCTACCGGCTGACCGGCGTCGAGACCGCACAGCTGGCCGAGGAGCAGCGCGCCCGGCTGCGGCGCGAGCGCATCGGTTTCGTGTTCCAGTCGTTCCACCTGATTCCACGGCTGACGGCGCAGGAGAACATCGAACTGCCGATGGTGCTGGCCGGCATGGCGCCGCGCGAGCGCAGCGGGCTGGCGCGCGCGGTGATGCAGCGGCTCGGCCTGCTCGACCGCGCGCACCACCGTCCGCCCGAGCTGTCGGGCGGCCAGCGCCAGCGCGTCGCCATCGCCCGCGCCATCGCCATGCGACCGGCGCTGCTGCTGGCCGACGAGCCGACCGGCAACCTCGACACCCGCTCCGGCGCCGAGGTGGTGCAGCTGCTCGAAGAGCTGCACGACAGCGGCATCACGCTGGTGGTGGTGACGCACGACGCCGCGATCGGCAGCCGCGCGCAGCGTCATCTGCGCATGGTCGACGGCCGCATCGTCGCCGACATCCGGCGCGGCGACGACGAGACTGGCGATGCGCGCGGCTGATCTGCTGCAGTTCAGCGCGCAGGCGCTGCTACGCGCGCGTTTTCGCAGCGTGATGATCCTGCTGTCGATGGCGCTCGGCGTCGCCGCCGTGGTGGCGCTGACCGCACTCGGCGAGGGCGCGCGTGGCTACGTGCTCGGCGAGTTCAAGGCGCTCGGCAAGAACGTGCTGATCCTGTTTCCCGGCCGCAAGGAGACCACCGGTGGCCTGCCACCGGTGTCGGGCAGTGCGGCGCGCGAGATCACGCTCGACGAGGTGTGGTTGCTGGGGCGGCGGCTGTCGGTGATCGACGGCGTGGCGCCGGTGGTGGTCGGCGCCGCGCGGCTCGGCGTCGATGCCCGCGGCCGCGACGCCACCGTGTTCGGCACCACGCGCACCTTCCTCGAAATCCAGGAGCTGAAACTGGCGCGCGGCAGCAACCTGCCGGCCGGCGATTTCCGCCGTGCCGGCAACGAACTGATCATCGGCCACCGGCTCAAGCGCGAGCTGTTCGACAGTCGCGACCCGATCGGCGCCAGCGTGCGTCTCGGCGATTCGCGTTTCCGCGTCATCGGTGTGCTGGAGGAGGGCGGCAACGCGATGGGGATGGACACGCGCGACATGGCCATCATCCCGGTCGCGGCGGCGCAGCGACTGTTCAACGTGTCGGGGCTGTTTCGCGTCGCGTTGCAGATTCGCGAGGGGGTGTCGCTGGCGCGGGCGGAGGCGCTGATCGAGGCGGCGATGACCGAATTCCACCAGGGCGATCTCGACGTCACCGTCATCAGCCCCGACGCGATGCTGGAGACCTTCGACCGCATCCTCGGCGCGATGACGGCGGCGGTGGCGGCGATCGGCGGCA
>CAZEVP010000102.1:4949-9154 GCA_964515735.1 uncultured Verrucomicrobiaceae bacterium | reverse complement strand
GGCGACTCGCACACCCGCTTCCCGATCGGCATCTCGTTCCCGGCCGGTTCCGGCCTGGTCGCCTTCGCCGCCGCCACCGGCATCATGCCGCTGGATATGCCGGAGTCGGTGCTGGTCCGCTTCAAGGGCAAAATGCAGCCCGGCATCACGCTGCGCGACCTCGTGCACGCGATTCCGCTCTACGCAATCAAGGCCGGCCTGCTGACCGTCGAGAAGAAGGGCAAGAAAAACATCTTCTCCGGCAACATCCTCGAGATCGAAGGTCTGGAGCATCTGACCGCCGAACAGGCGTTCGAACTCTCCGACGCTTCGGCCGAGCGTTCCGCCGCCGGCTGCACCATCAAGCTGTCGGAAGCGTCGGTGGCCGAGTACCTGAAGTCGAACATCACGCTGCTGCGCTGGATGATCGCCGACGGTTACGGCGACCAGCGCACGCTGGAACGCCGCGCCCGCAAGATGGAAGAGTGGCTGGCCAACCCGCAGCTGATGGAAGCGGATGCCGACGCCGAGTACGCCGCCATCATCGAGATCGACATGAACGAAATCGTCGAGCCGATCGTCTGCGCGCCGAACGATCCCGACGATGCCCGCACGCTCTCCGACGTCGCCGGTGACAAGGTCGACGAAGTGTTCATCGGCTCCTGCATGACCAACATCGGCCACTACCGCGCCGCCGGCAAACTGCTGGACAAGGTGCCGGCCGGTGCATTGGCCACGCGCATGTGGATCGCCCCGCCGACCCGCATGGACGAGCACCAGCTGATGGAAGAGGGTTACTACAGCATCTTCGGCAAGGCCGGCGCCCGCACCGAAATGCCGGGCTGCTCGCTGTGCATGGGCAACCAGGCACGCGTGCGTCCCGGCGCGACCGTGCTGTCGACCTCGACCCGCAACTTCCCGAACCGTCTGGGTGACGGTGCCAACGTCTACCTGACCTCGGCGGAACTGGCGGCGGTCGGCGGCATCCTCGGCAAGATCCCGACCCGCGAGGAGTATCTGGAATACGCCTCGAAGCTGGATGCACAGGCCAAGGAGATCTACCGCTACATGAACTTCAACGAAATCGCGGAGTTCCAGAAGGGTGCGGACGACGGCAAGCGCATCGCGGCGCAGGTGATCGACGTGGTGCCGGCGGCGTAAGCGGCCACTGCATGAAGAAGGCTCCGCGAGGGGCCTTTCTTCATTATGAAGTGAATCAATCTGCAGGGAGCGCAGATGACACCGACCGTCTTTTCCAAACAGGGATATCGTTTCTTCTTCTTTTCACGCGAGGAGCCCCGCCTGCATGTCCATGTGGTCTCATCGGCAGGCGAAGCCAAGTTCTGGCTGGAGCCGACAGTGGAAACAGCCCGGGTTTACCGGTATAACCAGCAGCAACTCCGACATATCAGAGCGCTCGTCGAGGAGCACTACGATGAACTCGTCACAGCGTGGCGGCGACATTTCGGCACCTGAAATCACTCATATTTCCGCGCATGGCATCTGGCTGCTCGCACGCCAACGCGAGCTGTTCATGTCCTACGAAGATTTCCCTTGGTTTCGCGATCAGCCAGTCGGCGCCATCCTGAATGTGCAGGAGCCATCGCCGGGCCATTACTACTGGCCCGATATCGATGTCGACCTGACCGACGAGATCATCGAACACCCGGAGCGATTTCCAAATATTGCAGAAGGCTGAATCTGTCGCAGCCGAAACGAAGAAGGCCCCGCGAGGGGTCTTCTTCGTTCCCGGCAATAGTCCGCCCGACTCAGCGCGCCGAATCCAGCGCCTCGTCGTTTTTCACCACATCCTGCGCCTTCGAGTAACTTTCGATCAGCAGCTGATAGGCGGGGAAAATCTTCGTGTAGACCTGTGCCCACTGCGCGGCATCGTCGCGGTTCCAGGTTCTCTGCAGCTCCGAAGCGACGGCGGCCGTATCCATCGGCACCACGCCGGCCTGCACGACGCGGGCGAGCGTGATCTCCTGCGCCATCTTGCTGTAGGTGCCGGAGGCATCGATCACGGCGAACACCTTGTAACCGTCGGCGACCGCACTAATGGACGGAAACGCCATGCAGACACTGGTGATGGTGCCGGCGATGATCAGCGTCTTGCGGCCGGTCGCCTTCACTGCGGCGACGAAATCGGGATTGTCCCAGGCGTTGATCTCGCCGCGGCGGGCAACGTATTTGGCGTGCGGCGCATTCTCGTGGATCTCCGGAATCAGTGGGCCGTTCGGCCCCTGCGGCACCGATGCCGTGGTGATGACAGGTAGCTTGCACAGCGTGGCCATGCTGGCCAGAGCCGCCGCGCGGGCGCGCAACTCTGGCATCGGCATGTCGCCGACAGTCTGGAACAGGCCGCTTTGATGATCGATCAGCAACATGACCGCATCGGACGGGTCGATGACTGGTTTCTGGTTGTTGAAGTTGGCTGGCGTGCTCATTGAAAAGCTCCTCCAATCCGGCAGGGAAAAAGTACGATGCCCGTGTCCCACACGGACATCGGCACGGGGTTATTTGCCCGCTGTCAGCGCGTTGTAGCTGGTGATCAGGTTGCGGTAGTCAGGGATGTGGTTCGAGAACAACGCCGCCAGCCCTTCGACATCGTTGCGCCAGTCGCGATGCAGCTCGCAGGCGACGCCGAACCAGGTCATCAGCTGCGCGCCAGCCTGCGACATGCGGTCCCACGCCGAGTGGCGCGTCACTTCGTTGAAGGTGCCGGAGGCGTCGGTGACGACGAAGACGTCATAGCCCTCCTCCAGTGCCGACAGCGCCGGAAACGCCACGCACACCTCGGTGACGACGCCGGCGATGATCAGCTGCCTCCTGCCGGTCGCTTTCACCGCGTTGACGAAATCCTCGTTGTCCCACGCGTTGATGTTGCCGGGGCGTGCGATGTAGGGCGCCTCCGGAAACTGCTGCTTCAGCTCCGGCACCAGCGGGCCGTTCGGGCCGGTCTCGAAGCTGGTGGTCAGAATGGTCGGCAACTTGAAATATTTCGCCAGATCGCCGAGCGCCAGCACGTTGTTCTTGAACTTGTCGGGCTCGATGTCGCGTACCAGCGACAGCAGGCCCGCCTGGTGGTCAACCAGCAGCACGGCGGCGTTGTTCTTGTCGAGACGGACGTAGGGTTTAGCCATGACTCTGTTCTCCTTGACGAAGGGTGGTGCTCTGCACCGTTGACGACTGACGTTGCATCGTGCCGAAGCGACCGCCGTTGAAATCGGCGATCGCCTGCGCGATCTCCTGCTCGCTGTTCATGACGAACGGCCCATAGCCGACGACCGGTTCGTCGATCGGCTCGCCGCCGAGCAACAGCACGACGGCATCGCTGTCAGCCTCCAGCGAGAACTGCTCGCCGGCGCGATCCAGCACGACCATCTGCGCCTCGCCGGCAACAGTCTCGCCGTTCACTCGCACGCTGCCGTGCAGCACGACCAGCGCCGTGGTCCAGCCGGCCGGCTGCGACAATTCAACGAAACCGCCCCGCGCCAGCCGCATGTCCCACACGTTCATCGGCGTGAAGGTGCGGGCCGGCCCCTCACCGTCGCCGAAGCGACCGGCGATGACGCGCACGCTGCCGGCACCGCCGGCCAGTGGCACCGCCGGAATATCGCGATCGACGATGGCCTGATAACCGGGCGCGCTCATCTTGTCCCGCGCCGACAGGTTGACCCACAGCTGCACCATCTCCAGCGCACCGCCGCTGGCGGTGAAGGCCGGCGAGTGGAACTCCTCGTGCAGGATGCCGGAGGCGGCCGTCATCCACTGCACGTCGCCGGGGCCGATGACACCGCCGCTGCCGGTCGAGTCGCGGTGCGCCACCTCGCCCCGGTAGACGATGGTGACGGTCTCGAAGCCGCGGTGCGGATGCTGGCCGACGCCGCGCGGCCGCCCGGTCGGCGTGAACTCGGCCGGGCCGGCGTAGTCGAGCAGCAGGAATGGGCTGAGCTGACGGCCGTGGCTGCCGTAGGAAAACAGCGAGCGCACCGGAAAACCGTCGCCGACCCAGTGCTGGCGCGGCGCGCTGTAGATGCCAACCACCTTTTTCAATGGCGTGTCATCCATGACCGCCACCCCTGCGGGGCCGCCGCTGGCGCGGCGTTGAAAATTGCTCCCGGCAATTTTTCATGTCGTCCTCCTCGAATGCCTGACGGATCGAATGAGGGCAGAGGATGCGCCTGCGACACTGAGGTGAAAAGCTGGTTAAATCCGGCCTCAGC
>CAZEVP010000102.1:0-4849 GCA_964515735.1 uncultured Verrucomicrobiaceae bacterium | reverse complement strand
GCAGAGGATGCGCCTGCGACACTGAGGTGAAAAGCTGGTTAAATCCGGCCTCAGCGTCCCATCAATAGAACGATGCCATGCAGGATCTGAACGACCTCCGCTACTTCGTCCTGGTCGTCGACCACGGTGGCTTCGCGCCGGCCGGCCGTGCCATCGGCCTGCCGAAATCGAAGCTGAGCCGCCGCATCGCGCTGCTGGAGGAGCGGCTCGGCATCCGTCTGATCCAGCGCTCGACCCGCCACTGCGCGGTGACCGAGATCGGCCGCCGCTACTACGACCACTGCAAGGCGATGCTGGTCGAGGCCGACGCGGCGCAGGAGGTGATCGACACCTCGCGCGCCGAGCCGCGCGGCATCGTCCGGGTGACCTGCCCGATCGCGCTACTGCACGCGCATGTCGGCGCGATGCTGGCCGAGTTCATGGCGCGCTACCCGAAGGTCAGCGTGCATCTGGAGGCGACCAACCGCCGTGTCGATCCGATCGGCGAAGCCATCGACATCGCCATTCGCGTGCGCCCGCCGCCGCTGCAGGACAGCGAACTGGTGATGCGGGTGCTGGCCGATCGCGGGCAGTGTCTTGTCGCCAGTCCCGCGCTGGTGCAGCAACGCGGCCTGCCCGCCGGGCCGGCCGACCTGAACGGCTGGCCCAGCCTCGGCCTCGGCGAACCGCAGCACAGTTACGGCTGGACACTGTTCGGCCCGAATGGCGCGCAGGCCGTCGTGCACCATTCGCCGCGCTTCGTCACCACCGACATGATCGCGCTGCGCAACGCCGCCATCGCCGGCATCGGTGTCGTGCAGCTGCCACGGTTGATGATCCACGAACAACTGGCGGCGAAGTCGCTGATAAGTCTGCTGCCGGACTGGTCGCCGCACCGGGAGATAATTCATGCCGTGTTCGCCAGCCGGCGCGGCCTGCTGCCGTCAGTGCGCGCGTTGGTCGATCATCTGGCAGAACGCTTCGCGGCCATCGACGAGGATTGAATGGTGCGGACATCGGGCCAAACACCGGCGGCGAGAGATACGATCCGCTGCGCCGGGTACACACGACCGCCGTTTCAACGACAGTTCATGCTTGTTATCAAACGCCGTGCGCCACTAACCAGGAATTTCGGACACATGAAAAAACCCTTGACCCTTGCAGCCTTTGTTCTCTTGACCGGATGTGCTGGCACCCCTCCGGTCACCAACCACGAAAGCAACGGAAATCTTGCCACCACTAGTCCGCTTGCGTGCGTGAGCACCACACAGGTAACTCCGACAAACAGCGCAGCGGATGTCGCCGCTGGCGCCAGGGAGTGTGCCAGGCAGTCCCGATATGACGAAGCGGCGGAGCTGATCATGGTTGCGAGTGCCTATGCGCACTTCGATACCCAGCGCGTCGCCGACAAGAGTGCACACAGTGCACTGAATGCCCTCTTCGTGAAGGAGTTCGGCTCCCTGCCAGAGGCGGAGAGAAACCGGCTGTTTGCCAGCATCGACGCGCTCGACAGTGATCGATCGAGGAAGAGCGCGATATGTTCGCAGCTCCTCTCGGCACCGCCGCCGTCATACTTCCCCGGCTACATGGTCGCCCACGGCATGGGCGCATTCACGGGCTCTGACAAGGAGCCGTTGATCAAGGACTTCAACGCCCCTGAGGCATGGTCGAGATCGATGGCCTTCATCAAGTGCAACGGCTGACAGGGATAGGGGAGTCTTCCCACTACCCTCTTATTCTTTACTGCAAAAAATCGGGCAGATGGCACAAGGCCGAATGCACAGGCAACGGGAATCACCGACGATGAACCGCCCGACCACAATCGTACTGCTGGCGTTCGCGCTGTGGATCGCGTTCTGCTATCTGCTGCGCTTCCAGCTGATGGAGCACGGCCGCTGGGTGGCGCTGTGCGAAGCCGGCGGCAACCCGTGGTGCGAACTGCGCGCTCAACTCGGGCTGATGATCCACTTCCGCCTGCACGTGCTGCCGGCAATCACCGCCGCCATCGCGGCATGGCTGCTGCCGAACCGGGCCGGCCGCATCGTCGGCTGGCTCGGGCTGTGGCTCGGCGGTGCCGGGCTGATCCTCTATGCCGTGACGCCGGCCTCGTTCGCCGTCGTGGCCTGCGCGCTGCGGCTGGCGCGCACGCCGCGCCACAGCGCCACCACCAGCAGCAGCGATACCGCCATCCAGCCCAGCGCCTGAACGTTGCGCGACCACGCCAGCACCAGCAGCCAGAGCTGGTCAACGACGCGCAGGTCGACGCGGTTGCGGATCTGTCCGAAGCCCTCCTCCCAGACCTGCAGCGGCAGCATCGACGCGACCAGCAGCAACAGCAGCCACCCCTCGCGCGCCGGCAGCGGTGCCGGCCGCAGCGCATAGACCAGCGCCGGCACCAGCAGCATCGCGGTCGGGAACAGCCGGTAGCGCGCATCGAGCCCGAGCTGCAGCGCCAACACGGCGCCGGCAGCGCCGGTCAACAAAAGCCACAGCCCGGCGTGTCGTTGCAGCCAGCCGCCAATACCAGCCACGCGCCCGCCGAGCTGCATACCGACCTGCAACAGCACGACCAGATTCAGCGCCACCAGCGCCAATGCCCACAGCCACTCCCAGTGGTCGCGCGCCGCCAGCGTCGTGACCTGCAGCCAGTACGCGATACATCCACCGCCGAGCCCCGCCAGCAGTGGTAGTACCAGCGCAGCGCTGGTCGCACGCGGCACGCCAGACAGCAGCAACACCGCCACAGCGATGGCGAGACTGACGACCAGCCACACCCGCCATGCCGGCAGGTTCGACACCGCGCCGGTCAGGATGCCCTTGTCGCCGCGGTCGGCGTCGAACAACCCCCAGTAGCCACCGACCATCCCCTCACTGTTGCGCTTCCACGGCTGGTCGAATGCCTCGATCAGGTTGTAGCGCCAGCCGCCCGCCTCGGCGCGCGCGATGAAGCCGCGCAGAAAGCTGGCCTCATCGAAGCGCGACGGCACCGCCGCCTCGCGGTGGCGCCCCTCGCTCGGCCAGCCGGTCTCGCCGATCAGAATCTCCTTCGGCGCGAATTCGCGCACGAACGTTGCACGAATCCGTTCGACATGGTCGAGCGCGCGTGCGACCGGCATCGGCTCGTCCTCCCAGTACGGCAGCAGGTGGATGGTGATGAAGTCGACCGCCGGTGCCACCTCCGGGTGCTTGCGCCAGAACTCCCAGACATCGGCATAGGTGACCGGCTGCGCGATGCGCGACTTCACCTCGCCGATCAGCTGCGCCAGCCGCGCGCCGCTGATCTCGCGCCGCAGCAGCGCCTCGTTGCCGACGACCACCGCCTCGACCACATCCGGATGCTGGTTGGCCTGCGCGATCGCCCCCTCGATCTCCTGCCGGGTTCTGGCGGCATCGCTGCCGACCCAGGCACCGAGCAGCACCTTCAGGCCGTGCTTGCGCGCCAGCACCGGCAGCGCCTCCGCCCCCTCGACCGAATAGGTGCGCACGCAACGAAAGTGCCGCGCCAGCAGTTCGAAGTCGGCATCGATGCGTTCGGCGCGCAGCTGGAACGGCTGCGCCAGCGGGCTCTGATCCTTGTCGAACGGACTGTAGGAGACACACTGCAACCGCTGGCCGACGGCAACCGCATCCGGCAGCAGCTGCGCCCTTCCCTGCAGGAACCAAAACAGCGTCAGCGCCAGCGACGCCAGCACCAGTGCGAACAGATAGACAAATATGGAAAACCGCGAACGGTCGCGGGTGGTCTGAAGCGAATCGGACATGGCGGCGCCAGCGGGGAGAAAAGCGGAAAACGAACCGGTGCGGATCGTAGCAGCTTCACCACCGGCCGGCGCGCGCCGGACACGAGCTGAAACAGGTATATCCCCCCACTGTCCGCGCCCACTGCGCAGCCGTAGAATGCGACCCGCTCTACCCCCATTCCCGGTCGTCGTTCCTCGCGAGAACCGCCACGCCATCATGGCCAAAAACCCGCTGCGCAAATACACCAACCTGTTTCACGTCATCTTCGTACTGTTCAGTCTCTCGGCCATCACCGTCGGCCTGTGGGCTCTGTTCAACCAGCCGGAAAAAGGGCTGCCGCCGTGGCCGAAAAAAGTCTCCGGCTTCGCCTATGCACCATTTCGCGCCGACCAGAGTCCGATCGAAGGCATCTTCCCGACCGAAGAGCAGATCGACGAGGACATGGCGTTACTGGCCAGGCACACCAGACACATCCGCACCTACTCGGTGGCGGGCATTCAGGGTGAGATTCCGCGCATTGCCGCCAGGCACGGCCTGAAGGTGACGGTCGGCGCCTGGCTCTCCGACATCGATACCGACAACCGCAAGGAGATCGAGCGGCTACTCGAAGTGGTCAAGGAGAACAAGAACATCGAGCGCATCATTCTCGGCAACGAGACGCTGCTGCGCGAGGAGCTGACCGAGGAACAGCTGATCGACTACATCCACGAGGTGAAGGCCGCGCTGGCGAAGATGAAGCGCAAGATCCCGGTCTCGACCGCCGACTCGTGGGATTTCTGGCTCAAGTATCCGAAGCTGGCGCGCGAGGCCGACTTCATCGGCGCGCACATCCTGCCGTACTGGCAGAGCATCGACATCGAACACTCGTTCGAGGCGATCAAGGCGCAGCAATACACTCTGGCCAACTACCACCGCGACAAACCGATCCTGCTCGCCGAGGTCGGCTGGCCCAGTCGCGGCCGCGAGCGCGGCCAGGCCGATGCGTCGCCGGCCGACGAGGCGCGCTTCCTGCGCACCTTCCTCGCCATGGCCGCCGACAACGGCTACGACTACTTCATCATGGAGGCGTTCGACCAGCCGTGGAAACAGGCGCAGGAAGGTTCGGTCGGCGCCTACTGGGGCGTCTGGG
>CAZEVP010000101.1:0-9363 GCA_964515735.1 uncultured Verrucomicrobiaceae bacterium | reverse complement strand
GCCGCGCGTCTCGCCGACGACGTCGAGGTCGGGCCGTGGACGATCATCGGCGCCGATGTCGAGATCGGCGCCGGCACCGTCGTCGCATCGCACGTCGTCATCAGGGGGCCGACCCGCATCGGTCGCGACAACCACATCCTGCAGTTCTCGACCATCGGCGAGGATACGCCGGATCTGAAATACAACGGCGAGCCGACGCGGCTCGTCATCGGCGACCGCAACGTCATCCGCGAGGGCGTCACGATCCACCGCGGCACCGTGCAGGATCGCAGCGAGACGACGATCGGCGACGACAATCTGCTGATGGCCTACGTTCACGTCGGCCACGATTCGGTGATCGGCAACCACTGCATCCTCGTCAACAACGCTTCGCTGGCCGGCCACGTCGTGCTCGGCGACTGGGTGATCCTCTCCGGCTACACGTTGGTGCACCAGTTCTGCCACATCGGCGCACATGCATTCGCTGGTGCCGGCACCTTCATCAGCAAGGACGTGCCGGCCTACGTGATGGTCACCGGCAGCCCGGCCGAGGCGAAGAGCATCAATGTCGAGGGTCTGAAGCGGCGCGGTTTCGGCAGCGACGCGATCAATGCGCTGCGCCGCGCCTACAAGGCGATCTACCGGCAGGGGCTGACCGTCGACGAGTCGCTGATCGAACTGCGCGCGATGGCGGCGGAACACCCCGAGGTGCAGCTGCTGGTCGATTCGCTGCAGAACTCCACGCGCGGCATCGTCCGCTAGTCGCTTCCCGATGAGTCCCGACACGATGACCGCTGCCCCCGTCGCGGTGCCATCGCCATTTCAAACCGCGACGACCGGGCGCCCGCTGCGCATCGGCATCGTCGCCGGCGAGGCCTCCGGCGACATCCTCGGCGCGTCGCTGATCGATGCACTGAAGCAGCTGGCACCGAACGCCGAGTTTCGCGGTGTCGGCGGTGCGCGGATGATCGCGGCCGGGTTCCAGTCGCTGTACGACATCGAGCGGCTGGCCGTCATGGGGCTGGTCGAGCCGCTGAAGCGGCTGCCGGAACTGCTGCGGATGCGCGCCGGTCTGCGCCGGCATTTTCTCGACTGGCACGCCGATCTCGTCGTCGGCATCGATGCGCCCGATTTCAATCTCGGTCTCGAACTGTGGCTGCGCCAGCGCGGTATTCGCACTGCCCATTTCGTCAGTCCGTCGGTGTGGGCGTGGCGGCAGGGGCGCATTCACAAGATCAAGCGCGCGGTCGATCTGATGCTGACGCTGTTCCCGTTCGAGGAGCAGTTCTACCGTGACCACGGCGTGCCGGTCGCCTGCGTCGGCCATCCGCTGGCCGACCAGTTGCCGCTGGAGGTCGATGTCATTGCTGCGCGCGCGCAGCTCGATCTGCTGGCCGATGCACAGGTGGTGGCGGTGCTGCCCGGCAGCCGCGGTTCCGAAGTGGCGATGATGGGGCAGGTGTTCGTCGATACGATGCGCTGGCTGCACGCGCGGCGGCCGCAGCTGCGGTTCGTCGTGCCGGCTGCCAATGCGCTGCGCCGTGAACAGCTGCAGGCGCTGTTGCAGCAGGCGCCGGAGTTGCCGGTGACACTGCTCGATGGTCGCTCGCAGACGGCGATGGCGGCGGCCGACGTGGTGCTGATGACCTCGGGCACGACGGCGCTGGAAGCGTTGCTGGTGAAGAAGCCGATGGTGGTCGCCTATCGGCTCGGTGCCATCTCCCACGCGATTCTGTCGCGACTGGTGAAGACGCCGTTCATCGCTCTGCCGAACCTGCTGGCCGGTCGCGAGCTGGTGCCGGAGTGTCTGCAGCAGCGCGCGACGGCCGAGGTGCTCGGGCCGCTGCTGCTGGAACGGCTGGAGAACCCGGCACTGCGCACAGGCCTGCAGCACGAATTTCTCGCCATTCACCAGTTGTTGCGCCGCGATGCCGGTGCGCGCGCCGCGCAGGCGCTGCTGCAGCTGGTCGAGAGCAAACCCTGATACGGAGCGGATGAGTGGACGACCTTTTCGCATGTAGCTATCGCGGCGACCTGCTGGCCGGTGTCGACGAGGTCGGTCGCGGTCCGCTGGCTGGCGATGTCGTCGCTGCCGCGGTGATCCTCGATCCGGCACGACCGATTGCAGGGCTGGCCGACTCGAAGAAGCTGAGCGAGAAAAAGCGCGAGCTGCTGTTCGTCGAGATCCGGCAGAAGGCACTGGCTTGGTCGGTGGCGCGCGCGTCGGTCGAGGAGATCGATCGCCTCAACATCCTGCAGGCGTCGCTGCTGGCGATGACGCGCGCGGTCGAGACGCTGACCGTGCAGCCCGAGCACGTGCTGGTCGACGGCAACCGGTTGCCGCGCTGGAACTACCGTGCCGAGGCGGTGGTCAAGGGCGACGATCGCGTGCCGGCGATCGCGGCGGCGTCGATCCTGGCGAAAGTGACGCGCGACCGCGAGCTGGTCGCGCTCGACGCGCACTATCCCGGCTATGGCCTGGCCGACCACAAGGGCTATCCGACGGCGGTGCATCTGGCGGCTCTGCAGCGGCTCGGTGTGACGCCGATTCACCGGCGCTCGTTCGGGCCGGTGAAGGCATTGTGCAGCTGAGACCAGGGTCCTCCCAGGACCATCACGACTGAATCAAGGCAGGAATCGCGATGACCGCACCCTTCGTCCATCTCCGCGTCCGCTCCGAATACTCGCTGGTCGACAGCCTGATTCGCGTCAAGGAGCTGTGCAAACGCGTCGTCAGGCTGGAGATGCCGGCCTGCGCACTGACCGACCTGACAAACTTCTATGCGCTGATCAAGTTCTACAAGGCGGCGATCGGCGCCGGCATCAAGCCTATTTTTGGTGCCGACTTTCTCGTCCGCGATGACGACGATGAAGAGCAGATCTCGGTGATCTGCCTGCTGGCGCAGAACGAGCGCGGCTACCACAACCTGATCGAGCTGATCTCGAAGGGCTGGCAGCACGGCCAGCACCACGGCATGGCCTACGTGCGCCGCAGTTGGATCGCCGAGCACGCCGATGGCGTCATCGCACTGTCGGGCGGGCGCGAGGGTGATGTCGGCCACGCGCTGATCACCAACAAGCGCGAGCAGGCAGCGCAGCGGCTTGAATATTGGCAGCAGCTGTTCGGCGACCGCTACTACCTCGAACTGCAGCGCACCGGGCGCGAGAACGAGGAGGATTACCTGCACGCCGCGGTCGAGCTGGCCGCCGCGCACGACTGCGCCGTCGTTGCCACCAACGACGTCCGCTTCCTCGACCACGAACAGTTCGAAGCGCACGAGGCGCGCGTCTGCATCCACGAGGGGCGCGCGCTCGACGATCCGCGCCGCGAGCGTCGCTACAGCGAACAGCAGTACCTGCGCTCGCCGCAGGAGATGACCGAGCTGTTCAGCGACATTCCCGAGGCGCTGCAGAACACGGTCGAGATCGCCAAGCGCTGCAACGTCGAGATCAAGCTCGGTACTTACTACCTGCCCGAATATCCGGTGCCGGACGGCATGACGATGGCGGACTATTTCCGCAAGCTGTCACACGAAGGGCTCGACGAGCGGCTGGCGTTTCTGTTCGATGCCGATGCGCCCGACTTCACGGACAAGCAGCGCAGCTATCGCGAGCGGCTCGACTTCGAGCTCGACGTCATCATCCAGATGGGTTTCCCGGGCTACTTCCTGATCGTCATGGATTTCATCCAGTGGGCGAAGGATCACGGCGTTCCGGTCGGGCCGGGGCGCGGCTCCGGCGCCGGCTCGCTGGTGGCCTACTCGCTGAAGATCACCGACCTCGACCCTATCCAGTACGACCTGCTGTTCGAGCGCTTCCTGAACCCGGAGCGGGTGTCGATGCCGGACTTCGACGTCGACTTCTGCATGGACGGTCGCGACAGCGTCATCAACTACGTCGCCGATCGTTACGGCCGCGAGGCGGTGTCGCAGATCATCACCTTCGGCACGATGGCGGCGAAGGCGGTGGTGCGCGACGTCGCGCGCGTGCAGGGCAAGTCCTACGGTCTCGCCGACAAGCTGTCGAAGATGATTCCGTTCGAGGTCGGCATCACGCTGCAGGATGCCTTCGAGAAGGAAGAGGTGCTGCGCGATTTTCTGGCGACCGATCCGCAGGCGCAGGAGATCTGGGAGATGGCGCTGCAGCTCGAAGGGATCACGCGCAACGTCGGCAAGCACGCCGGCGGTGTCGTCATCGCGCCGTCGAAGCTGACCGATTTCGCGCCGCTGTACTGCGACGAAACCGGCAGCGGTCTGGTCACGCAGTTCGACAAGAACGATGTCGAGGAGGCGGGGCTGGTCAAGTTCGACTTCCTCGGCCTGCGCACGCTGACGATCATCGACTGGGCCAAGCGCATCATCGACGACATCCGCGCCAAGAAAGGCGAGGCGCCGCTCGACATCATGGCGATTCCGCTCGACGACGCGCCCACGTTCAAGCTGTTGCAGCGCGCGGAGACCACCGCCGTGTTCCAGCTCGAATCGCGCGGCATGAAGGATCTGATCAAGCGGCTGCTGCCGTCGCGCTTCGAGGACATCGTCGCACTCGTCGCACTGTTCCGCCCCGGCCCGCTGCAGTCGGGCATGGTCGACGACTTCATCAACCGCAAGCACGGCCGCGCCGAACTGGCCTATCCGCACCCGCAGTATCAGCACGAGTCGCTGATCCCGATTCTCGAACCGACCTACGGCATCATCCTGTATCAGGAGCAGGTGATGCAGATTCCGCAGGTGATGGCCGGCTACACGCTCGGTGGCGCCGATCTGCTGCGCCGCGCGATGGGCAAGAAGAAGCCGGAAGAGATGGCCAAGCAGCGCGCCATCTTCGTCGATGGCGCGAAGGCGAACGGCCACGGCGAGGAGCTGGCGTCGAACATCTTCGACCTGATGGAGAAGTTCGCCGGCTACGGTTTCAACAAGTCGCACTCGGCCGCCTACGCGCTGGTGTCGTACCAGACCGCGTGGCTGAAGCAGCACTACCCGGCGCCGTTCATGGCGGCGGTGATGAGCTCGGAACTGCAGAACACCGACAAGATCGTCGTCTTCATCGAAGAGTGCCGGGCGATGAAGCTGGTGTTGAACCTGCCCGACATCAACAGCGGTGACTACATGTTCACCGTCAACGAGGCCGGCGAGATCGTCTACGGCCTCGGCGCTATCAAGGGGCTCGGCGAGGGGCCGATCGAGAGCATCATCGCCGCGCGCCAGCAGGACGGCCCGTTCAGAAACCTGTTCGACTTCTGCGCCCGCGTCGACCTGCGCAAGGTCAACAAGCGCGCGCTGGAGGCGCTGATCCGCGCTGGCGCGTTCGATTCGCTCGGCACCGACCGCGCCGTGCTGATGGCCAGCCTGCCGGCGGCGGTGCAGGCGGCCGAGCAGTCGGCCAGCACCCGCGACGCCGGCATGCTCGATCTGTTCGGCGACGTCGTCGCCACCGCGCAGGATGGCGATGTCTACGCCGACTACCGCCAGGCGCGGCCGTGGAGCACGCGCCAGCGTCTCGAAGGCGAGAAGGAGACGCTCGGCCTCTACGTCACCGGCCACCCGATCGACGACTACGCCGAGGAGCTGCGCCGCTTCGTGCCGAACCGGATCAACGATCTGAAGGCCGACAACCACGGCCAGACCGTCGCCGGCCTCGTCGTCAACCTGCGGCTGATGAAGAACAAGCGCGGTGACAACATGGCCTTCGTCACGCTCGACGACCGCAGCGCGCGCATCGAGGTGGCGCTGTTCGCCGACAGCTACGCCGAATTTCGCGACAAGCTGATCAGGGACGCGATTCTGGTGGTCGATGGCGTCGTCAGCCACGACGACTTCTCCGGCTCGCTGAAGATGCGCGCCAAGGGAGTGCGCACGCTGCTGGAGGCGCGCTCGCAGCAGGCGCGGGCGCTGCAGCTGAACCTCGGCGAGGACGATTTCGGCGCCGATTTCGCCGTCGAGTTCCGGCGCCTGCTGGAGGGGAGCCTGCAAGGCAGCTGCCCGCTCGTCGTCGACTACCGGCGCCGCGATGCGCGCGTGCGGATGCAGCTCGGCGAGGCGTGGCGGGTACAGCCGTCGGACGAGCTGCTGGGGCGCCTGCGAGAGCGCTACGGTACCGAGCGGGTACATTTAACGTACTGAAATTGCAGCAAAAAATGAGCAGTCCCCGGCGCTGGCGGGTGTCCGTCCGCCTCGACGACACGGCGACAATCGCGTATCGTTTGCGCCAGTTTTGCCCAAGGCCGCGTCGCGCCGCATCGATCGTCGGCGCAGCGCGCGTCATCGCGCAGTGCGGCCGCCGGGGCGAGTGACAACCACGAAGAGAGCTTCATGAATCCCAATTATCTGGATTTCGAACAGCCGATCGCCGATCTGGAAGCCAAGATCGAAGAGCTGCAGCTGGTCAGCAAGGACAACAACCTCAACATCGGCGACGAGATCGCCAAGCTGCGCGAGAAGAGCACGAAGCTCACCGAGAAGATCTTCGCCAACCTGACACCGTGGCAGGTGGTCAAGATCGCCCGCCACCCGCTGCGCCCGTACTCGCTGGATTACATCCCGCGCATCTTCACCGAGTTCGACGAGCTGCACGGCGACCGCCACTTCGCCGACGACAAGGCGATCGTTGGCGGCATCGCCCGTCTCGATGGCATCCCGGTCATGGTGATCGGGCAGGAGAAGGGGCGCGGCGTGCAGGAGAAGGTCAAGCGCAACTTCGGCATGCCCAAGCCCGAGGGCTACCGCAAGGCGCTGCGGCTGATGCAGCTGGCCGAGCGTTTCGGCCTGCCGATCATCACGCTGATCGACACGCCCGGCGCCTATCCCGGCATCGACAGCGAGGAGCGCGGCATCTCGGAGGCGATCGCGCAGAATCTGGCGGTGATGTCGCGGCTGAAGACGCCGATCATCTGCGTCGTCATCGGCGAGGGCAGCTCCGGCGGTGCCATCGGCATCGGCGTCGGCGACCATCTGGCGATGCTGCAGTACGCCACTTACTTCGTCATCTCGCCGGAAGGCTGCGCCAACATCATCTGGAAGACCACCGAGAAGGCGCCGGATGCGGCCGAGGCGATGGGGGTCACGTCGAAGGTGCTCGAGGATCTCGGCATCGTCGACAACACCATTCCCGAACCGCTCGGCGGCGCCCACCGCAACATCGAGCTGATGGCGCAGCGCATCCGCGACCACCTGATCGCCGAGCTGACGAAGCTGCAGGCGATGCCGCTGCCGGAGTTGCTGGAGCAGCGCTACCAGCGGCTGATGTCCTACGGCAACTAGCCGGCGCACCGGCCGAGTCCCCTCTCCCTGAAGGGAGAGGGGAGATAACCCGTCGAAGGCTGCGCATGGCCGTCTCTCCCACCACCCTCGCCGCGCAGCTCGAACCCTTCCGTGACCGCCCGCGCTGGTGGCTGGCCCTCAGCGGCGGCGTCGATTCGGTCGTGCTGCTGCATTTGCTGTGCGAGCTTCGACGCGATCTGCCCGGCCCGTGGCCGCCGCTGCGGGCGCTGCACGTCCATCACGACCTGCACCCGGCGGCCGACAGCTGGAGCGACCACTGCCGCGAACTCTGCCGGCAGTTCGACGTCGGGTTCGTCGAGGCGCGGGTGGCGGTCGGGTCGTCCGGCAGAGGCCTCGAAGCCGCAGCGCGCGCCGCCCGCCATGCAGCGTTCGAGCATCACGTCGGTGCCGGCGAACTGCTGCTGACCGCCCACCACCGCGACGATCAGGCCGAGACGGTGCTGTTGCGGCTGCTGCGCGGCAGCGGTGTCGCCGGCGCCGGCGCGATGGCCGCTTGCCGGCCCCTCGGCGCCGGCCTGCTGCTGCGGCCGCTGCTCGGCATCGGCCGCGCCGAGCTGCTGGCCCATGCCCGCCAGCACCGGCTACTGTGGATCGACGACCCGAGCAACGCCAGCACCGACTTCGATCGCAACTTCCTGCGCCTCGACATCCTGCCCCGGCTGAACGAGCGCTGGCCCGCCGCCGGCGCGCAGCTGGCCCGCTTTGCGGCGCGCGCGCGAGAGGCCGACGAACTGCTGCACCAGCTGGCCGAACAGGATCTGGCGGCGGCGCGGCTGGCCGAGCCGGCCGGGGCGCTGTCGATCGCGGCGGTGGTGGCACTGGCGCCGGCGCGTCAGCGCCTGTTGCTGCGCCACTGGCTGCAACTGCAGGCGCTGCCGTTGCCGAGCGAGGCACAACTGCACCAGCTGCAGGCGCTGCTGACCGCCGCGCCCGACAGCCAGCCGTGCGTGCGCTGGGCCGGCGTCGAGCTGCACCGCTATCGCGACGCGCTGCTGGCGCTGTCGCTGCCACCGCCGCCGCCGCCGTCGCCGGCGCTGGTGGTCGAGTTCGCGCCGCCGGGGCCGCAGGCGCTGCCCGGCGCCGGCCTGCTGCAGGCGCAGGCCGCGGTCGGCGCCGGTCTGCGCGCCGACCGTTCGTACCGGCTGCGCTGCCGGGCTGGCGGCGAGCGCTGCCGGCCGCTCGGCCGCGTCCATTCGCAGAGCCTGAAGAAGCTGTTGCAGGCGGCCGGCGTGCCGCCGTGGTGGCGCGAGCGGCTGCCGCTGCTGTGGTGCGGCGACGAACTGGCGGCGGTGGCCGACCTGTGGGTCTGCGAGGGCTTCGCCGCCGCGCCCGGCGAACCCGGCTGGCAGCTGTGCTGGCAGCGCCCGTCGGTGGCGGAGAGCGCGCCGTCGCGTTGAGGGGGGAGGGGGCTTTTTGCTAAGCTGCGCGCCCATCCTGCGGGCTCGCCACTCTCCACATCCGGCGGCCCGACCCTCCATCCCCACATGTAAGGCTTCACATGGCGACTCGTTTCATATTCGTCACCGGCGGTGTCGTTTCCTCATTGGGCAAAGGGATCGCCTCCGCTTCGCTCGGCGCCATTCTCGAAGCGCGCGGGCTGAAGGTGACGATGCTGAAGCTCGATCCGTACATCAACGTCGATCCGGGCACGATGAGCCCGTTCCAGCACGGCGAGGTGTTCGTCACCGAGGACGGCGCCGAGACCGACCTCGACCTCGGCCACTACGAGCGCTTCCTGCGTGTCCGCCTCGGCCGCCGCAACGCCTTCACCACCGGCCGCGTCTACGAGACGGTGCTGCGCAAGGAGCGCCGCGGCGACTACCTCGGCGGCACCGTGCAGGTGATTCCGCACATCACCGACGAGATCAAGCGCCGCGTCATCGAGGGCGCCGGCGATGCCGACATCGCCATCGTCGAGATCGGCGGCACGGTCGGCGACATCGAGGGGCTGCCGTTCTTCGAGGCGGCGCGGCAGATGCGCGTCGAACTCGGCGCCGCCCGCTGCCTGTTCATGCACCTGACGCTGGTGCCCTACATCGCCACCGCCGGCGAGACCAAGACCAAGCCGACCCAGCACTCGGTCAAGGAGATGCGCTCGATCGGC
>CAZEVP010000100.1:0-9452 GCA_964515735.1 uncultured Verrucomicrobiaceae bacterium | reverse complement strand
TTGCCAGAAGCTGCTGCAGCTGCAGTACGCCGAGCCGGAGCGGATCATCCAGGTCAGCTGGGGCGAGGCCGAGCGCAGTACCTACCCGGTCGAGGTGGCGATCCTCGCCTACGACCGTCAGGGGCTGCTGCGCGACATCACGCAGCTGCTCGCCGCCGAGCACGTCAATGTGCTGGCGATGAACACGCGCTCGGACGTCGCCAACCACACCGCGGCGATGCACTTCACGATCGAGGTCACCGATCTCGACGCGCTGGCGCAGCTGCTGACGCGGATCAACAACCTGCCCAACGTGATCTCGGCGACGCGGGTGCGCGAGGGCGACAAAGCGCGCACGCGCGATGACGGTGGAGAGCGCCGTGACCACTGACGCGCGCTACGGCATGGCCGACCTGCTCGCCGTGATGGCGCGGCTGCGCGACCCCGAGCGCGGCTGCCCGTGGGATCTGCAGCAGAGTTTCGCGACGATCGCACCGCACACGCTGGAGGAGTGCTACGAGCTGGTCGATGCGATCGAGCGCGGCGATCACGCGCAGATTCGCGAAGAGCTCGGCGACGTGCTGTTCCAGGTCATCTTCTACGCGCAGCTCGGCCACGAGCGGCAGCTGTTCAGCTTCGACGAGCTGGTTCACGGTCTGGTGGAGAAGCTGTTGCGCCGCCATCCGCACGTGTTTCCTGCCGGCGATCTCAGCGAGGGACGCACCGACGTCAGCGTCTCCGACGTCGGCGCGACCTGGGAGCGGGTGAAACAGGAAGAGCGCAGCGCCAGACAGCAGCACGGCGTGCTCGACGACGTGCCGCTGGCGTTACCGGCACTGTCGCGCGCGGCCAAGCTGCAGAAGCGCGCGGCGCGTGTCGGCTTCGACTGGCAGCACTGGCGTCAGGTGATCGACAAGCTGCAGGAGGAGTGCGCCGAAGTGGAACAGGCGGTGGCCGATGGCGACCCGGCGGCGATCGCCGACGAGGTTGGCGATCTGCTGTTCGTCTGCGTCAATCTCGCCCGCTTTCTCGATATCGACCCGGAGCTGGCGCTGCGCGGCGCCAACCGCAAGTTCGAACGCCGTTTCCGCCACATCGAAACCGCGCTGGCGGCCGACGGGCGCACGCCGCAGCAGTCGACGCTGGCGGAAATGGATGCACTGTGGGATGAGGCGAAGCGGCGGGAGCGGAGTGCGCAGGCGCCGTCGAGCGTCAGCAACCGCTCGGCCGACGGCGGCAAAGCGGCGGGCTGAAGCCGGAACCGTTGCCGCCGCTCAATGGCGGCCGTTGCTGCCGCCGCCGACGCGGTAGCGTTCGAGGTGCTTGCGGGTCAGCGTGAGGAAGCGCGGCGTCGGGCCGACATCCTCGTAGACCGGGTCACCCTCCTCATCGGTGGCGACCACGGTGTCGCCCCGGACGTAGGGCAGCGACGACTCCACCTCGGTCAGCGCCGCCGACAGCAGGTCGGTGATGATCTCCTCGATCGTCCGGCGCGGGTACATCTCGGCCAGCGCGCGCAGGCGCGCGGCGTCCTCCACCGGCAGGTGCACGGCGAACTGCTCCGCGCTCAGTTCGCCGCCGGCGGTCTTGTCCCAGATGGAAAGCAGGTCGCGCACGTTCATGTCGCCGTACTCCTGTCACCGCTGATGTCGGTGCCGATAACTATAGAACGGCGATCGCGGGCGTGCTCCGCGCCGCCGCCCCGCGCGGGCGGGCGGCGGCCGAATCGGACCCGAACGACGCGCCGCGCCAGCCCCCGGTTTCGGCCCGGCGTGCGCCAGTACCCATACTTGTGCGGTGGAAATGACCTGTGTAAGGTTTGCCGCTTTCTGTCCGCGGGCGCCCTGGGGCGCCTGTGCCGGACCCGGGCCGATCAGGGCGGAACGGTTGGGGTCTCCAAGTCATCGTGGAGTACTTTTCTATGCGAATCATCCTGTTGGGGCCACCCGGCGCCGGTAAGGGCACTCAGGCTCAGTACATCATGCAGCGCTACGGTATCCCGCAGATCTCCACCGGCGACATGCTGCGCGCCGCCGTCAAGGCCGGCACCGAACTGGGGCTGAAGGCGAAGGCGGTGATGGATTCCGGCGCACTGGTCTCGGACGACATCATCATCGGCCTGGTCAAGGAGCGCATCGCCCAGCCCGACTGCGCCAAGGGCTTTCTGTTCGATGGTTTCCCGCGCACGATTCCGCAGGCCGAGGCGCTGACCAGTGCCGGCGTGCCGATCGACCACGTGGTCGAGATCGTCGTCGACGACGAGGAGATCGTCGGTCGCATCAGCGGTCGTCGCGTGCACGAGGCGTCGGGGCGCGTCTATCACGTTCTCAACAACCCGCCGAAGCGCGAAGGGCTCGACGACGTCAGTGGCGATCCGTTGATTCAACGCGCCGACGACAAGGAAGAGACCGTGCGCAAGCGTCTGCAGGTCTACCACGATCAGACCAAGCCGCTGGTCGGCTACTACTCGGCGATGCAGGGCGCGGGCGCGCCGGTCTATCACCGCATCGAAGGCATCGGTGCCGTCGACGCGGTGCGCGACAGCATCTTCGCCTCGCTCGAGAGCTGAGCGAACCGAGGTCCGAAAGGCCCCGCCCCGGCGGGGCCTTTTCGTTTGTGCCGAAGGCGTCGTCACCGACTAATATCCGCGCGGTGCGAATCGATACCGGTATCAGAAGCGTGAGGAGAACGTGATGCGCCGTGCGGTGGTGTTGATGAATCTGGGAACGCCGGCGGCGCCGACGCCGGCCGCCGTGCGCCGCTACCTGCGCGAATTTCTCAGCGACCCGCGCGTGGTCGAGATTCCGCGCGCGCTCTGGTATCCGATTCTCTACGGCCCGATCCTGACGCTGCGGCCGCGCCGTGTCGCCCGCGCCTATCGCATGTTGTGGGATCACCACGGCGATTCGCCGCTGCGATTGATCACGCAGGCGCAGGTCGATGCGCTGGCCGCGTTTCTCGCGCGTCGCGATGGCGAGCAGGCGCCGCTGGTGCGCCATGCGATGACCTACGGCGAACCGAAGCTGGCCGATGTCGTCGCCCGGCTGCGCGACGAAGGCGTCGAACACACGCTGGTGTTGCCGCTCTATCCGCAGTACTCGGCGACAACGACCGGCGCCATCGGCGATCAGCTCGCGAAGCTGATGCTGCGCAGTCGCGACCTGCCGTCGATCTCGCTGGTCAGGCACTACTGCCACCACCCGCTCTACATCGAAGCGCTGGCGCAATCGGTCGAACGGTTCTGGCAGCGCGAAGGGCGCGCGCAGCGGCTGCTGATGTCGTTTCACGGCATACCGCGCCGCAATGTCGAACTCGGCGATCCGTACGAACGCGAATGCCTCGACACTGCCGCGGCACTGGCGACGCGGTTGCAGTTGTCGCCTGAACAGTGGCAGATCAGCTTTCAGTCGCGACTGGGCCGCGCCGAATGGCTGCAGCCGTATACCAGCGCGACGCTGAAGCAGTGGGGCGGCGAAAAACTGGCCTCGGTCGATGTCATCTGCCCGGCGTTTTCCGCCGATTGTCTCGAAACACTGGAGGAGATCGCGGTCGAGAATCGCGCCGTCTTCGTCGATGCCGGTGGTGGCGACTACCGTTACATCCCCTGCCTGAACAGCGACGCCGCACACGTCGAACTGCTGGTTTCGCTGATCGATCAGTTCATGCCGCGCGCGCGCCGAACCGAGTGATTCGCCGCATATCGCCGCTCGTTTTCGTGGTTGCCGTACATTTTCTGTGCTACGGTTTTCGCGTGGTTACGTATGGATCTCGATCAGGAGAGCAGAAAGATGGCGAAAGCAAAGGTGGCGAAAGCGACTGCAAAACGTAAGACGGCGGTAAAACGGAGCGCGGCCCCGGCATCGAAACGGGTCGCCAAACGCACTGCACCGAAAGCCGCGAGAGCGAAATCGGTGCGGGCAAAACCGGTGTCCGCTGCAACGTCGGTCACCATCACCCGGCATGAACAGACGCTGGAAAAACTGCAGCAGGCATTGACCGGCGAGCGCGCCGCGATCGCTGCCAAGCGCAAGGAGGCCCAGGCCGCGCGCAGCCGCGCTGCCAAGAGTGGCAAGGCGTCCGACAGGAATGCCGTGAAACGCGCACTGGCGGCGACGGCGAAGTCGATGGACAAGGTTCGCAAGCTGCGCACGCAGCTCGCCGAAACCAAGCTGAAGCTGGCGCTGGCCAAGGCCGAGTCGGTGCTGAAGAGCGATGCCACCGCGCTGAAGAGCGCGCTGCAATCGCGCGCATCGGCGCTGAGCAAGAAAGCCGAGGGCGATCTCGCCGCCGCGATCGACAAGTTCAAGGCCAAGTGGAACAAGAAGCGCGAGGCGGTCGACGCACGCAAACTGAAGGCAGCCGAGCGCAAGCTGCGCGCCAAGGCCAAGGCCGAGGTCAAGAAGAAGCTCGCGACGCTGAAGGCGGTACAGAAACGCGCTGCGGCGAAGGCGCAGGCGATGGAGCGCAAGGCGCTGGCCAAGGCGAAGGCGGCCGAGAAGCGCGCGGCGAAAAAGGCTCAGCGCGTGGTGCGCAGCGTCAAGGCAGCGGTCGGTGCCGCACCGAAACGCAAGACGGCCACCCGGCGCAAGGCGGTTGCGCGCCGCCGGTAAGTCCCAGGCAATCGGGGGTATCGATTCAAAGGCCGACGGCACAGCCGTCGGCCTTTTTCATCTCTTTCATTTCTCATTGCCGCCGTTCGGCACCGCGCACAGTGCATCGAGTTCATCGGCGGAGTTGATGTTCAGGAACGCATCGGCCTCGTCGTCGAACGCGACGCGGCAGTGGCGTTGCGTCGCCAGCCAGCGGTGCACGGCGCGGCCGCCCTGTTGCAGATAACGGCGCAGGTCGTCGCGCAGCGCGCGTCGAATCAGGCAGAACAGATAGTGATCGTCGGTGCCGACGACGGCATGGGCGATGTCGATATCGTCGTCGATGGCGCGCCACAGCCGCAGCGCCAGATCGGCGGCCGGTTGCGGACAGTCGCACGGCACGAACAGTACCCACTCGGTGCGCGCCGCGTCGAGACCGGCCAGCACGCCGGCCAGCGGGCCGCGCCGCTCCGGCCACGGATCGGCGACGATCGGAATGTCGAGGCCGGGATAGGGCGCGGTGCGGTTGCTGTTGATCAGCAGCAGCGCAACCTGCGGCGCGATGCATTCGACGATCCGTTCGATGAAGGTGCGGCCGCGCCAGCTCAGCAGCGCCTTGTCGACGCCGCCGAGGCGGCTGCCTTCGCCGCCGGCGAGAACGACGGCAGTGATCGCTGGCAGGTGCGGCGCGGTTTCGTTCATGACGGTGTGGCGCAATCGGAGTTGTGGCGAATCGGTGTGATTGTAGCGTTTGCCCCGTCGCGGCGGCGTCGCTACGATGGCGGCTCTTTTGGCCCACCCTCCGCCGTCACACCACTTTCATGCCCCGTCTGCTCGCCATCGACACTGCCACCGAAGCCTGCTCCGTCGCCCTCGGCAACAGCGGTCGCGTGGTCGAGAGTCATATCTACGGTCCGCGCGAACACATGCAGCAGCTGTTGCCGATGATCGACGCGCTGCTCGACGACGCCGGCGTGAGCCTGCGCGATCTCGATGCGATCGCGTTCGGCCGCGGCCCCGGTTCGTTCACCGGCGTGCGCATCGGTCTCGGGGTCGTGCAGGGGCTGGCCTTCGCCACCGGGTTGCCGCTGATTCCGGTGTCGACGCTGGCGACGCTGGCGCAGAGCGCGGTCGACGAGTCGCTGCGGCCGGGTGATCAGGTGCTGGCCGCGATCGACGCGCGCATGGGCGAGGTCTACTGGGGCTGGTTCCGGCTCGGCGATGACCGCCGCGTGGTCGCGGTCGGCGACGAGCGTGTGTCGCCGCCCGAACAGGTGACACCGCCGCCGGCGGGGGTGGCCTGGATCGGTGCCGGCACCGGCTGGTGCTACGCCGAACGCCTGCCATCCGGCGCGCACCGGATCGATGCCGAGCGGTTGCCGCAGGCCGGCGCGCTGCTGCATCTGGCGCTGCCGTTGTGGGAGCAGGGCGCCACCGTCACCGCCGAGGAGGCGGTGCCTGTTTATCTGCGTGACGACGTCGCCTGGCCGCAGAGCCATTCCTGAGACAGACAACCGCAACCAGCTACCGGACGAGGATGAAGAGCGAATGGATATTGTGTTGTTGCTGAAGGCGCTGGTGATGTCGGTGGTCGAGGGATTGACCGAGTTCCTGCCGATCTCCAGCACCGGCCACCTGATCCTGACCGGCGCGCTGATCGGTTTTCACGATGACAAGGCCAAGCTGTTCGACGTCGTCATCCAGAGCGGTGCCATCCTCGCCGTCTGCTGGGAGTACCGCCGCCGGCTGGCGCTGGTCACGCTCGGCCTGCCGCGCGATCCGGTGGCGCAGCGCTTCGCGTTCAACGTCGTCATCGCTTTTCTGCCGCTGGCGCTGCTCGGCGTGCTGTTTCACGACCCGATCAAGCGCTACCTGTTCTCGCCGGTGGTGGTGGCGTCGGCGTTCATCGCCGGCGGTGTGCTGATCCTGTGGGCGGAACAGCACTACGCCCGGCGCGCCGAGTCGTCGATGCTGCAGGAGGTCGAGGCGATGAGCTGGCGCGATGCGCTGAAGATCGGGCTGGTGCAGGCGCTGGCGCTGATTCCCGGCACCTCGCGCGCCGGTGCCTCGATCGTCGGCGGCATGGTGCTCGGGCTGTCGCGCAAGACCGCCACCGAGTTCTCGTTCTTCGTCGGCATCCCGACGCTGATCGGCGCCAGCGTCTACGACCTCTACAAGCAGTGGCACCTGTTGTCGCCGGCCGACCTGCCGCATTTCAGCGTCGGCTTCGTCGGTGCCTTCGTCAGTGCGTTCCTGTGCATGCGCTGGCTGCTGCGCTTCGTGCAGAGTCACACGCTGAACGGCTTCGCCTGGTACCGGATCGCCTTCGGCGTACTGATCCTGACCACCGACTACAGCGGCCTGGTCGACTGGGCGCAGGGCTGAGACTGGCGGTGCTATACTCGCCGCGTTCCCGAACCCCCGGACCCCGCCGCCGTGCAGATCCGTAGCAATTACAGTTACCTGCCGAGCCCCGAGTACCGGCGCGACCGCACGGTCGACGCGCCGGCCGCCGCGCGTGGCGATGGCGGGGAGCAGGGGCGGTTCGCGCGCGAGGTGACCCGTATCGCACGCGGGCCGTCGGCCGTCGCCGACGAGGGGCTGTCCGGCCTGCCGCCGCAGGTGCGCGGCGCGCTGCAGAGCTATCTCAGCAACGGCCCGACGCTCAGCGAGCGCTATGGCGTCGAGCTGGCCGGTGTCGACCTCTTCGTCTGACCCTTTCCATCCCTCTCCGATTTCGCGGGTGCCGGCCGGGTCGTGTGCCGGTGCGAACCGACGGGTTTGAAGCCGTTGGCCGGAGCGAGCCAATGGGTCTGAACAGCCAATCGGCCCGATACGGCCATTGGCCCGACACAGAGTAGTGCCATGAGCGAACAGCAAGCCTTCGTCGACCGTTTCCTGCAGTTCCTGCGCCGCGCGCCGACGCCGTATCACGCCGTCCGCGCGCTGACCGAACGGCTCGATGCGGCCGGTTTCACGCGGCTGGAGGAGGGCGAGCGCTGGCAGCTGCGCAGTGACGGTGGCGGGCATTACGTGGTGCGTGGCGGCTCGTCGCTGTTCGCGTTTGCCCTCGGTAAGGGCGATCCGGTCGAGCAGGGCATCCACCTGACCGGCGCACACACCGACAGCCCGTGCCTGAAGGTCAAGCCGCAGCCGGAGCTGCTGCGCAACGGCTGCTTCCAGCTCGGCGTCGAGGTCTACGGCGGCGTGCTGCAGAACCCGTGGTTCGACCGCGACCTGTCGATGGCCGGGCGCGTCACCGGCGTCGATGGCGGCGGCCGGCTGGTCAGCCACCTGGTCGACTTCGAGCGGCCGGTGGCGGTGATCCCGAGCCTCGCCATCCACCTCGACCGCGGCGTCAACGAGTCGCGCTCGATCAACGCGCAGAACCATCTGCCGCCGGTGCTGATGTGCGCAGCAGGCGACAGCCGCCAGAGCTTTCGCGCGATGCTGCAGGCGCGGCTGCGCGAACAGCAGCCCGACGCCGACCTGCGCGAGCTGCTCGATTACGAAATCTGCCTGTACGACACGCAGCCGGCGGCGCAGGTCGGCATCGACGGCGAGTTCATCGCCGGCGCGCGGCTCGACAACCTGCTCTCCTGTTTCGTTGGCATCGAGGCGCTGCTGGCCGCCGACGACGGCCGCACGCGCGGTGTGGTGCTGACCGACCACGAGGAGGTCGGCTCCAGCTCGGTCACTGGCGCGCAGGGCACGCTGATGCAGTCGGTGCTGCGGCGCATCGCCGGTAGCCGTGACGGCTCCGCCGATGAGAACTACGTGCGCATGCTCGACCGCTCGCTGATGATCTCGTGCGACAACGCCCACGGCATCCACCCGAACTACGCCGATCGTCATGACGGCAACCACGGCCCGCTGCTGAACGCCGGCCCGGTCATCAAGGTCAACGCCAACCAGCGCTACGCCACCAGCTCGGAGACGGCGGCACTGTTCCGCCATCTGTGCCAGCTCGAACAGGTGCCGGTGCAGAGCTTCGTCGTGCGCAGCGACATGGCCTGCGGCTCGACCATCGGCCCGATCGCCGCCACCGAACTCGGCGTGCGCACCGTCGATGTCGGCGTGCCGCAGTGGGCGATGCACTCGATCCGCGAGGTGGCCGGCAGCCGCGACTGCTGGTACCTGTTCCGCGTGCTGAGCCGTTTCTTCCGCTTTTCCTGAGGCGCGGTTCGCCCGACGCTCTCTCCGTTTCGCCAAAAGGTTTTCGTTCGCCATGACCCAGCAGCCCCGCGTTCTCACCGGCATCACCACCACCGGCACGCCGCACCTCGGCAACTACGTCGGCGCCATTCGCCCGGCGATCGAGGCGAGCCGTGCGCCCGATGCCAACGCGTTCTATTTCCTCGCCGACTACCACGCGCTGATCAAGTGCCAGGACCCGGCACTGGTGCGCCAGTCGGCGCGCGAGATCGCCGCCACCTGGCTGGCGCTGGGGCTCGATACCGAGCGCGCGACGTTCTACCGCCAGTCCGACGTGCCGGAAATTCTCGAACTGAGCTGGGTGCTCACTTGCGTGGCGGCCAAAGGCCTGATGAACCGCGCGCACGCCTATAAGGACGCGGTGCAGAAGAACATCGACGCACAGGAGGACCCCGACTTCGGCATCACGATGGGGCTGTTCAGCTACCCGATCCTGATGGCCGCCGACATCCTGATGTTCAACGGCGCGAAGATTCCGGTCGGCCGCGACCAGATCCAGCACATCGAGATGGCGCGCGACATCGGCCAGCGTTTCAACTTCCTCTACGAAGATATCTTCGTGTTGCCGGAAGCGATGATCGACGACAACGTCGCCGTGCTGCAGGGCCTCGATGGCCGCAAGATGAGCAAGAGCTACGGCAACACCATTCCGCTGTTCCTGCCGGAAAA
>CAZEVP010000099.1:0-9478 GCA_964515735.1 uncultured Verrucomicrobiaceae bacterium | reverse complement strand
CACCACTGATGATCAGCGGCGTGCGCGCCTCGTCGATCAGGATCGAGTCGACCTCATCGACGATGGCGAAATGGAGGCCGCGCTGGAAACGGTCGTCGCGCGAGAAGGCCATGTTGTCGCGCAGGTAGTCGAAGCCGAACTCGTTGTTGGTGCCATAGGTGATGTCGGAGGCATAGGCCGCGCGCTTGGCCGCCGAGTCCTGGCCGGACAGGACGACACCGACGCTGAGGCCGAGGAAGCGGTAGAGCGGCGCCATCCAGTTGGCGTCACGCTGCGCCAGGTAGTCGTTGACGGTGACGACGAACACGCCTTTGCCAGTCAGTGCATTCAGATAGACCGGCAGCGTCGCCACCAGCGTCTTGCCCTCGCCGGTGCGCATTTCGGCGATGCGCCCTTCATGCAGCGTCATGCCGCCGATCAGCTGCACATCGAAGTGGCGCATGCCCATGACCCGCTTGCCGGCCTCGCGGGCAACGGCAAAGGCCTCGGGCAGCAGCGCATCGAGCGTCTCGCCGCTGGCCAGACGCTGCCGGAACTCGGCGGTCTTGCCTTGCAGCTGCTCGTCGGAGAGAGCCGAGATATCGGGCTCCAGCGCATTGATACGGGCGACCATTCGCCCCATGCGCTTCAGTTCGCGCTCGTTCTTGCTGCCGAAAACCTTCTTGAGGACTAGTCCGAACATATCGACCTGCTACGACTCGCCACGGTGGGCGGATGGGATGGGCATAGGGGCCTGGCGAGCCCGAAATGGGTTGGGATCATACCGAGTGAGAATCAAAGATCAAACCGGTTTGGATCAGTGGGGGCGGCACCCGGCCAGATCAACCCCCTGAAAAATCGCCGGGCGCGATTTTTGGCATCGCGTCAGTAGCGACCCCGCGCAGGGGTGATCGCCACGGATGGCGGGCCACAAAACAAAAACTCCAGCCGGATGGCTGGAGTCTGTCGGGAGATCGGTGGGTGGTGAGCGATCAGAACGCCACCGCCGGTGCGCCGTAGGAGACCGGCGCCTCGACCGCATCCTCGAAGGTGACCATCTCCCAGGCGTCACGCTGGGCGATCAGCTCGCGCAGCGCCCGGTTGTTCAGCCCGTGACCGGACTTGTAGGCGCGGAACTCGCCAACCAGCCCGTAACCGAGCTGATAGAGGTCGCCGATCGCGTCGAGGATCTTGTGGCGGACGAACTCGTCCTCGTAGCGCAGCCCGTCCTCATTGAGGATGCGGTACTGGTCGATGACGATGGCGTTGTCGATGCTGCCGCCGCGCGCCAGCCCCTTGCTGCGCAGGTACTCGATCTCGTGCATGAAACCGAAGGTGCGGGCGCGGCTGACCTCCTTGACGAACGAGGTGGTCGAGAAGTCGATCTCGGCATGCGGCGAGCGGTCGCGGAACACCGGGTGGTCGAAGTCGATGGTGAACGAGATCTTGAAGCCATCGTAGGGGAGGAACGTGGCTTCTTTATCACCGTCCACCACCGTCACCGGACGCTTGATCCGGATGAACCGCTTGGCGGTCTTCTGCTCTTCGATGCCGGCGGACTGGATCAGGAACACGAACGGGCCCGAGCTGCCATCCATGATCGGCACTTCCGACGAGCTCAGCTCGACATAGCAGTTGTCGATGCCGAGACCGGCGAAGGCCGCCATCAGGTGCTCGACCGTCGACACGCGCACATCGCCCCTGACCAGAGTGGTCGAGAGCGTGGTCTCGCCGACGCTGTTGGCCTGGGCCGGAATCTCCACCACCGGGTCGAGGTCGACGCGGCGGAAGACGATGCCGGTATTGACCGGCGCCGGCCGCAGGGTCAGATAGACCTTGTCGCCGGTGTGCAGGCCAACACCCGTCGCGCGGATGGTGTTGCGCAGCGTTCTCTGCCTGATCATTCGTTGTCCGATCATCGGTTGCCGCCCGGATTCTCGCGGTTTCTCGCGTTTCAGGGAGCGAATATTAGCAGCCGAACCTGCCGGCCACCAATTTTCACTCGCTATTCAAACAGGTACGACTGACTATCGCTGTACCGCCAGCCGCCCTTCCCGCGCCGCCCCGGACCCCGCAACCACCTGCCCGTCAGTCGGCCTGACGGCGCAGGAAGGCCGGGATGTCGAGGTACTCCATGTCCTTTTCGACCAGCGGTACCGGCTTGGCCACCTCGCGGGAGGCGGTCGCGGCCACCGCCTGCTGGTTGCGCATCACGGTCGGCCGGTCGAAGTCGCGGTACGAGGCCGGCACCGGCTCGGCGGCGCGCTTGCTCTCGACGACCTTAAGCGGCGGTTCCTGAACGGCAACTGAAGCCATCGGGCCGAGGCCGGTGGCGACGACGGTCACCTTCAGCTCGTCGCGCATTTCCGGATCGATGACGGTGCCGACGACGACAGTGGCGTTCTCGGAGGCAAACTCCTCGATCGTGTCGCCAACTTCCGCGAACTCACCCAGCGACAGGTCGAGACCGGCGGTGATGTTGACGAGGATGCCGCGCGCGCCCTGCAGGTTGACGTCCTCCAGCAGCGGCGAACGGATCGCCGCCTCGGCGGCCTCGCGGGCGCGGTTGTCGCCGCGGGCGACACCGGTGCCCATCATCGCCGCGCCCATCTCGGACATGACGGTACGGACGTCGGCGAAGTCGACGTTGATCATGCCGGGACGGATGATCAGGTCGGCGATGCCCTGCACGGCGCCGAGCAGCACGTCGTTGGCGGCCTTGAACGCGTTCAGCAGGCTGGCGCTCTTGCCGAGCACGTGCAGCAGCTTCTCGTTCGGGATCGTGATCAGCGAATCGACGTGCTCCTGCAGCTCGCGAATGCCCTGATCGGCGATCGTCATCCGCTTCTTGCCCTCGAACGGGAACGGCTTGGTGACGACGGCGACGGTCAGGATGCCGAGCTCACGCGCCACCTCGGCGACCACCGGCGCGCCGCCGGTGCCGGTACCACCGCCCATGCCAGCGGTGATGAACACCATGTCGGCACCGCGCAGCACCTCGGCGATGCGCTCGCGATCCTCCATCGCCGCCTGCCGGCCCACCTCGGGGTTGGCACCGGCGCCGAGCCCCTTGGTGATGCTGGAGCCGAGCTGCAGCACCGTTTTCGAGACGACGTCGGTCAGCGCCTGCGCGTCGGTGTTGGCGCAGATGAAATCGACGCCTTCGACGCAGCTGGAAATCATGTGCTTGACGGCGTTGCCACCACCGCCACCGATGCCGATCACCTTGATCACCGCGTTCTGCGGCAGGTTGTCTACGAACTCGAAGTTCATCTTGTCCATGCCTCTCTCCCCTTTGTTGCTGCCGTTCCGGAGGCTCCGGAACGGGCCCTGACTACGTTGAAGAAACGAATACTCAGAAGTTGTTCTGAACCCAGTGCTTGAACCGTGCGATGACGCCCGGCCGATCGCCGCCGCCGACACTGACGCGGCTGCGGTTGATACGTGCGCCACCACGCGCGTGGCCGCCCTTCTGCTGGCGCAGGCCGTAGTGCAGCAGGCCGACGCCGGTGGCATAGATCGGGTTGCGGACGATGTCGGTCAGACCCTGGACGTTCTGCGGCAGGCCGATCCGCACCGGCGTGTGGAAGATCTCCTCGGCCAGCTCGACGACGCCTTCCATCCGCGCGGTGCCACCGGTCAGCACGATGCCGGCGGCGATCAGGTCCTCGTAGCCGCTGCGGCGCAGTTCGGCCTGCACCAGCGTGAACAGCTCGTCGTAGCGCGGCTCGACCACCTCGGCCAGCGCCTGCCGCGACAGGTCGCGCGGCGGCCGGTCGCCGACGCTCGGCACCTTGATGGTCTCGTCCGGGCGCGCCAGCTGCGTCAGTGCGCAGGCGTACTTGATCTTGATCTCCTCGGCGTACTGCGTCGGCGTGCGCAGCGCCATCGCGATGTCGTTGGTGACCTGGTCGCCGGCGATCGGGATGACGCCGGTGTGGCGGATCGCCCCCTCGGTGAAGATCGCGATGTCGGTGGTGCCGCCGCCGATGTCGACCAGACAGACGCCGAGTTCGCGCTCGTCATCGGTCAGCACCGAGTAGCTCGACGCCAGCTGTTCGAGAATGATGTCCTCGACTTCGAGGCCGCAGCGGCGGATGCACTTCTCGATGTTCTGCGCCGCGTTGACCGCGCAGGTGACCAGATGCACTTTTGCTTCGAGGCGCACGCCGGACATGCCGAGCGGCTCCTTGATGCCCTCCTGGCTGTCGAGGATGTATTCCTGCGGCAGCACGTGCAGCACCTTCTGGTCGGCCGGAATCGCCACCGCCTGCGCCGCGTCGATGACGCGCTCCAGATCGAGCGGGTAGACCTCGCGATCGCGCACCGCGACGATGCCGTGGCTGTTCAGGCTGCGAATGTGGCTGCCGGCGATACCGGCGTAGACCGAGTGGATCTGGCAGCCGGCCATCAGCTCCGCCTCTTCGATGGCGCGCTGGATCGACTGCACGGTCGACTCGATGTTGACCACCACGCCCTTCTTCATCCCGCGCGAGGGATGCGAGCCGATACCGACGATCTCCAGCTCGCCGTCGTCGGTCATCGAGCCGACGATGGCGACCACCTTCGAGGTGCCGATATCGAGGCCGACGATCATGCGCCCGTCGTGTCCGCTAGCCATTCCGCATTTCCCCCAGTGCTTTTTCGCTGTTGTCGAACGCCAGTCGACCATTCGTCGCCGACGCTCTCGTTGTTGTCACATTCGCGCCACCGGTCGCGCGCCAGCCGACGGCGAGGCCGTTGCTGTAGCGCAGGTCGACATAGGCGACCTCACCGAAGCGCGCTCGCAGTTCGGCGCGGTAGACGCGCGCGAAGCGACGCAGTTTCTCCAGCAGCTCGCCGGTGCCGAGCCGCAGCTCGACGCCGCTGTCGAGCTCGGCGCGCCAGCTGCCGCGCCGGTCGGTACCGAGGCGAACCAGACGCAGCCCCTCGCCGGCCAGCAGCGCCGACAGCTCGGCGTAGCGCGCGACGACATCGGCCGCCGCGTCGTCCGGCCCGAACAGCGCCGGCAGATCGCCAACCTCGCCGAGCGGCTGCGGCCGGAACACGCGGCCGCGGCGGTTCAGCAGACCGTCGTCACCCCAGCGCGCGATCGGCTCCTGCTCGGTGACGGCGACCACCAGCTGGCTCGGCCACTGCCGCCGCACCGACACCTCGGCCACCCAAGGCATCTGCAGCAGCTCGGCGCGGATCGACTCCAGATCGGTGGTCATGAAGCCCTCGCCGATCAGCAGCGGCTGCGTGCGCGCCACCAGTTCGTCGCGGTCGACCCGCTTCAGCTCGCCGGTGAACAGCACGCGCGACACCGGCTTCGAGCCGACCGTGTGCAGCATCCACCAGCCGCCGAGCGCCAGCGCGCCGACCAGACCGAGTGCCAGCACCGGCATCGCACGGCCAGCCCACAGCCCCCACTGGATCGGCTGGTGCTCGCCGCGCGGCGGCTTCTGCTGCCGTACCGGCTTCACAGCGCGCTGCTCGCCGGACTTCGCGCGCTGCGCCACTTTCTGCTGCGTGCGGTTCGCTTTCTCCTGCTGTTCACGCTTCGCCTTTTCCTGCGCGCGCTGCCGCTTCTCGAATTCGCGGCGGCGTTCGGCGCGCTGCTTCTGCGCCTCGCGCTGCTGGCGGTCGAGCTCGCGCTCCGCCTCGCGCGGCCGGCGCTGCGGGCTGGCGCCGCGCCGGCCCTTGTTGCCGCCGCCGAACCAGCCCATCAGCCGCGCACCCCGCGCGCCAGACTCAGGCGCAGGATCTCCAGCACCAGTGCGTCGAAATCGAGACCGGCCGTGCGCGCCGCCATCGGCACCAGACTGTGGTCGGTCATGCCCGGCACCGTGTTGACTTCGAGCAGGAAGAAGCGATCGCCGCCCTCCTGCATCACGTCGACGCGGCCCCAGCCCTCGCAGCCGACGCTGTCGAACGCCGCCAGCGCGAGCTGTTCCAGCTCCCGGAGCCGGCTGTCGACGAGACCGCACGGGCACAGGTAGCGGGTATCGTTGCGAACGTATTTCGCTTCGTAGTCGTAGAACGTGTTGTCGGTTTCGAGCCGGATCGGCGGCAGCGCGCGGTCGCCGAGCACGGCGATCGTGAACTCGGCGCCGACGATGCAGCGCTCGGCCAGTACCACGGCGTCGTAGCGGCTGGCTGCGGCGAACGCGGCGCGCAATTCGGCGCCGCTGCCGGCGCGCGACATGCCGATGCTCGACCCCTCGTGTGCCGGCTTGACCATCACCGAACCCCAGCGCGCGATGATCGCGTCGAAATCGCTGCGCTCGGTCAGCACCTCGAACTCCGGCGTCGACAGACCGAGACCGCGCCACAATTGCTTCGTTCGAAGCTTGTCCATCGCCAGCGCCGATGCGCGCACGCCGGAACCGGTGTAGGTGATGCCCATGCTCTGCAACAGCCCCTGCACGGTGCCGTCTTCGCCGCCGGGGCCGTGCAGCACGATGAAGGCGTGCGCGAAATGGCCGTCGACACGGCGCCACCAGTGCGTGTCGCGGATATCGATCAGTTCGGCGTCGATACCGAGCCGCGTCAGTGCGTCGAACACCGCCCGGCCGCTGACCAGCGACACGTCGCGCTCGGCGGCGGTGCCGCCGTAGAGCACGGCGACGCGGCTGGTCAACTGTTGTCTGATCGTTTCGACGTTCGTCATCACCGCCACCGTTACCGCAGGTCCTGCGCCGCCAGCTCGACCGCCAGCGCGCCGATGTTGCCGGCGCCCTGCGTCAGCACCACGTCACCGGCGCGCACGACCCCTTTCAATACTTCCGCCACCTGTTCCGGCCGCTCGACGAAGATCGGATCGACCTGACCGCGACCGCGGATGCTGCGGCACAGGTTGCGACTGTCGGCGCCGGGAATCGGTTCCTCGCCGGCGCTGTAGACCTCGAGCATCAGCAGCATGTCGACACCGGACAGCACCGCGGAAAAATCCTCGTAGAGATCGCGCGTGCGCGTGTAGCGGTGCGGCTGATAGATCATCACCAGCCGCCGCTCGGGCCACGCCTGACGCACCGCGCCAATCGTTGCCGCCACTTCGGTCGGGTGGTGGCCGTAGTCGTCGACCAGCGTCGCGCTGCCGCCCTCGACCGGAATTTCGCCGTAGATCTGGAAGCGGCGACCGACACCCTGATAGCGCGCCAGACCGGCGACGATCGCCGCGGCGTCGATGCCCTCGTCGGTGGCGACCGCGATCGCCGCCGCCGCGTTCAGCACGTTGTGGCGGCCGGGAATGTGCAGCTCGACGTCGAGCACCGACGCATCAGGGCGCGTGACGCGGAAACGGCTGCGCATGCCGTCCTTTTCCCAGTCGCCGATGCGGAAGTCGGCGTCGTCGCCGAAACCGTAGGTCAGCACCTGCCGCGACAGCTGCGGCACCAGCTCGCGCACCACCGGGTCGTCAGTGCAGAGCACGGCGACGCCGTAGAACGGCAGGTTGTGCAGGAATTCGATGAAGGTGCGCTTCAGGTTTGCGAAGTCGCCGCCGTAGGTATCCATGTGGTCGGCTTCGATGTTGGTGACGACCGACACCAGCGGCTGCAGATGCAGGAATGACGCGTCGCTCTCATCGGCCTCGGCGACCAGGTAGCGGCTCTCGCCGAGGCGCGCGTTGGAGCCGGCGCTGTTGACCAGTCCGCCGATGACGAAGGTCGGGTCGAGGCCGGCCTCGGCGAAGATGGTCGCGATCATCGTCGTCGTCGTGGTCTTGCCATGGGTGCCGGCCACGGCGATGCCGTGGCGGTAGCGCATCAGCTCGGCCAGCATCTCGGCGCGGCGCACCACCGGAATGCGCAGCTCGCGCGCGCCGGCGATCTCCGGGTTGTCGCTGCTGACCGCGCTCGACGAGACGACGACATCGGCGCCGCGCACGTTGTCGGCGACATGACCGATGGCGACGTGCGCGCCGAGCCGCTCGAGCCGGCGCGTGACGCCACTCGGCTTCAGGTCGGAGCCGGTGATGCGATAGCCGAGATTCAGCAGCACCTCGGCGATGCCGCACATGCCGGCGCCGCCGATACCGACGAAATGGATGCGCCGGATGCGACGCATCTCCGGCACCGTGAAGCGACGGCGCTCGGTCTCTGCGGCTTTGTTCGAACGTTTGCTCATCGCATCTTCATCTTCGAGAAGGATTTCGGCTGCCTCAGACATCAAGCAGCTCCAGACAGCGCGCGGCCACCTGCTCGGCTGCCTGCGGCCGCGCCGCCGCGCGCGCCGCGCACGCCCATGCCAGCAGCTCCTGCGGTTTGGTCGACAGCTCGGTCAGCAGTTGCGCCAGTTTTTCCGCCGTCAGCGTCGCCTGCGGCAGCAGCAGGCCGGCGCGCTGCTCGGTGAACCAGCGCGCGTTGGCGCTCTGGTGATCGTCGATCGCGTGCGGCAGCGGCACCAGCAGCGCGCCGACACCGGCCGCCGCCAGCTCGGCGACGGTCAGCGCGCCGGCGCGGCACAGCACGACGTCGGCCCAGCCGTAGGCCTCCGCCATGTCGGCGATGAACGGCTGCACCTGTGCCGCGATGCCGGCTTCGGCGTAGTGCGCCTGCACCGACTCGTCGTGTCCGCGGCCGGCCTGATGGCGCACCTGCGGGCGCAGCGCCGCCGGCATCTGCGCCAGCGCCGCCGGCACCAGTTCGTTGATTGCGCGCGCGCCGAGACTGCCGCCGAGTACCAGCAGCCGCAGCGCGCCACTGCGGCCGCGCCAGCGCAGCTCCGGCACCGGCAGCGCGGCAATCTCGCGCCGCACCGGGTTGCCGACGAACTCGGCGCCATCGCTGGCCAGCGCTTTCGGATAACCGAGCAGCGCGCGTTTCGCCAGCAGTGCCAGCAGGCGGTTGGTGGTGCCGGCGACGGCGTTCTGCTCGTGGATCAGCAGCGGCCGGCGCAGCAGCCAAGCGGCGAGCCCACCCGGCCCCGAGGCGAAACCGCCGAATCCAAGCACGCAATCGGGCCGCACGCTCTTCAGCACGACCAGCGCCTGCCACAGCGCGCGCAGCAGCTGCAGCGGCGCGGCGAGCTGCGAACGCCAGCCCTTGCCGCGAATGCCGCTGACGTCGATCAGCTGCAGCGGGATGCCGGCCTTCGGCACCAGATCGGCCTCGATGCCGCGCGCGGTGCCGAGCCAGACCACGCGCACGCCGCGGCGCACCAGCAGATCGGCCACCGCCAGTGCCGGGAAGACATGGCCGCCAGTACCGCCGGCCATGACCAGCACAGTGGCGGGACGCGCGCGCGCGGCGCGCGGCTCGGCGACGTGTTGATCGAACATCAGGTCGTCATTGCCGTCGGCCAGTTGCAGGCTCGGCTCGCGGCGCATGTTCAGCAGTTCAGCCACGCCCACCTCCCGTGCCGCTCTCGCGCTCGACGCGCATGTTCTCCCGGTCGACCCGCATGATCAGAGCCACCAGCATCAGCGTCAGCATCAGGCTGGAGCCGCCGTAGCTGAGGAACGGCAGCGTCAGCCCCTTGGTCGGCAGCAGGCCGACGTTGACGCCGATGTTGATGA
>CAZEVP010000098.1:0-9669 GCA_964515735.1 uncultured Verrucomicrobiaceae bacterium | reverse complement strand
CTCCAGCGCCATGTCGTTGATCTTCATGCTGCGCGCGCGCGTCATCCGGCGCAGCACGTCGTAGGCGGTTTCGCGGTTGAGGTTGAAGCGCTCGATCAGCACGCCGATGGCGATGTCGACCTCGCGCTTGCTGTCGAGCGCCTGCGTCAGACGCTGCTCGGCGGCGCGGGCGGCGTGCAGCTCGCGCCCGCGCGCCACCGCCGCGCTGATCGCCGGCAACAATCGGTCGCTGTTGACCGGCTTCACCAGATAGCCGAGCGCGCCTTCCGCCACCGCCTGCTCGACCTGGGCGCGGTCGCTGTAGGCCGACAGGAACAGCACCGGCACGCCGCAGCGCTCGCGAATCTGGCGCGCGGCATCGATGCCGTTCAGCTGCGGCATGCGGATGTCCATGATGACGAGGTCGGGCGGGCTGGCGCTGCAGATCGCCACCGCCTGTTCGCCATTGCAGGCGGTGGCGACATCGAAGCCGCGCCCGACCAGCTCCTCGGCGATGGTGGCGAGGATGACGCGGTCGTCATCGGCCAGCAGCAGCCGCACCGGTGGGGTGGCGGTATCAGCGATCTTGCGCGGCATGAGCGGCATCCGGGGATGGCTGGATCAGCGGCACGCGCAGCGTCAGCTCCGCGCGCAGCCACCGTTCCAGCTGGTGAAAGTGCAGTTCGGCGCCGGTCGGCAGCAGCGCACGCACCAGCTGCAGCCCCATGCCGGAGCGGCGGCTGGCGCCGAGATCGACACCGGCCGGCAGCGCGCCGGCACCGTTGACGATGGCGACGGTGACCGCATCGGCGCCGTCGCGGCTCAGCGCGATCTCGACGGCGCTGCCTTCATCGCCGTGCTTCAGCGCGTTGGTGACCAGCTCGTTGCAAATCAGCGCCAGCGCCACCGTCTCGTCGGCGGCGATCAGCGCCGGTGCCACCAGCGCGTTGACCAGCACGCAGCGCTCGACCGCGGCCGGATAGAGCTCGTTGCTCTGCGCGACGATGCTGGCGACGATGTCGCACAGCTGCACGCCACGCTCGCCGCCACCGCTCTGCAACCCGTGCACGGTGGCAATGGTCTCGACCTGCGCGATCGCCGCCTTCAGCGCATCGCGCGCCGCCGGCGTCCGGCGCAGCTGCCGCTGCAGCAGCCCGGCCACCGACTGCAGGTTGTTCTTGATGCGGTGGTGCACTTCGCGCACCAGCAGGTCGCGCTGCGCGTGCGCCTGCGCCAGCCGCACCGCCATCTCGCGCTGCCAGTCGACACTGATCACCTGCATGAACACCGCCACCGGCTTGCCGCCGTCATCGCAGATCAGCGCATCCGACGCCCGGGTATCGATGATGTGGCCGTCGCGATGAATGTAGGGGATGTCGATCTGGAACGAGAGGCGGCCGCTGGCGACCCACTGCCGGCCGAGCTCGACGCAGCGTTCGAAATCGGCCGGCGGCGACAGCTCGGCGACCGGCAGCCCGATGATCTCGGAGACGTCGCGGCCGAGCAGTTCACCCATCGCCCGGTTGGCGTAGACGTAGCGGAAATCGGCGATCACCGTGGTGGCGATCGGCATGTCGTCGAACACGCGCTGGAACTGCGCCGCACAGGGCGACACCAGCAGTGACGGGCTGGGCGAGGCGATGGCGGACATCGGGCGGAACCGCTCTCCAATTCTTTCCGGGAATGTTCTCCGGAAATGGCTTCCGGGCCGTTCCGCTGGCCGCAAACTCCACACTGTCAGTGGGGATTTGATTGTGCGCAACGGCGGCGGGCTGGTCAAAAAGTTTCCAGTGGAAACATTGACGCCGCGCAAGCGATGTCTCTAACGGCGGTGTGGAGAGTGGCCGCTCAGCCGCCGGCCTCGCGCTGACGCTGACGCGCGCCGAGCCAGCCGCCGGTGACGGCCCACCCGAGCGCCAGCAGCGCGCCGATCACCATCGCCAGCGCCGGCTGTTCAGCCAGCAGGTCGAGGCCGCGCTTGAGCCAGCCGCTGACGGCGTCGGCGCCGCGGTAGACGACGGTGTCGATGAAGTTCTTCGCCTTGTACTTCTCCTCGGCGCTGACGACGGTGTAGAGCATCTCGCGGCCGGGCCGCACCAGCGCGTATTCACCGGCGCGGCGCGCCACCATGACGACGACGAACAGCGCGAAGGTCGGCGCCAGCGCCAGTGCCAGGAAGCCGCAGGCGACCACCAGCGGCACCGCCACCAGCAGTGCGCCGACGCCGAGCCGCTGCGCGAGGCGGCCGGTGAAGAACAGCTGCGTCAGGATCGCCAGCGTCTGCACCACGGCGTCGATCAGCGCGAACACCTGCGTCTGCCGCGTGCGGTCGGTGAAGGTCTCGGCCACCAGCCGCGCCTGTTCGAAATAGAGGAAGGTCGAGACGCTGGCCAGCAGCACGACGAACAGCGCGATGCCGAGCAGGTAGCGCGAGCGCAGCACCTCGACCGCGCCGGCGAACGGGCTACCGCCGAGCGGTCGCGCCGACTCGGTCGGCTCCGACGACGACTGCGACAGCGGATGGCGGTCGCGCCAACGCCGCAGCAGCGCCGCGGCCAACGTCGCCGCGAGCAGCAGCAGCGCCGACAGCAGCAGCAGGCCGGCATGACCGAGCGGCGCCACCAGCAGTGCGCCGAGCAGCGGCCCGCACAGGCCGCCGGCCGAGGCGCCGGCGGCGAACAGCCCGAACAGCCGCTTCGCCGACGCGCTCGGGAACAGGTCGGCGAGCAGGCTCCACGCCAGCGAGATCGCCAGCAGGTTGAACACCGACAGCCAGATGTAGAACGTCCGCGCCAGCCACGGCTGCTGCGGCCACAGCTGGAACGCCACCGCGAACGCGATCAGGTTCAGCGCGAAGAAGCCATAGCACCAGAACAGGATGTGGCGGCGGGCGACGCGGCCGGCGAGCCAGCCGAACAGCGGCAGCGCCGCCAGCGTGACGACGAAGGTACCGGTGAACAGCCACTGCAGGTTGTGGACGCCGCCGGCCACCCCCATCGTCTCGCGCACCGGCCGCAGCAGGAAGTAGCCGCTGAACAGCAGGAAGAACAGCCCGATGCCGGCCAGCAGCGGCGGCAGCTCGGCGGGCGCGACGTCGACCAGTCGCGCCAGCCGCCGCGACAGCGGGTGCGCGGCGCGCACGTCAGCCGAAGTGCCTGATCAGTTCGCGCTGCTGCGCGTCGGAGAGCAGTGCGCCGCGCCCGGCGTTGAGCTGGTCGGCCTGCCGGTGCGGCTTGCCGGTGGCCGGAATCACCGTCGTCACCGCCGGATGGCTGAGCGCGAACTTCAGGAACAGCTGCGCCCACGAGGTGATGCCGAGCTCATTGGCCCAGCCCGGCAGCGTCTCGTTCTGCACCTTCGCGAACAGGCGGCCGTCGTCGAAGGCGCGGTTGACCAGCACCGCGATCTTCTTCTCCCGCGCCAACGGCAGCACCGTCTCGGCCGCCTTCGGTGAATTGACCGCGTAGTGGATCTGGATGAAGTCGAGCGGCTCACTGCGCATGATCTTCTCCAGCTCCGGCAGGCCGGCATCGGTGTAGTGGGTGACGCCGATGTAGCGGGTCTTGCCCTGCTCTTTCAGTTCGCGCGCGTAGGGCAGCTGCGTTTTCCAGTCGCGCAGGTTGTGCACCTGCAGCAGCTCGACCCTGTCGGTGTGCAGCCGTTGCAGCGACTCGGCCCACTGCGCCTCGGCTTCACCGCGGCTGTCGGCGGCGATCTTGGTGGCGATGAAACAGCTCTCGCGCCAGCCGCCCTCGTGCAGCAGCCGGCCGAGCACCGCATCGGCGCCGCCGTAGTTCGGCGAGGTGTCGATCAGTTTGGCGCCGCCGTCGAAGAAGACTTTCAGCACCTGCTTGAGCTGTTCGTACTCGGGCGAGCCGACCGAGACCTCGAAGCTGCCGGAGGTGCCGGCGCCGATCACCGGCAGCTGCTCGCCGGTCGACGGGATGGCGCGGGTCAGCATCGGCTCCGACGAGACGGCGACCCCCTGCGCGAAGGCCGGGACACCGATCAGGCCGAGACCGGCGACGGTGGCGGTGGTGGAGAGAAACTGGCGGCGCGAGAACATGCGGACTCCTCCGTGTGCGTCGAAGACAGGGAAGTGACAGCGGGATGGCGGTTTGGTTCTGACGAAAGCTCCTCCCCTGCGCAGGGGAGGACTTTGGCCCCACGACATAGTCGCGTTGCTTTGCTCATTTCACTGAGTAAAAATACTCAGCATTATGAGTAAAAAGAAAACCGCATTCCAACGCCCGCAGGCCGCGACGCTGGCGGCCCGCCTCGCCGAACCGCGCCGCTTCATGCAAGTGGTGGCCGGGCCGCGCCAGGTCGGCAAGTCCACGCTGGTGCAGCAGGTCACCGACACGGCAGACGTTCCGGTGCGCTACGTCAGCGCGGACGAGCCGACGCTGCGCGGCGCGGACTGGATCGGCCAGCAGTGGGAGGCCGCGCGGCTGGCGGTATCCAGCAAGGCCGGTGCCGTGCTGGTGCTGGACGAAATCCAGAAGATTCCGGGCTGGTCGGAGACGGTCAAGCGCCTGTGGGACGAGGACACGCGCGCCCGGCGAGCGCTGAAGGTGGTGCTGCTCGGCTCGGCGCCGCTGCTGATCGCGCAGGGCCTGACCGAGAGCCTCGCCGGCCGTTTCGAAACCCTGCCGCTGTCGCACTGGTCGTTCGCGGAGATGCGCGATGCCTTCGGCTGGTCGCTGACGGAGTATCTGTTCTACGGCGGCTATCCGGGCGCGGCGCCGCTGATCGACGAGCCGTCGCGCTGGTCGCGCTACGTCGCCGACAGCCTGATCGAGACCTCGATCTCCCGCGACGTGCTGCTGTTGTCGCGCGTCGACAAACCCGCGCTGCTGCGCCGTCTGTTCGAGCTGGCCTGCCGCTATTCGGGACAGATGCTCTCCTACACCAAGATGCTCGGACAGCTGCAGGACGCCGGCAACACGGTCACGCTGGCGCACTACCTGGAGTTGCTGGCCGGCGCCGGCATGGTGTGCGGGCTGCAGAAATACGCGGGCGACGTGGCGCGCAGCCGCGGCTCGAGCCCGAAGCTGCAGGTGCTGAACACGGCGCTGATGACGGCGGCCAGCGGCTACACGCTGGACGATGCGCGCGCCGATCGCGAATTCTGGGGGCGGCTGGTGGAATCGTCGGTGGGTGCGCATCTGGCCAATGCCGCGATGGCGGGGGAATGCGCGCTGTACTACTGGCGCGAGCGCAATCACGAGGTGGACTTCGTCGTGAGTGCCGGTCGCAGGCTCGTCGCCATCGAGGTCAAAAGCGGTCGCGCGCCGCTGGCGCATGCCGGAACCGCCGCTTTCACCAAGGCGTTCAAAACGCAGCGCTCCCTGCTGGTCGGCGGCGACGGCATCGCGCTGGAGGATTTTCTGTCGCGACCGGTCGCGCACTGGGTGAGCGCCTGACGGTCTGCGACCTTTCCGTCACGCCGCGCTGCGCGGCCGCGACACTCACGAAGTGGCTAATATTCCCTCCGCACAAAACGCATGACACATCACCAAACCGTGGAAACTGCCGTCAAGGAATAACCTGTGCCATCGACCGACCAACAGATCCAGCGCTTCGTCACCACGCTCGCCTCCCTTGGTGGCAGCGCCGGCAACCAACGCCTGCGCGAGGAGCTGGGCTGGCAGGAGAGCACCTACCAACGCATCCGGCAGCAACTGATCGACGATAGCCGCATCCGCTCCGGCCGGGGGCGCGGCGGCTCGGTGGCCCTGACAACCGACGAGCACGCGACGACGTCCGCGAAACTGCCCGAACCAAAGCCAGCCAAGGCTGAACCCTCGAAGCCGCAACCAGCTCCGGCCCAGGCGCCCACACCCGAGCTCGACTACGCCGACAAACTGTGGAAGGCCGCCGACAAGCTGCGCGGCAACATGGAGCCGAGCGACTACAAGCACGTCGCTCTCGGCCTGATCTTCCTGAAGTACATCTCCGATGCCTTCGAGGTTCGCCATGCTGACCTGCTGGCCGAAGACCCGAAGGCTGCCGAAGACAAGGACGAATACCTCGCCGACAACATCTTCTGGGTGCCGAAGGCCGCGCGCTGGTCACACCTGAAGGCCAGCGCCAAGCGCCCCGAGATAGGCACTCTCATCGACGACGCCATGCGCGCCATCGAAAAAGAGAACGACTCGCTCAAGAGCGTGCTGCCGAAGGACTACGCCCGCCCCGCCCTGAACAAGGTGATGCTCGGCGAGCTGATCGACCTGATCTCCGGTATCGCGCTGGGCGAATCGGGCAGCCAGTCGAAGGATGTGCTCGGCCGCGTCTACGAATACTTCCTCGGCCAGTTCGCCGGCAGCGAGGGCAAGCGTGGCGGCGAGTTCTACACGCCGCGTTCGGTAGTGCGTGTGCTGGTCGAAATGCTGGAGCCCTATCAGGGCCGCGTCTACGACCCCTGCTGCGGCTCCGGTGGCATGTTCGTGCAGAGCGAGAAGTTCGTGCGCGAACACGGCGGCCGCCTCGGCGACATCGCCATCTACGGCCAGGAGAGCAACTACACGACGTGGCGGCTGGCGAAGATGAACCTCGCGGTGCGCGGCATCGATGCCGACATCCGCTGGAACAACGAAGGCAGCTTCCACAAGGACGAACTGCGCGACCTGCGCTTTCACCACATCCTCGCCAACCCGCCGTTCAACATCTCCGACTGGGGCGGCGACCGCCTGCGCGACGATCCGCGCTGGCAGTTCGGCGCACCACCAGTCGGCAACGCCAACTACGCCTGGCTGCAGCACATCTACCATCACCTCGCGCCATTCGGCACAGCAGGCGTCGTGCTGGCCAATGGCTCGATGAGCTCGAACCAGTCGGGCGAAGGCGACATCCGCAAGGCGATGATCGAAGCCGACGCCGTGGACTGCATGGTCGCCCTGCCCGGCCAGCTGTTCTACTCGACGCAGATTCCCGCCTGCCTCTGGTTCCTGGCCCGCGACAAGGCCAACGGTCAGGCCGGCAAGCGCAAGCTGCGCGACCGCCGCGGCGAAGTGCTGTTCATCGATGCCCGCAACATGGGGGCGATGGTCGATCGCACCCGCCGCGAACTGACCGACGACGACATCCACAAGATCGCCGACACCTACCACGCCTGGCGTGCAGCGCCGGGCGAAACCATCTCGGAACGGCGTGAACACTTCCCCTATCAAGACATTCCCGGCTTCTGCAAATCGGCAACGCTCGACGATATCCGCAAGCACGGTCATGTGTTGACGCCCGGTCGCTACGTCGGCACGCAAGCGGTGGAAGATGACGGCGAACCCTTCACCGACAAGATGCAGCGGCTCAGCGCGCAGTGGCGCGAACAGCAGAAGGAGGCGGCGCGGCTGGACGAGCAGATCAGGCAGAACCTGTCGGCATTGGGCTTCTGGAGCGAGGCATGAACGCGCACGAACTGCTGCAACGCCTGAACCTGCTGGACGAAAACGAGCGGATCGAGGCCAAGCGCGCCCGCGACAGCGGCAAATCCATGCTGGAGACCATCTGCGCCTTCGCCAATGAACCGGGCCTCGGTGGCGGCTGGCTGCTGCTGGGCGTCACCCGTGAGGAGCTGGCCCTGTTCCCCGGTTACGAAGTGGAAGGCGTGCCCAATCCCGACAAGCTCAGCGCCGACCTGGCCAGCCAGTGCGCCAACACGTTCAACCAGCCGCTGCGTGTAGAGATCAGCACCGAAACGCTCGATAACAAACCCGTCATCGCGGTGTTCGTGCCGGAAGCCGCACCGCAGGACAAGCCCATCTATTTCAAGGCCACCGGCCTGCCCAAAGGTGCGTTCCGCCGCATCGGCAGCAGCGACCAGCGCTGCACCGAAGACGATCTGGAAACCCTGTTCCAGTCGCGCCAGCGGGACAGCTTCGACATCGGCATCCTGCCCGATACCACGCTGGACGATCTGGATGAAGCCGCCATCGCCGACTACCGGCAGGCCAGAGCGGAAGCCAACCCGGATGCCGAGGAGCTGCGCTGGTCGAACGAAGAACTGCTGCAAGCCCTGAGCGCCGTCCGGCGCGACACGGCGGGGCAATGGAAACCGACCGTGGCCGGTCTGCTGCTGTTTGGCAAATCCACGGCCCTGCGGCGCTGCTTCCCGATGACGCGGGTCGACTACATCCGCGTGCCCGGCCGCGAATGGGTGCCTCACCCCGAGCGCCGCTTCGATACCGTGGAGCTGCGCGCTCCGCTGTTTTCACTGCTGCGACGCACACAGGCCGCCATTCTGGACGACCTGCCCAAAGCCTTCGGGCTGGAAGAAGGCGCCCTGCAGCGCAGCGACAAACCCGTCATCCCGCTGAGAGCCTTGCGCGAGGCACTGGTCAACGCCCTGATGCACCGCAGCTACCGCATCCAGGCGCCGGTGCAGGTGATTCGCTACGCCAACCGGCTGGAAATCCGCAACCCCGGCTTTTCGCTGAAATCACCGGAGCACCTGGGCGAACCCGGCTCCATGCCGCGCAACCCGGCCATTGCCGCCGTACTGCACGAAACCCGCTTCGCCGAAACCAAGGGCAGCGGCATCCGCGCCATCCGCGAGGCCATGGACGCGGCCGGGCTGGCGCCACCGCTGTTCGAGTCCGACCGGGGGCAGGACCAGTTCGTCACCCAGTTCTTGTTCCACCACTTCCTCGGCGAAGAGGACATCCGCTGGCTGGCCCGATTCCGGGAGCTGCACCTGTCCGACGAGGAGGCCCGCGCGCTGGTGGTGACCCGCGAAGCCGGCGCCATCGACAACGCCACCTACCGCGCCCTGAACAAGGTCAACGCCCTGACCGCCAGCGCCACCCTGCGCCGACTGCGCGATGCCGGCCTGCTCAGCCAGCAGGGGCGCGGCTCCGCCACCTGGTACCAGCCGACCGAGCGGCTGATTGGGGAGGAGCCTGCAAGCCAAAACAGTAAGCCTGCGTCCTTATCCAGTAAGTTGGAGGGCTTATCGGGCAAGTTGGGTGGCTTATCGGGTAACCCTGAGGGCTTATCGGGTAAGCCAGAAGGCTTGTCGGGTAACCCGGACCTTACCGCCCGCAACCTGCTCCTGAACGAGCTTTCGGGTCAGCTTGCCGCCCGGGTCGGTGCGCTCGGCCAGCGCCATCCCCCCGAGGAGGTCAGGGAGCTGGTCGTCGCCCTGTGCCAACATCGGGCGTGGAAAGCGGAAGAGCTGGCCACGCTCCTTGCTCGCAACCCGAAGACCATCAGCCAGAATTATCTGCGCCCTCTGCTGGTACAGAAGCGCATCGTGATGACCCTGCCGGATACGCCCAACTCGCCACAGCAGGCGTATCGGAGTGTGGAGGTGGGTGAGCAATGAGCAGGGTGCAAGAGCAAGCGCGGCGACTCGATGGGCAGTGGTGCAAACAACAGCAGCAGGAGGTGGTGCAGCTGGATTCTGTTATCGGTGCCAACCTGAAGGAGCTTGGGTATGGCGGGTGAGCTAGTTGTGACGCCCCTGGAAGACTGCTTGGATGCTCTTATTGATTATCGAGGGAAAACGCCACGTAAAACTGACTCTGGGGTTCCATTGATCACAGCAAAAGTGGTTAAGGCTGGTCGCATTGAACCACCAGATGAATTCATCGCGGAGGAAGATTACGAATCTTGGATGACTCGCGGTTACCCAGAAATTGAATCGCCCCGGGATTCGTGGAGGCCAGTTGGTTTAAGTTGAGACGGCAAGCT
>CAZEVP010000097.1:0-9750 GCA_964515735.1 uncultured Verrucomicrobiaceae bacterium | reverse complement strand
CCTTCTGAAACCTCTGAAAAGCGCGCGTTTTTCCCCTCTCCCTTCAGGGAGAGGGTCAGGGAGAGGGCGGCTCTTCCTGCGATTCCCTCTCCCCCGACCCCTTTTATGCCCAGCTTTTCGGGTACTCCCTGAAGGGAGAGGGGAGTATTCGGGTTTTCGTTTACATCGCCCTGCTCACCACGCCCCGGCACGGCGGATCTGCAGGTACTGCGTCGCCAGCGCCGCGTGCAGCTCGGCCGGCAGCGCGTCGACCACCTGCACCGCCTCCTGCCGTAGCCGGCGCAGCAGCGCGCGGCGGCGGCTGGCGTAGTGGGCGTTGCCGAGCCACAGCAGCGCGTCGTCGGGGCTGTCGACCGGCAGCTCGCGCAGCCGCTCCAGCAGCGGGTCGCGCAGGCTGGCGACGACGACGCGGTGGCGTGTGCGCAGCAGCCGCACGGCGGCGCCGAGGTCGTCGGCATCCTCCTCGCGCACATCGCTGATCAGCACCACCAGCGCCCGCTTCGGGTGGCGCTGCAGCAGCCGCTGCGCGGCGGCGAGGTAGTCGCTGGTGGCGGTGCCGCTGTGCAGGTCGTAGAGGTGGCGCAGCAGCGTGTGAATCTCGGCGGCGCCCTTGCGCGGCGCCAGCCAGCGCTCGTCGCCGTTGCCGGCGAAGGTCAGCAGGCCGACCGCGTCGCCCTGGCGCAGCGCCAGCTGCGCGGTCAGCAGCAGCGCATTCAGCGCGCGGTCGAAGTGGCTCAGCTCGCCGTCGTGGCTGTGCAGGCGGCGGCCGCCGTCGAGCAGGAAGATCAGCGTCTGGTCGCGCTCCTCCTGATAGTCGCGCGAGATCGGCTTGCGGTAGCGCGAGCTGGCCTTCCAGTCGATCTGGCGCAGCGCGTCGCCGGCGCGGAATTCGCGCAGCTGGCGGAACTCCATGCCCTGACCGCGGCGCTGCAACCGGTGCACGCCGAGTTCGCCCAGCTCGCGTTCGAGGCCGATGGTGGCGAAGTGGGACAGCGCGCTGAAGCTTGGAAACACGCGGCAGCGCTGCCCGTCGCCGCGGCGCAGCCGCCACTGCCACAGCCGCCACGGCGATTCGACGCGCAGCCACGGCGCGCCGAATTCGACGTCGCCGCGCCGGCGCGGCAGCACGTGGTAGCGCAGCTCGACGGCGGCGCCCGGCGCCAGCGTCAGCACCACAGGCAGCCCGTCGACGTCGACACTGGCCGGCGCCGCGTCCATCACCTCGATCCGCAGCGGGCGGTCGGCGCCGGAGCGCAGCGTCAGGCGGGCGCCGTTGCGATTGGCCAGCGACAGGTTGTCCGGCAGCTGGCGTTCGACGCCGAGCGCCGTCAGCGCGTCGCGCCGCAGCGCATCGACCAGCGCGGCGCCGAGCAGCAGCGCCAGTGCCAGCCACCACAGCAGGCCGAGCGCCGCAGGCAATGTGAACGAGGGTGCCGCCGGCAGCGCGAACAGCAGTCGCGCCAGCGCCAGCAGCAGGCCGGTGCCGGCGAGCAGCAGCAGGGCATTCAACAGCTGGCGCGACGGCCTCACTGGCGCGGCGCCTCCACGGTCTCGAACAGCGCGGTCAGCAGCGTGTCGGCATCGAGCCCGTCGAGTTCGGCCTCGGCCGACAGCGCGACGCGGTGGCGCAGCGCCGGCAGCGCCACCGCCTTGATGTCGTCGGGCAGCACGAAGTCGGCGCCGCGCAGCAGCGCCCAGGCGCGCGCGGCGCCGATCAGCGCGATCGCGCCGCGGGTGCCGGCGCCGTTGCGCAGGCCGTGCTGTTCGCGCGTCGCCCGCACCAGCCGCACCGCGTAGTCGTAGATCTGGTCGTCGACGGTGACGCCGGCGGCGGCGCGCTGCAGCGCCTCGATGCCGGCGGCGTCGAGCAGCGGAGGTTGCGGCGCATCGGCGTCGAGGCGGCCGGCGATGGCGCGCGCGATCGCCACCTCGTCGTCGTGTTCGGGGTAGCCGATGCGGATGTTGAGCAGGAAGCGGTCGAGTTCGGCCTCCGGCAGCGGGTAGGTACCCTCGTGCTCGATCGGGTTCTGCGTCGCCAGCACCATGAACGGGCGCGGCACCGGCTGCGTCGTGCCCTCGATCGTCACCTGCCGCTCCTGCATCACCTCCAGCAGCGCCGCCTGCGTCTTGGCCGGCGCGCGGTTGATCTCGTCGGCCAGCAGCAGGTTGGTGAACACCGGGCCGCGGCGGATGCGGAAGCGCCCCTCGGCCATGTCGTACAGCGCGTGGCCGGCGACGTCGGCCGGCATCAGGTCGGGGGTGAACTGGATGCGGCGGAATTCGCCGGCGAAGCAGGCCGCCAGCGCGCGCACCAGCAGCGTCTTGCCGAGGCCCGGCACCCCTTCCAGCAGCACGTGGCCGCCGGCCAGCAGCGCCGCCAGCACCTGATCGACCACCTGCGGCTGGCCGATCAGCGCGGCGTTGATGCGCTCGCGCAGCCGCTGCAGCGCGGCGGCGGCCTGATCGAAGGAGAGTTCGGGGGGCAGGGGCGTGGAGGCAGTCATCGCAGGGTCCGGTCCAGATGTTGTAGGTCGGTGACGGTGGCGCACAGCCGTTCGGGGGTGGCGGGGTCGGTGTCCGGCGGCAGTTCGGCGCCGCACGCCGCCAGCTCGTCGCGCACCTGCCGCAGCAGCGGCGCCAGCTGGCGCTGCCGCCATTGATAGCGGGCGCTGGCCAGCAGGTGTTCGGCCAGCGCGCGGCGCGGCGCCGTCTCGCTGTCGCGCAGCGGGCCGAAGCGGGCGGCGCGGTGCCACAGCCACGCCGCCAGCAGCAGGCCGAGCGCCGTCACCAGCTCCGGCGCCGCGCGCCAGATCAGCGCCGGCAGCGGCGCCGTGCGGGCGGCGCTGAGCAGCACCACATCGCCGTCGATCAGCCGGTCGGCGAGGTAGGCGTGGTCGTGGCGGCCGATGGCGTCGTTGTGCCAGAAGTCCAGCTCGGCGGCGAAGGTGATCAGGCCGTCGCCGTACTCGTACTGCAGGAACTGGGTGCGGTCGCCGAAGCCGGCGGCGTAGAGCGGCTCGGGCTGTTCGGCGCCGGCGTCGTCGGCGCCGCCGAACAGCAGGTCGCGGCAGTCGCACAGCGCGATGTCGATCGGCGCGGCCTCGCCGTCGAACTCCAGTGCCAGCGTCGGTGCGGCCTCCGGCGCCGCCTTGGTGTCGAGCTGCCGCAGCCGCTCGCGCAGCGCCTCCAGCTGCTGCTCCCGCGTCTGCTCTTCGCGCTGCGCCAGTTCGACGCCGAAATGGGCCAGCAGCGGGCTGTCGGTGTCGCCGGTGGCGGCGATCAGGTGGCCGCCATCGGCGACCCAGTCGAGCACCCGTTCGATCTGGCGCTCGCTGTAGAGGTGGTTGGCATCGGTGGCGATCACGGTGCCGACCGCGCTCAGGTCGCCGAGGCGGGCCGCGCTGTCGGCGCGGCGGATGTCGCGGCCGTCGTCGAGAAAGCGCGTCAGGGCCAGCAGCGGGTCGCGCCGGGCGGCGGCGCTGTAGCCGCTGTCGATGGTGGTCTCGTACGGTTCGAGCCGCGACGACAGATACCAGACCAGGGCCGCCAGCAGCGCGACCAGCAGCGTCAGCGCCACCCTATACATCGGCGCGCTCCGGTGCGCCGGCGAATGCCTGCGGCCAGCGCCGCCACAGTTGCGCCATCTCCTCGTCGCCGGGCAGCCGGTGGGCGTAGGCGAGCCGCTGCCACAGGCCGGTCAGCTCGGCGAACAGCGCCGCCGCCGGCGCCGGCAGGTGGGCGGCGGCCAGCCGCGCGCACTCGGCCTCGGTGTGGTGGTCGCGCAGCGGGCAGCCGCGCGCCAGCAGCTGCATCAGCGCGGCGCGGTACAGCAGTGCCAGCGCCGCGCGCGGCTGCTGCGGCCACAGCACCTGCGCCGTCGCCAGCGGGTCGTCCGGCAGCGTCCCGGTATCGAGTTCCAGCCCGAACAGCTGCGCCGGCGCGGCGGTGGCGCGCCGGCGGGGGGCGGCGCCCGGCCGCCAGCGCCGCAGCGCGTCGCGGTAGTGCCAGCCGCACCAGATCAGCGCCGCCAGCAGCAACAGCCCGAGCAGGTATTTCAGCGCCTGCGCGACGGTCACGGTCCAGTCGCCGTCGATGAGGCCGATGCCGTCGAGCAGGTCGATCAGCCACTGCGGCGGCTCGAAGGTCTCGTCGTCGTCGGCGTCCTGCAGCCGCCAGCGCGTCACCGTCTCGCTGCGGCCGAAATCGGGCGAATCCAGCACCGCGTCGATGCGCTCGCGCACCGCCTGCCGCGCCGGTTCTGCAGCGGTCGCCGCGTCATCGGCGGCCCACAGCGGCGCCGGCGGTTGCCACAGCAATGCCAGCCCGAGCAGCAGCGCGGCGGCGCGCATCGCCGGCAGCGCGCGGCGCGCCGCCAGCTGGCGGAAGCGCACCTCGATGTCCCACCCCTCCAGCTCGACGCGGCGGTTGATGTAGAGCGCGAAACCGGCGGCGGTGTAGAACGGCGCCACCAGCGCCGAGCCGGCCAGCGACAGCGCCGCCAGCGCGATCTGCCAGCCGCGCTCGTCGCTGGTGAACAGTTCGAACCAGTCGACGTCGACCGGCTCCGGCAGCAGCATCGCCACCAGCCCGATCAGGCCGAAGCCGATCGCCATCTCCAGATGGACGCCGGTGATCGTCAGCCAGCCGGCGGCGCTGCCGTGGGGCGCGCGCAGCAGGTTGAGACGGCGCCGGCGCTCGCGGCCGCGCAGCTGCTCCAGCAGTGTCACCGGCAGCTCGGCCGAGCGGTTCAGCGACAGCCGGCGCCAGCTCAGCCACGCCAGCGCCTCGCGCCCGAGCAGCCGCGGCGCCTGCCGCCACGCCTGTTGCGGCGACAGGGTTTCGCCGAACAGCCGGCGGCTGACGATCAGCAGCGGAAAGCAGTCCCACACCGGTTTCAGCCACCACACCAGCAGGCTCAGGCTCCACAGCCACGGCGTCGGCAGCAGCAGCGCCAGCAGCGCGAACAGCAGCGCCGCCGGCACCGTCCAGGCGATGAACAGCGGCCACCACCAGTGCCGCGCCAGCGCCGTGCCGAGGTCGATCGCCTGCCACGGCGAGCGCGCGCGCAGCGCGACGGCGACGCGGTCAAGCCGCATGGCGCGCGCCATCCGGTGTGCGCCGACCGGCGAAGCCGCAGTAGAGCAGCACCAGCAGCCACAGCGACGCGCCGACGCCGAGCTTGGTGGCGATCGGCAGATCGGCGTTCGACGACCAGAACGCTTCGAGGAACGCGGCCACCACCAGCATCAGCGCGGCGCCGTAGACGATGACCACCGCCTCGCGGCTGGCCAGCCGCAGCGCCGGGCCGCGCCGCAGCGGGCCGGGGTCGATCAGCGCGGCGCCGAGCTTCAGGCCGGCGGCGCCGCAGAAGACGATGGCGGTCAGCTCGAAGGCGCCGTGGCCGATGACGAACGGCCAGAAGGTCTCGCTGTAGCCGACCCGGGTCAGGTGGCCGGCGACGGCGCCGAACATGGCGCCGTTGTAGACCATGAAGAACAGCGTGCCGACGCCGAACAGGATGCCGCCGGCGAAGCTGCGAAAGCCGACGCCGATGTTGTTCTTGATGTAGTAGCCGAACATCAGCAGGTCGGTGTCGGCCTCGCGCTCGCGGCCGAGGCGGTGCTGGCCCGGCTCGTACATGGCGTCGAACCGGGCGACCTGCGCCGGCGACAGCACGCTGTAGACCAGCTCCTCGTCGAGGTAGCAGCCGAGGCCGAGCAGCAGCGCCGGCGCGAACAGCAGCGCGGCGGCCAGCGCCACCAGCCGGCCGTTGGCGCGCAGCGCCAGCGGGAAGTCGATCAGCAGGAAGCGCAGCCACAGCGCGCGGCCGCGATCGCGATGGCGGTAGAGCCGGTGGTGGCAGCGCAGCACCAGCTCGTTCAGCCGCGTCACCAGATGGCTGCCGTAGCGGCGCTGCCGGGCCAGCGCCAGCTGGTGGCAGAGCTCGCGGTAGCGGGCCGGGAAGTCGTCGGGCGCCGGCCCCGGCCGCTCGCCGTCGGCGGGCTGCAGCCAGCGCTCCAGCTGCTGCCACAGCGGCGCGTGGCGGGCCTCGAAGTCGTGTTGTTTCATGGTGAGTGTTTCATGGAGCCTGTCTCATCGCGGGTTCCGTCCCGGTACGGCGGGTGTCGGCACTAGCGCGCTCCGAGCAGCCACAGGCCGATGCCGCGCAGCCGCTCGACCGCCGCCTGCCCGTGCGCGCCGGTCAGGTCGCCGGTCAGGCCGGCCAGTTCGCGCTGGCGGTCGCCGCTGAGCTGGCGGTGGCGCTGCGTGAACTCGATGACGGCGATCTGCTCCTGCTGCGTCAGCGCCAGCGGCGGCGCCACCGGCGCGGCCTCGGGCAGTGTCGGCGCCTGCCGGCGCGGCAGCCGGTGGACCACCAGCGTGCCGGCGGCGATATCGCCGAGGCGCTGGAAGCGGCGGCTGGCCGCCATCGCGATCAGGCCGCCGAGGTAGGCGAACGGCAGGAAGTCGGCGGCGCGCAGCAGGTTGCGCACGGTCGACGGGCCGGCCCGCACCGGCGTCAGGTCGTCGTTGACCACGGCCAGCCCGAACAGCTTCTTGCCCGGCGTCTGGCCGTCGCGCCACAGCTCGAAGACCACCGGGTAGAACCACTCCAGCAGGAACGACAGCAGCAGGATGACGCCGATGCCGGCGCGGCCGAACGGGATCAGCGCCAGCCAGATCAGCCCGATCAGCAGCGAGCGCAGGCCGATGTCGACGGCGTAGGCGAGGGCGCGCGGCACCGGGCCGGCGAGATCGGCCTGCAGGTCGATCCCCTCCGGGGTCTCGACCTGGAGCAGCGTGTCGATGGTCATGCGGGGACGGCGGCGCGGGCCGCCGTCAGGCGCGGTTGGCGGCTTCGACGCCGAACACGTTGCGGTAGAGGATGCCGTAGGCGATCAGCGACATCGGCAGCGTCCAGATCAGGCCGATCGTCAGCGGGATCGCGGCGACGATGTTGATCAGGGTCAGCACGATGAAGAAGCCGAACACGGCGAACCAGCGCTTGCCGATCGCCTTGCGCGACGCCTCCAGCGCCTGCCACGGGCCGAGGTTCTTCTCGACCACCAGCGGCATCGCCAGCACGTAGGCGATGGAGAGGTAGATGCCGGGCAGGATCAGCAGCAGGAAGCCGATCACGATCAGCAGCATCATCAGCAGCTGGGTGACGAACAGCGGCAACATGCGGTGGAAATAGGCCAGCACCTGACCGGGGCCGAACGGCGCGTCGACCGCGCGACGGATGCCGATCATGGCGAGGCCGGCTGCCAGCGGTGTCGCCAGCAGCGTGATCAGCAACTGCGGAATCACGCTGCCGGCGATGGTGGCGGCGAGGCCGACCGGCTCGCTGCCGGTCACGGCGGCGCTGCCGAACAGCAGGCCGACGATCAGCATCGAGACGCCCATGATCACCAGGTAGAGCACCATGTAGAGCAGCAGTGCGAGGTGGATCTTCCACTTCGCCCCTTTCGTTCTGGCCCACGCCTCACTGAGCGTGGCGCCGATCTCGAAGCGGTAATCACCGGCGATGGCGCGGTCGAGCGAGCCCTGGTCGATGGCGGTGGTTTCGGTCAGCGTGGAGGAGGGTGCGGCGTAGATGTCGCCCATGGCTCAAGTCCCTGTGTCGTTTGTCGGTGGGTGTCGGTGAAGGGCGCGGCGCGCCGGCCGGCGGTGGGCGCCGGGCAGGGACGGAGTGTAAACAGGGCCACGGTCGGAAGGCCACGGCGATCGGCGGGAGGTGTGGAAAACGGGACGAGCGGTGCTCAGGGCAGTTCGTCGAACAGGCTGCGCAGGCCGCTGCCCCAGGCCTGGCGCAGGCTGTTGAAGTACTCGTCGTTCTCGGCGATGCGCTCGATGCGCAGCTCGAAGCTGTCCTCGCGGTAGGCCGCGAAGTCGATCGGCAGGCCGACCGACATGTTGGAGCGGATGGTCGAGTCGAACGAGATCAGCGTGCACTTGGTGGCGCGGTTCAGCGGCGTGTCGTAGCCGATGATGCGGTCGAGGATCGGCTTGCCGTACTTGACCTCGCCGATCTGGAAGAACGGCGTGTCCTCGGTCGCCTCGATGAAGTTGCCCTGCGGGTAGACGTGGAACAGCCGCGGCCGCTCGCCGGCGATCTGGCCGCCGAGCAGCACGTTGCAGCCGAAGTCGATGCCGGCGCACTGCTGGTTGCCGACGTTGCGCGCCACCACCTCGGTGATGGTGTTGCCGACCAGTTCGGCGGCGTGAAACATCGAGCCGACCGAGTAGAGGTTGGTGGCGTCCTCGTGCTGGGTGCGTTCGCACAGCCACGAGATCACCGCCTGCGAGGTCGCCAGATTGCCGGCCGTCAGCAGCACGATCGAGCGCTCGCCGCGGCGTTCGAACACGTGCATCTTGCGGAAGTGGGCGATGTGGTCGACGCCGGCGTTGGTGCGGGTGTCGGCGGCGAATACCAGCCCTTCGCGAAGGCGCATGGCGACGCAGTAGGTCATCGGGACGGATCCACGGCAAAAACGGCGGTCACTCTGACGCGCGGGTATTGGCGACGTCAATACGGGCCATCACCCGGCCCGGCGCCAGACCAGTGTGCGGTTGTTGGCTGGCATCGCGCACTGCTCGACCGGCTCGAAACCGGCGCGGCCGCAGGCATCGGCGACCGCCTCGACGTCGCGGATGCCGGAGCGCGGGTCGCGTGCGCGCAGCCAGCGGTCGAAGTCGGCGTTGCTGGCGCTGGTGAAGCGGCCGCCCTCGTTGAACGGGCCGTACAGCACCAGCAGGCCGCCCGGGCCGAGCAGGCGGCCGGCGCCGGCGATCAGCCGCTCGGCCTGCGGCCAGCCGACGATGTGCAGCGTGTTGGCGGAGAACAGGGCGTCGAACGGCCCCGCCGGCCATGCATCGTCATCGAGGTTCAGCACCTGTGGCGGCAGCAGGTTCGGCAGCGCCGCCTCGGCGCGCCACGCCTCGATGCCGGGCAGGTTCTCCGCCAGATCGCTCGGCTGCCAGCGCAGCTGCGGCAGTTGCGCGGCGAAGAAGGCGGCGTGCTGGCCGGTGCCGCTGCCGATCTCCAGCACCGAGCGCACGTCGCGGAAGTGGCGCTGCAGCACTTCGAGGATCGGCCGCTTGTTGTTCTCGCAGGCCTGGGAAAATGGTTTGCTCATCGGGGGTTACAGCTTCTCGATATAGCGCGACAGCATCTCCAGCTTGGCCGGGTCGTCGTCGACGAAGCGGATCGAGACCTTCAGGATCGGGCTGTCGATGCGGTTCTCGCCGGCCTGCAGGCCGTGTACGTAGCCGTTCAGCCGCGCCACGTCCTTGCCTTCATTCTCGACGATCGAGATCACCACCGGTTCGAGGATGGCCGGCAGCTGCGCCTCGCGTTTCATGACGCCGCTCATCATCTGCAGCGAGATGTCCTTGATCACGCACTGAGCGGTGAAGCCGGCGAAGTTGAGCTGTGCCTGTCCGCGCGCCACCGCCTTCTTCGGCGCGGCCGCGCGCGCCGGCGGGGCTTCCGGCGCCGCGCCGAAGCCGCCGCCGGTCAGCACCGCGATGCTGGCGCCGGCGATGCCCTGCGTGGCGCCGGAGGCGCGGGCCTGCGTCGGTACTGGTGCCTGCGCCGCGCGGCCGAGCACCTTGTTGACCTTGGCCACCAGCGCCTCGGCCTTGAATGGTTTGCCGAGGTAGTCGTTGACGCCGGCCTGTACCGCCTTCAGCACGTAGTCGCGCTCGCCGCGGCTGCTGACCATGATGAACGGCAGCTCGCCGTGC